>PFJX01000059.1 GCA_002784045.1 Hydrogenophilales bacterium CG_4_10_14_3_um_filter_63_21
CTTGGGCGCGTGGAAGCCAGTCGCGCCCCCAATGTCGATCTCATCGCCGACCTGGATCGAGGCCAGTTCCTCGACCGCCTGCGCCGCGAAGCCCGCGACAAGGACGCTCCGGCCAGCCTTAAGCGTGCCGTCTCCCAACTGGAAAACGCCCTGTTCGCTCTCACCCAACCCGGCAGTGGGCGGCCGACCATCCAGCGCGCCCTGATCCTGTTGGGCGAAGTCATGCAAATTCTGGCGGTGAACCGCAAGGGCAGGGAAGCGGTGGCCGTGCTCCCGCACCTTTCCGCTGCATGGGTCAACCAGGCGGCGGACGACAGCACGGAATTCCACCTAGCCTTGGCACTTGCCTCGCTGACCGGCCTGCGTTCCTACCTGGCCCCCGTTGCCTGGGACAAAGGCCACTGGCAATGGGCGCCGGAAAGCCGTCTTCATGTCTGGGGCAAGGGTGAACTGGCGCGCAATCTGGTCCGGGTGGTCGAGCGGCGGGTCATCGAATCGCAACGAAACCCGCAGCTTGAACCCTTCCGCAGTAACCCCCGCCTGGGCGCCCGCTTGTCAGACATCCACGCATTCCTGACCGGCCAGACTGACGATGGACTGATCGCCGCCCTGCTGCATGGCCTGATCTGGGCTGAATTGCCTGATGAATTACTACCCTCCCCCACCGTAGTTGAGGGAGCACCCTCGGCCATCCCCCTGGCCTATGCCCTTTGCAAATCCTTCTTCACGGACCCCGCGTTGCTGAAATACCTGCGTCGGCTGCCGGAAGACGCCCGGTGCAGCCTGCCCGGCGAACTGCCCCGCCTGCTTGCCGCCAATCATGTCGACAAGGCGCTTCCTCTTGCCTGGCGACGCGGGCGAATCGCCGGCCTGGGCTGGCCACGCGGCAATGCCCCACAAACCACCTTTCTGGACGGCCCGCGCCTGCTTGCGGCGCTGGCTGTTCCGCTCCAATCCGCCGCGTTGCTGCAACTGCTGCCGCGCGCGGAAGAACTGCAATCCGAACCTGTTTAACCCGAGGGAGACCACCATGAACTTCGACGCACTCAACAACCAACCCCGCCTACTTATCGAAGCTGATTTGCAACCGGTCCAGGGCACGCGCTTCCAGCCCACCGGCTTTCCCGACCTGGGTGCGGCTGAGTACGACGGCCCCGATGGCCAGCGCATGTTGCTGGTGGAATCCGCTCAAAGCATGGCCAACCGGCTGGAAGAGGTCTGCTGGGACAAGGTCGCTAATGACTGGGTCACCACGCTTCTGGGCTTGCCCCTGGTCCGGGTCACGGATAACGCTGGCGCGCCCTTGACCAATTCGGTGCTGGAATCGCATCGGCTCAATTCCCCCTACATCCTGGAAGGCAAGGACAAGTCCGTATTTGACCTGCTCAAAGCGGAACTGGCTGACATGGAAATGGGCATGGTGAACATCCGCCGCCTGGCTGAAGTGGTGTTCCGGCTGGATACCAATGCCCTGCTGCATGGCTTATTCCTCGCCAAAAAGGAATTGGCCGGTGGCCGCCTGCGCCTGCCGCGTGTTCTGTCCGCCTTCATCGAGGCGGAGGACATTCGGGTGGCGCAAAGCGGTGGCGTGAAGAACGACAGCGTCAATCCATCCGGGGATACCGGCAAAGGCTTTGGCAATGTGCCGTTTTCCCGCACCGAATACACCGCCCCCAGGATTACCGCCTATTTCAACCTCGACCTGGCCCAACTGCGCGGATTCGGCTTGCCGGATGCATCGCGGAATCTGCTCATCGCCCTGACTATGTTCAAGATTCGTCGTTTCCTGCGCGATGGTTTGCGTTTGCGTACCGCCTGCGATCTGGAAGCCCGCGAAGTCCGCGTCACCCGACCGGATACTTTCGTACTGCCGGAACTGGAAACCCTGGAAGCCCAGCTCCCAGCGCTGATCCAGGCCGCATCCGGCGCCTTCGCTGGGGTGACCACCGTGCGTTTCCCCGGCTGACCGGGGTACTTCATGCTCACCCTCTCCTTCACCTTCCCCGCCGGGCGCTATCACGGCACGCCCTGGGGCCGGCACGTCAACGAGGCGGATGTGGCTTGGCCACCGGACCTCTGGCGGCTCACCCGCGCTTTCATCGCTACCTGGCATCGCAAGCTGGACCCGGCGAAGTACCCACGCGAGCACTTGGCCGAACTGCTCGCCACGCTTGCCGAAGAAGCGCCCCATTACGCCCTGCCGGAGGCGGTGCATTTCCATACCCGCCACTACATGCCGGTGCGCGATAAGCCCAGCCTGATCTTCGACGCCTTCGCCCAAGTGGGGCGTGAGGCCGAATTGATCGCCCATTGGCCGAATACCACCCTCGACACCGCCCAGACGGAATTGCTGGACACCCTGCTTGCCGCCATCGGCTACCTGGGTCGGGCGGAATCTTGGGTGGAGGCGAGACGGCGAGAGGGCTGGGCGGGCGAGTGCAATTGCTATCCCCCGGAACAGGCGTTGGACCTGGAGACCGGGGAAGTGGGTGACCTAGTGCCGCTTTGGCTACCCCAGACCCCCGCAGGCTATGCGGCGATCAACGCCGAATTGCGCGAGGCGGCCATGGTGAGGGAACGCGCTGAAATCCAGCAGAAGCGCGCGAAGGCCGTGGCCGATGGGAAAACCGGCATATTGCCTGACCCCGATAAAGCCAAGCTCCCCGCCGTCATCGCAGCCACTCTCCCCGGCGACTGGATGGATGCCATCTCCCTGGATACAGGGGAATTGCAATCCGCCGGCTGGAGCGCGCCCCCCGCCGCGCGCCAGGTGTATTACCTGCGGCGGAAAAACGCGTTGCGCTTCATGGCATCCGCCCCGGCGGTTAGCAGACCTCACCAAGCGGACAAGATCACTACCGCGCGTTACTCGCTCTATGCCAGGCCGCTACCGCGCATCACCGATGCCGTGCGTGTGGGCGAAACCTTGCGTATGGCGCTGATGGGCCGCGCCCGGCGGTTGTTCGGCGATGCCATCCCCGCCAGCCTGTCCGGCCACGACCTTCCCGAAGGCAACCGGCATGGGCATGCCTTTTTTTTGCCGGAAGCAAACAAGGATGGGCGCATCGATCACTTGATCGTCCACGCGCCCGATGGTTTCGATGCCCAGGCCCAGGTCGCACTGGTGGAACTCAAGTCGATCCATACCAGCGAGGGTGCGGAATGGCGTTTGTTGCTGGAAGGACTGGGCGAAACCCGCGCTTTCCAGGAATCGGCCGCGCTGCGTATAGCGACCGTCTGGCGCTCGGCCACCCCCTATCTGCATCCCTGGCACAATAAGAAAAGTTTTGGCGTGGCGGAGCAAATCGCCCGTGAATGCAGGCTACGCAGCTTGCCGGAGCCGGTGGCGGTGGAATGGTTGCCCGATGCAAAACCCCGCGCCCTGGATTTTCGCCGCTTTCGTTCCAAACGCGGCTTGAGCCAGCCCGACCGGCAGGGGTGTTTCCTCAAACTGGTATTTGCTGAACCGGTTGCCGGTCCCTTGGCCTTGGGCTTTGGCTGCCATTTTGGCCTGGGGCTGTTCACCCCCGCCCACCCGGCTTGACGCCCGTGCTCCCGCAGTCTCACCACTTCCAGCTATCCCCTCTGCGGCCCGTTCATCACCGCCTTCTGCTCCCCCCCTGCCCCGCCACTTCGAACACTTCCCAAAGCGGAATTTCCAGGGCGTCCAGCGTGCTGAACACCAGCATTTCGTCCGGCCCAAAGACGGTTCCTTTGTCGAAACCATCGGTGCTGTTCAAGAAGCGGATGGCGTAGTGCTGAAGCGGGCTGACCATCACGTATTCCGCCACACCGGCTCGGTCGTAGAGGGCTTTCTTTTCCCGCTGGTCGCGGGTGGCGGTGGCGGGGGAGAGCACTTCCACTACCACATCCGGCGCGCCTTCGATGTGGCTGGGGGTGATCTGGGCGGGTTTGCACACCACCAGGATGTTCGGTTGCACCACATCCAGGTCGGACAGGCGCACGTCGGTAGGGGCGATGAAGGGACGGCCGTCGCCACGGGCGGCGGCTTATTCCAGCCCCCGCATCCCCAACGTCTTCGCTGCCGCCATCAACCTGGCGTCGAACGCCGCGAAGCGGAAATCCACGCCGGGGAGGGCTTGCCAGACCGCTTCCGCCGCTGCCAAGTGGACGCTGTCGTAGCCGCGCAGGTTGTGGGCATCCGCCAGGTCGCCGGCGCGGCGGATCAGATCGTGTGTGACCTCAAGGACTTGAATCTTGGCCCAATCCGCTTCGAAGTCGACACGCCATTGCGGCAGCGCGGCGGCGTATTTCGGGTCGTTGGCGCGCCGTCGGAATGCGGCGCGTGCTTCCGCGTAGGCGATGGCATGGGAGGTCATCAGGCTGGCCTGGTTGACTGCCTCGCGCACCAAGTCCGAGTGCGCATCTTCCACATACAGCTTCACCAGGGCAGAGGTGTCCAGATACAGGATCATTCGCGCATCTCGCTGACAATTTCGGAGAGCGTTTTATCACCAGGGGCGATCTTGATCGGCCGGGTTGATCCCATCAGTTTGCCGCCCCGCCCGGGCCGCACCCACGGCAACGCTTCCAGTTTGGCGATGGCTTCCGCTTCACGTTCGGCTTCGGTCAAGGCGCGTGGCAGCACCGCAGTCAGGCGTGCCACCGGCTTGCCGTGCGAGGTCACTACCACCTCTTCGCCCGCCGCGACGTGGCGCAGGTATTCGGACAGATGTGTTTTTAGTTCGCGTACCGAGGTTTCCATCGTGCCGACTCCGTTTGTAGTCTCAATGAAAAGGATTGTAGTCCCATTGGTGTCCCTGACTGCCTAACCCCATGCCCGAGCAACGCGAACTCCCCCTGGCCTTCCCCGAACTGGCACCCGATGCGCCGCTCATCCCGGTGCGCATGGTCAACGAATACGTTTATTGCCCGCGCCTGGCTTACCTGATGTGGGTGCAGGCGGAGTGGGCGGATTCCGCCGATACGGTGGAAGGCCGCGCCAGGCACAAGCGGGTGGATGCCAAGGCGGATGCGCTGCCGGAGGCGCCGGCCGAGGACGAGCACATCCACGCCCGTTCCGTTTCGCTGAGTTCCGCCACGCTGGGCATCACTGCCAAGCTCGATCTGGTCGAAGGCGATGGCGTTTACGTCACCCCGGTGGACTACAAACGCGGCAAGCGCCCGCATGTCGAAAAAGGCGCTTACGACCCGGAACGTGTGCAACTTTGCGCACAGGGCTTGCTGCTGCGCGAACATGGTTACGAATGCGATTCCGGCATGTTGTACTTCGTCGAATCGCGTGAGCGGGTGCTCGTGTTGTTCGACGAAATCCTCATCGACCAGACCCTCGCCGCCATCCACGGCCTGCGCGGCGTCGCCAACATCGGCCGCTTCAGCGATGCCGCTGCGGATGTTGCCACCAACACCGCCACCGGCCGCATCCCGCCGCCACTGGAAGACAGCCCCAAATGCCCGCGCTGCTCGCTGGCCGGAATCTGCCTGCCGGACGAAGTGCGCTTCCTCAACGAAGCGCCTATCGCCCCGCGCCCGCTGTTCGCGCGGGAACAACTCAGCAGCCCGCTCTACGTGCAATCGCCGCGCGCCTGGCTGCGCAAGGATGAAGATCGCATCGTCATCGAAGTGGAAAAAGCCAAGGCCGGCGAAGCGCGCCTCAACGACGTCTCGCAACTCGTCCTGTTCGGCAGCAGCGGCCTCTCTACCCCGCTGTTGCACGAACTCATGAAGCGCGAAATCCCGGTTTCCTTCCACACCTACGGCGGCTGGTTCATCGGCCACGTGGTCGGCCTCGGCCACCGCAACGCGGAAACGCGCATGCATCAGTACCGCCAGAGCTTCGACCCAAAAGCCTGTCTGCACCTCGCGCGCGGCTGGGTCGCCGCCAAGATCGCCAACAGCCGCACGATGCTGCGGCGCAACTGGCGCGGTGCGGCGGAAGAGGATGAGGCTGAACCGTTTGAACAATTCGGCAAGGAGCAGGAGGGCGACGGAATAACGGATACCGCCAACAAGCCTGTTGCCCCCGAAGACCTCCTGCTCAGCCTCAAGGAAGACGCCCACCACGCCTTGCGCGCCGGCTCGCTGGAAGAACTCCTCGGCATCGAAGGCATCGCCGCCCGCCGCTACTTCCAGAACCTCACCCACCTGTTGCGCCATGACGACGACCCCAGCCTCAGTTTCGACTTCATGGGGCGCAACCGGCGCCCGCCGAAAGACCCGGTCAACGCCATGCTCTCCTTCGCCTACGCCATGCTCACCCGCGAATGGCATATCGCCTTGAGCGCGGTTGGCCTCGACCCCTATCGTGGCTACTACCACCAACCCCGCTTCGGCCGCCCCGCCCTGGCGCTCGACATGATGGAACCCTTCCGCCCCCTGGTCGCCGACTCCGCCGTCATCACCGCCATCAACAACGGCGAAGTGCGCGGCAGCGACTTCATCCGCGCCGCCGGAAGCTGCGCCATGTCGGATAGCGGCCGCAAACGCTTCATCGCCGCCTTCGAACGGCGCATGGGCCACGAAGTCACCCACCCGTTGTTCGGCTACCAGTTGAGCTACCGGCGCCTGCTCGAAGTACAAGCCCGCCTGCTCATCCGGCATTTGTCGGGTGAAATCCCCGACTACCCCAACTTCGTCACGAGGTAAGCATGGAACACCTCTACGTCATCAGCTACGACATCGCCGACGACAAACGCTGGCGCCACGTCTTCCGCATCATGAAAGGCCACGGCGAATGGCTGCAATACTCCGTCTTCCAATGCCGCCTGGATCGCCTGCGCTATGTGCAAATCCAGGCTGAATTGAACGAAGCGATCCATCACCGCGATGACCATGTCCTCATCCTCGACCTGGGACCGGTGGACAGCGTCAGCCCCCACGTCACCAGCCTGGGAAAGAGCTTCGAACCCATGAAACGCGAAGCCATGATCTTCTAGCCGAGACACCGCGAGCGCTGCGCTGATGAAAATTCTCCCGGCACCGCTCGCAACTAGAATTGCTCTTTAAAAACATGAGGATATTGAAATTTATGAAGCACCGACAAGACGGGAGTCGTCTCACACCGGTATATTCCAGTCAGTGCTCGCAAACCACCCCGCTATGCGTGACGCATAGCGGGGTGGCAAGAGAGCCAATTCCGGGGCCAATTGGCCCCGGCCTCATTGAAGCCTTCTGCAACAGAAGGGATCCAAACTGCGCGATACTGAATTCCGGGGCCAATTGGCCCCGGCCTCATTGAAGCTAGCCATGAGAACGCCCGCGCACTATCCCAGAATCAAAATTCCGGGGCCAATTGGCCCCGGCCTCATTGAAGCCTAACGCTCGCTACCTTTGGTACTGGGACGGCGCCGCAATTCCGGGGCCAATTGGCCCCGGCCTCATTGAAGCCACTCCGGCCCGCCGTTCCGGGGCATTCAGCCCTCTCAATTCCGGGGCCAATTGGCCCCGGCCTCATTGAAGCGTCGGGTTTGCCTTCAAGCTGGAACAAGTGCTTGGGCAATTCCGGGGCCAATTGGCCCCGGCCTCATTGAAGCCTCACAACCTGCCTCCTGAAATGAGTTCCAAGTCCGCAATTCCGGGGCCAATTGGCCCCGGCCTCATTGAAGCTTTATGTTCAGGAATACGCTCTTGCGTTTTGACCGTAATTCCGGGGCCAATTGGCCCCGGCCTCATTGAAGCAAGAATGGCCGATGTATCTTGGCGGATGTAGTGACTAATTCCGGGGCCAATTGGCCCCGGCCTCATTGAAGCCTACAATTGGGGGTCAGAATTTGGCTATACGCTAGTAATTCCGGGGCCAATTGGCCCCGGCCTCATTGAAGCGCTAGGGTCAGCTATTTCGATGTCCCAGGCAGGGAAATTCCGGGGCCAATTGGCCCCGGCCTCATTGAAGCGACTTCGGGTAGATCACATAGGCGTTTGGCGTGCGCCAATTCCGGGGCCAATTGGCCCCGGCCTCATTGAAGCGCGCCCCGGGATAGGCTACCCTACCATCGGCAACCTAATTCCGGGGCCAATTGGCCCCGGCCTCATTGAAGCGAATGTCAGACGTCAACAACGTGTTGGCTGATGCGATAATTCCGGGGCCAATTGGCCCCGGCCTCATTGAAGCAATCCACCGACATTATTTACCGCCTTTCTGGCGGGGCAATTCCGGGGCCAATTGGCCCCGGCCTCATTGAAGCCCCCATATGCTCAATCAGTACATGGTATATTCATATCAATTCCGGGGCCAATTGGCCCCGGCCTCATTGAAGCTTTAAGGCGGGTTGATCGGTTGCATCCGATCAACGCAATTCCGGGGCCAATTGGCCCCGGCCTCATTGAAGCCTCACTGGAACACCGTTGAGTACGCTGATGGATGCTTAATTCCGGGGCCAATTGGCCCCGGCCTCATTGAAGCCTCGAACCTTTCATCTATGTCTGGTTCTGGTTTGTTAATTCCGGGGCCAATTGGCCCCGGCCTCATTGAAGCTCTGGGTCTTCATCAGCTTCCTGCCTCTCAAACAAGCAATTCCGGGGCCAATTGGCCCCGGCCTCATTGAAGCCTGCTGAAAAAGAAGAGACCGACAAGGCATCCAACGAAAATTCCGGGGCCAATTGGCCCCGGCCTCATTGAAGCGTACTATAAACTGCGCACGAGTAAGATTAACACCACCAATTCCGGGGCCAATTGGCCCCGGCCTCATTGAAGCCGCGTGACGGTAAGGCTGACTTCACTAATGATGTCGAAATTCCGGGGCCAATTGGCCCCGGCCTCATTGAAGCAACTAAAGGGCTCGGATCAACCTACTCCAGTGTAGTTAATTCCGGGGCCAATTGGCCCCGGCCTCATTGAAGCAAGTGGCGCTTTATCCGATAGCCCTCAGTTCGCAAATTCCGGGGCCAATTGGCCCCGGCCTCATTGAAGCAAGGCTGGTCCCGCTCTGTTCTGCCGCGAGCTTGTAAATTCCGGGGCCAATTGGCCCCGGCCTCATTGAAGCAAAGAAGACATGTCCCCGCTCGATAAAGCATGCTTCGAATTCCGGGGCCAATTGGCCCCGGCCTCATTGAAGCGTTGGTTATTACAACGATCTCGCTGGCCGACTTCGCAATTCCGGGGCCAATTGGCCCCGGCCTCATTGAAGCGTAACAAGCTGCGCGCATTAATGGCAGTTGCTACCTGAATTCCGGGGCCAATTGGCCCCGGCCTCATTGAAGCCGATGGAAGTCAAGGAAGCCTCATCTGGCGCCATTAGTAATTCCGGGGCCAATTGGCCCCGGCCTCATTGAAGCGCGCCTCCCGCTTGGCCTTATTGGTCAAGCTTTTTGCTGAATTCCGGGGCCAATTGGCCCCGGCCTCATTGAAGCACCAGCGTCGCCGACTACCACGGCACCCGAGTTTCTGAATTCCGGGGCCAATTGGCCCCGGCCTCATTGAAGCTTGCCGCCTCCAGGTAATACGGCCAGGCGGCGGAATGGCAATTCCGGGGCCAATTGGCCCCGGCCTCATTGAAGCAAGAACGGTGACCACCCAGAAGACGGGAGCGGCACGAATTCCGGGGCCAATTGGCCCCGGCCTCATTGAAGCGACAGCAACAACGTGTTGGCCGATGCGATCGCATCAATTCCGGGGCCAATTGGCCCCGGCCTCATTGAAGCATGGAACGCAGGCCAGCCCGCACTTCCTTGGAGGTCAATTCCGGGGCCAATTGGCCCCGGCCTCATTGAAGCACGTTTTCTCCAACCATCCAAGTGGGTCGCACCTCAATTCCGGGGCCAATTGGCCCCGGCCTCATTGAAGCTCTTCGGTGATCGGCCATGGCGCACCGTTGTCTTCGGAATTCCGGGGCCAATTGGCCCCGGCCTCATTGAAGCTTGACCCGCTTCCAGGCCCACATACCGAAGGCCCTCGAAATTCCGGGGCCAATTGGCCCCGGCCTCATTGAAGCGCATTCTGCTCATAGTCGCCCTCGACCTGGGCGCCGAATTCCGGGGCCAATTGGCCCCGGCCTCATTGAAGCTGTATATCATCTGTCATCTGCACAGCAGAATCACTTAATTCCGGGGCCAATTGGCCCCGGCCTCATTGAAGCGCGGCGACCAGGCGGTCGAGCTTGCGCTGGTCCGCTAATTCCGGGGCCAATTGGCCCCGGCCTCATTGAAGCCCGCCGTGTACGCCTGCATCGCCAAGATCGCCGGCAGCAATTCCGGGGCCAATTGGCCCCGGCCTCATTGAAGCAAAATCCGATGATACGCGAGGCATCAAGGAGGCCATCGAAATTCCGGGGCCAATTGGCCCCGGCCTCATTGAAGCCCAGCGGTGAACCACGATTCATTGCCATTATAGATAAATTCCGGGGCCAATTGGCCCCGGCCTCATTGAAGCATGCAGACCAATGTGTCGAGCAGTGGAATATGCGGAAATTCCGGGGCCAATTGGCCCCGGCCTCATTGAAGCTGGACTTGGTGGATCACATCAAGTCTTGGGTTTTAGGAATTCCGGGGCCAATTGGCCCCGGCCTCATTGAAGCACTACTATGAGCAGGTAGGACAGGAGGTCGGCCATCATAATTCCGGGGCCAATTGGCCCCGGCCTCATTGAAGCGCTGGCGAAGCAGTGCCCATCCACCATAGTTTTTATGAATTCCGGGGCCAATTGGCCCCGGCCTCATTGAAGCGATGGCGGAAGCGCCCTGTTGGTCGGTCAGGTGCGGCAATTCCGGGGCCAATTGGCCCCGGCCTCATTGAAGCTAACTAGTTTCTGCACCAGCCAGCGTAATGGTGCCAATTCCGGGGCCAATTGGCCCCGGCCTCATTGAAGCGACCTTGTGCGCGCCATTGAGGATGGAATCCCCTTCAATTCCGGGGCCAATTGGCCCCGGCCTCATTGAAGCGTCCAACACGACGCCAAGCCAGACATCCGACATCGTCATGGACGCGATCCTCTACGGCCACCGGTGGGCCGTCGACCGGAGCATCACCAAGACCTACGTCAAGGACGTAACCGAAGGCCTGCAAGCATTCATGCGCGACCTGAAGGCCGCCGGCGCAATCATCAACTTCGAGGTCTATCCCGATCCCAAGTTGAACACGGCCAGTCAGCTTGAGGAAGGGCGCGTCTATTGGAACATCCGCTTCACCGATGTGCCGCCGGCAGAAAACCCGAACTTCCGCGTCGAGGTGACCAATCAGTGGATCACCGAAGTGCTGGACTTCAACAACTAAGGAGCTGAACGATGATTCCGCAAACGCTGGTGAACATGAACCTATTCGTCGATGGCAAGGGCTATGCCGGCATCGCTACCGAGGTCAATCTGCCCAAGCTGAAACGCAAGACCGAAGAACACCGTGCCAGCGGCATGGATGGCCCGGTCAAGATCGGCATGGGCATGGAAATGATGGGCGGCAGCTTTTCGCTGTCCGGCGTTTCCAAGGAGGTGATGTCCTTCTTCGGCCTGGCCGACGACACCGCCTTCAACGGTAGTTTCCGTGGCGCCTACAAGAACCAGAAGGGCGAAGTGGTCGCTGTCATCGCCACCTTCCGGGGCATGATCGAAGAGGTCGATTCCGGTAGCTGGAAGGCTGGCGACAAGGCAGAAACCAAGTTCGCCATTGCTCCCAGCTACTACAAGCTGGAGATCGACGGTCAGGCGGTTTATGAACTCGACCCGGCCAACTTCATCCGCATCATCAATGGCAAGGACGAGGCGGCAGCCGAGCGCCAGGCCATCGGCAATATCGAGACCAGCACGCGCGCCTCCGCCTACTGCGCGGACGACGCCACCGCCCAGGGTAAGACCGCCGTGGTGGGCATTCCCGCCGTGCTGCTGGAAGTGGTCGACCTGACCGACCCGGTTGAAATTGGCAAGGAAACCACTTACGTCATCACCGCCACCAACCAAGGCACCGCGACCGACATCAACCTGCGCATCGTCGCCGAA
>PFJX01000161.1 GCA_002784045.1 Hydrogenophilales bacterium CG_4_10_14_3_um_filter_63_21
GCCGCCAGGCAGCCCGAAAACCGTGCAATCGGGTGCGTAGCGGCGCCACCCAATGGGTGAGCGTCCCCGGAGGCGCAAACGCCAGCACCCATGCGGTCTCACGAGGGCCAAGGAGCGGTCAACTGAGCTTTCTAGGGTTATAGAAGGGAGGAGTCCATCCCATTGGCTTCCTGATAAAGCCCCTACCCTTCGGTAAGCCGGCGCTACAAGTGCGACCGGTTTCATCATCCGGGGTGGCATCAAAGCCATGACCGTCAGGTTTATGGCTCAAGTCTTCACAGGGCTACGCCTGATGCAGCATTTCCCGTTGCAGGCGGGCGAGGTGCTCCAGGATGCGATCCTTGAGTTCGAGCAGGTGCCGGGCCTGCGCCTGCGCCTCCTGCAGGCGGCCATCAGCCTTGAGGCGAATGATCTCGCATCCGGTGCGATGCACCTCGGCATGGACCGGCTCCATCTCCTGGAACGCGGCAAGATGCCCGTAGCGTTGCCGGCCGTGGCCGTCGTACCAGTGGCCCAGGCGGCAGGCATGGTGGTCCGCCAGTTCTTCCCGGCCGAGCGACAGGCGGTTGCCGTCCAGGAAGGCGAGCACGCTTTTCACCCAACGCAGATGGTCGTACTGCGCCACCAGCAGGGGAAAGTCGCTCATTTCCCATTTTGCGTCGGCCCACAGCGCCCATCTCGGGTCGGGCTGCCAGGACGCGGCCCAGGCGGCGACCTCCGCCGCCGGCATGGGGCGGGCGATGCCGTAACCTTGCGCGATGTCGCAGCCCAGGCGCATCAAGAGCACCCCTTGCTCGGCCAATTCGACGCCTTCGGCCACCACGTCGCGCCCGAACAGGGCGGCGAGCGTGATCACGGCTTCCACCACGGCCAGGTCGCCGGGGTCATCCAGCACGTCACGCACAAAGCTCTGGTCGATCTTGAGCTCATCCGCCGGCAGGCGCTTGAGGTAGGCGAGTGAGGCGTAACCGGTGCCGAAATCGTCCAGCGCCAGGCGGATGCCCAGGGCGTGGCAGGCCGCGATCACCGAGGCGGCCTGTTCGATATCGGCGATGGCGGCGGATTCCAGGATTTCCAGCATCAGGCGCTGCGGCGGAACATCGGGGTGGCGGGCGAGCGCGGCCTTGAGGTCGTCGAGAAAATGTGGCGCGGTGAAGTGTTGCGGCGTGATGTTCACCGATACCCGCCAGTCGCGGCCCGCCGCCCGCCAGGCGGCGATCTGCCCGAGCGCCGCGGCGAGGGCGAAGCGCCCCAGTTCACAACCGAGTTCGTTGCCCTCCATGTGCGGCAGGAAATCCGCCGGCGGCACGATGCCCCGCAGCGGGTGGCGCCAGCGCGCCAGCGCTTCGAAGCCCGCCACCGTGCCCCGGCGCAGGTCCACCTTGGGCTGGTAGAACAGCTCGAACTCGCCCGCCGCCAGCGCGCGGTGCAGGTCTTCCGCCCGTTCCCGCCGCGTTTGCTGTTGCTCATCGTGCTGCACGTCATACAGGTGGTAGCGGTTGCGGCCCGCGTGCTTGGCGGCGTACATGGCTTCGTCGGCATGGCGCAGCAGGGTGTCCGGGTCGGACGCATCCAGGGGATAAAGGGTGAAACCCAATGTGGCGGTCACCCGCACCGTTTCGCCCTCCAACACGTAGGGCTGGGCCAGACAATCGAGCAAGCGCCCGAAGATGGCCTCAGCCTCGGCCAGCGTGGCCAGATCGGGCAGCACCAGGACGAATTCGTCGCCGCCCAGGCGCGCCAGCGTGTCGCTGGCGCGCAGGACTTCCAACGTGCGCGCGGTGACCAGCCGAAGCAGTTGGTCGCCAGCGGCATGGCCCAGGCGGTCGTTGACCGGTTTGAATTCGTCCAGGTCCAGCATCCCCACCGCCAACAGATGCTGGCCTCGGTCACAGCGCGCCACCGCCTGTTTCAGGCGGTCGGCCAGCAGCGCCCGGTTGGGCAGTCCAGTCAGGTCATCGTGGGTGGCTTGCCAGCCTATCCTTTTTTGCAGCGCCTTTTTCTCGCTCACGTCATGGAACACCAGCACGCAGCCGACGATCTCGCCATTCCCGCACCGAATCGGGGCGGCGGAATCCTCGATCGGCTGCTCGCTGCCGTCGCGGGCGATCAGCACGGTATGGTTGGCCAAGCCCACCACGATGCCCTCGGCCAGCACCCGGGCGACCGGGTTGTCCACCGGAGCGCGGGTCTGCTCGTTGACGATGGCGAATATCGCGGTCAACGGCTGCCCCGCCGCTTCCACGGCAGGCCAACCGGTGAGCCGCTCCGCCACCGGGTTCAACTGGGCCACGCGGCCTTCGGCATCCGTGGTGATGACCGCGTCGCCGATGGACAGGAGGGTGGTGCGGTTCAATTCCGCCTCGTGTTCCCAGCGCGCCCGCGCCAGGGCGAGCGCTCGCAACGTGGCCTCGACCTCCTCGGCCATGCCGTTGAAGGCTTGTCCCAATAGCCGGCTCTCACGGCTGCCGCCCACCGCGACGCGGGTGCTGTGGTCTTCCGGGAAGCGGCGATGGGCCTCGATCAGGCGGCGCAGCGCGGCCAGCGAAGTGCGCAGGATGAGGCCCAGGATCAAAAACAGCGCGATGACGACCCCGCTGACGACCTGCGCCTGGCTGACGACGCGAATCCAGGCCGCGGCCCGGCCCGGCGCCGGGTCGCAGAGCAGCGCCAGTTCACCGTAATCGGCCCCGGCCAGGCTGATGGGCTGATGCAATTCACACACTTCGATGCCGGAGAGGCGGGCGAACCCATCGGGATAGCTTGCGGCGGTCGGCGGCCGCGCGGCGAGCAGGCGGGCGGATTCCATGCGCCACTCGGCGCGTTGAATATTCGGCCGCAGCCGTACCTGCTGTTCCAGGGCTGCCTGAATGCTGGCGTAGTCGCCGGTGATGACGCCTTCGGCAATGATCGGCTGCATGACCGCCGCCGCCAAATTCAGGCCGCTCTGCATGCTCTGGTTCTGAGCGGCGCGCTCTTCTCCCAGGAGCAGCCAGGTGCGCAGGCTGCCGGCGCACAGAATCATCAGGGTGATGGGCAGAAACAGCCGCCAGAAGAGGGAGAGACGATACCGGGAGTTCATCGCGCCGCCCCGTGTTCTGCCTGTGCCCGCCAGAAACGCCGGTAGGGGGCGTAATCGGCCTCGGTGGCGGCCACGAAAGCGAGCGGCTCGGCGTTCTTCACGATGGCATTGGCGGCATCCAGCGCGGCGCGGCCCTCGGCGTCATGGCGCATGCCGAGCAGCGCCGTCCGTACTTTTTCCACCATCGCCGCCGGAACGCGGCGATGCGCCATGACCGCCAGATCGGGATAAGGCTCCGAGGCCCACAGCACCCGATAGCGGAAGCCATGCCGGGCGGCGAAGGCGCGCATCACCTGGTCGTTGACCGCGGCGGCATCCGCCGCGCCGGCCGCCAGTTGCTGCATGGCCCCCTCCTGGTTGCCGCCAAACGACGCCTTGACCTCGATCCCCGCCCGGCCGAGCGCCAGCCGCGGCACGTGGTAGCCGACGAAAGCCTCGCGCGAGGGGAAGGCCACGGCCTTGCCCGCCAGATCGGCCAGGACGCGCAAGGGAGCGTCGGCGGCCACCACGATCTGGCTGGCGATGGCCGGGCGATTCAGCCGCGCGATGACTTGAAAGCCGAGCTTCTCCCGCTCCGGCGTGAACAGGTGGTTGCTATAAGCGAAGTCGTACTCCCCGGCCACGGTGCGTTCGGTGGTCTCCGGCGCGGCCTTGCCCATGGCCAGGACGAGCGGCACGCCGACCTTGCGGCTGACGTAGTGCAGGATGGGGTTCCAGATCTGCGCCGTGAGCGCCACCGGATGCTGGTTGAGCACGCCGAATTTCAACGCGGTATCGGCGCCGGCCGATTGCACTGAAAACAGGCCGGACAGCAGAGCAAGGCAGAACAGAAAAACACGCGGCATGAGGGGATCCCTTTTTTTTCTTGGCCCAACGCGGATATTGTAGGGTACAGCTCACTCGCCGTGCTGGCAGGCATGGCCGGAGGCCGCCCTGACCAATGAAACCTGCGGTCGTGTCGTAGGGTGCGGTGAGGAACGAACCGCACTGCGGGGCTGGCCGCGAATGATGCGGTTCGCTGCGCTCTGATGAAGCCCCTACCCTTTGCCTGGTTTCCACGCGCCAGCGTGGGAACCCAGTCCTGGAGGCTCCAGCGTCCAGATTCCCCCACTATTGCGCCGGTTTTATCATCCGGGGTGGCCTCAATTTATGCCCGTTTGAACAATTTAGCCCGGGCTACGCAAACTTCTCCGCCTGGCGGGAAGCCCTTGTTCAAGCTAGAATTTCCGCCCTTTTTTACCCTGCGTTCGCGCGCCCCGCGCGGACCATTTGATCGGCCCGATGACAATGGATCAGCGACAAAACAGCCTTGGTGGCACGCTCTACAGTCCGGATTTCGAGCAGGATAGCTGCGGGTTCGGCCTCATCGCGCAACTGGATGACCAGGCCACCCACAAACTGGTGGCCACTGCGATTTCCTCGCTGGCGTGCATGACTCACCGTGGCGCGGTGGCGGCGGATGGCAAGTCGGGCGATGGTTGCGGCCTGCTGTTCAAGAAACCGGACGGCTTCCTGCGCGCGGTGGCCCTGGATGCCGGTTTCTCGCTGAACACCCGCTATGCCGCCGGGCTGGCCTTCCTCAACCAGGACGCAATCCTCGCGCAACGCGCCCGCGATCTGCTTATCACCGAATTGCGCGGTCAAGGCCTGGAGCCGGCGGGCTTTCGCCGGGTGCCCACCGACAATTCCGCGTTGGGCCAATTCGCCCTGAAGAGCCTGCCGGTGATCGAGCAACTGTTCGTGAACTGTCCGGATAGCGTCGACGCCGACATCTTCGAACGCAAGCTGTACATCGCCCGGCGCCGCGTGGAGAAAGCCGTCGCCGACACCGATAGCGCCTTCTACCTGCCGACCCTGTCCGGCCGGGTGATTTCCTACAAGGGCCTGGTGATGCCGGAATATCTGCCGGTGTTCTATCCCGACCTCAACGACGCGCGCTTCGCTTCCTCACTCGCGGTGTTCCACCAGCGCTTCTCCACCAATACCTGGCCGGAATGGCGCCTGGCCCAGCCGTTCCGCTACCTCGCCCACAATGGTGAGATCAACACCGTGCAGGGCAACCGCAACTGGTCGCGCGCGCGCGAGCAGAAGTTTCTCAGCCCGCTGATTCCCAACATGGATGACGTGCGGCCGATCGTGGGCTTCAAGGGCTCCGATTCGATGAGTTTCGACAACATGCTGGAAGGCCTGGTCATGGGCGGCGCCGGCCTGTTCCGCAGTCTGCGCATGATGGTGCCGCCGGCCTGGCAGAACGTGACCAACATGGATCCGGATCTGCGCGCCTTCTACGAATACAACTCCATGCACATGGAGCCGTGGGACGGCCCCGCCGGGATCGTCATGACCGACGGCCGCTACGGCGTCTGTATGCTCGACCGCAACGGCCTGCGCCCGGCGCGTTATGTCATCACCCGCGACCGTTTTGTGACCATCGCCTCGGAAGTGGGCGTGTGGGATTACGGCGGCCCCGACAACATCGTCGCCAAGGGCCGCGTGCGCCCCGGCCAGATGGTCGCCGCCGATCTGGAGACCGGGCGTTTCCTGCTGCCGGAAGACATCGACGCCCAGTTGAAGTCCGCTTACCCCTACCGCGATTGGCTGAAAGCCTACGGCCGCCGGATTGAATTCGGCCTCGAGCAGGACAGCGATTACCCGGCAATGGATGCCGACAGCGTCGCGACCCACCAGAAATTGTTCAACCTCAGTTCCGAGGAACTGGATCAGGTGATCCGCGTGCTGGCCGAGGAGGGCCAGGAGGCGGTGGGCTCGATGGGCGACGACACGCCGATGGCCGTGCTGTCGCGGAAAGTGCGCTCGCCCTTCGATTATCTGCGGCAGCAGTTCGCGCAGGTGACCAACCCGCCGATCGACTCGATCCGTGAAGCCATCGTTATGTCGCTCAACACCGTGTTCGGGCGCGAGATGAACCTGTTCGAGGAAACCCCGGCCCATGCGCACCGCATGGAGCTGAATTCGCCGGTGCTGTCGAACGACACCTACAAGGCGGTTACCTCCAACCGCGACCCGGCCTACGCGGCAATCCATCTTTACCTGCAATACGACCCCAGCCGGAGCACGCTCGAAGCGGCCCTGAGGAAACTGGCGGCCGACGCGGTGGCGGCGGTGAAGTCGGGCAAGGTGGTGGTGGTGCTGTCGGATCGCACCATCGACAAGGCATCACTGACCATCCCCGCCCTGTTCGCCACCGGCGCCGTCCACCACGCCCTGATCGCCGCCGGCCTGCGCTGCGACGCCAACCTCGTGGTGAAGACCGGCGCCGCGCGCGACCCGCACCAGATCGCCGCGCTGATCGGCTTTGGCGCCACCGCCGTTTATCCCTACCTTGCCTACCAGTCCATCCTGCAAATGGTGCGCGGCGGCGAGATCAAGCTGCCCGCCGAAAAAGCCCTGATGAACTATCGCAAGGGCATCGACAAGGGCCTGCTCAAGGTCATGTCGAAGATGGGTATTTCCGCCGTCGCCAGCTATCGCGGCGCCCAGTTGTTCGAGGTGGTGGGGATGCACGAGGACGTGGTCGCGCTGTGCCTGAAGGGCACCGTTTCGCGCGTCTCCGGCGCCCACTTCGCCGACTTCGAGGAAGACCAGAAAAAGCTCAACCGCGCCGCCTTCAACCCGTTGCGCGGCATCCCCGCCGGCGGCCTGCTCAAGTTCATGAATGGCGAGGAGTACCACGCCTACAACCCGGACGTGGTGCTGGAACTGCAAACGGCGGTACAGACCGGCTCCTATGACGCCTACAAGCAATACGCCGCCAGCGTAAACAACCGTCCGGTGGCCATGCTGCGCGACCTGATGAAGTTGAAGCTGGCGGACCAGCCGATTTCCGTCGATGCGGTGGAGCCGATCGAAGCCATCCTGAAGCGCTTCGACTCCGCCGGCATGTCGTTGGGCGCCCTCTCGCCCGAGGCGCACGAAGCCCTGGCCGAAGGCATGAACCGCATCGGTGGCCGCTCCAACTCCGGCGAGGGCGGCGAAGACCCGGCCCGCTATGGCACCATCAAGATGTCCAAGATCAAGCAAGTGGCGTCGGGCCGCTTTGGCGTCACCGCCCACTATCTGGTCAATGCCGAGGTGTTGCAGATCAAGATCGCGCAGGGCGCGAAGCCCGGCGAGGGCGGCCAGTTGCCGGGCAAGAAGGTGGAAGCGCACATTGCCCGGCTACGCTGCACCAAGCCCGGCGTTACCCTGATCTCGCCGCCGCCGCACCACGACATCTACTCCATCGAAGACCTGGCGCAACTGATTTTCGACCTGAAGCAGGTCAACCCGAAGGCGCTGGTTTCGGTGAAGCTGGTGGCGGAACCGGGTGTGGGCACCATCGCGGCGGGGGTGGCCAAGGCCTATGCCGACCTCATCACCATTTCCGGCTATGACGGCGGCACCGGCGCTTCACCTTTGACCAGCGTGAAATACGCCGGCACCCCGTGGGAACTGGGCCTCACCGAAGCGCAGCAAGTGCTGCGCGCCAACGGCCTGCGCGGCCGCGTGCGGGTGCAGACCGACGGCGGCCTGAAGACCGGCCTGGACGTGGTGAAAGCCGCCATCCTTGGCGCCGAATCCTTCGGCTTCGGCACCGCGCCGATGATTTCCCTGGGCTGCAAATACCTGCGCATCTGCCACCTCAACAACTGTGCCACCGGCATCGCCACCCAGGACGCGCGCCTGCGCCGCGGCTTCTTCATCGGCCTGCCAGAGATGGTCATCAACTACTTCACCTTCGTCGCCCGCGAGACCCGCGAGTGGATGGCCGCGTTGGCTATCACCAAATTTGAAGACCTGATCGGCCGCACCGACCTGCTCGAACTGCTACCCGGTGAATCCGACAAGCAGGGCAAGCTGAAACTCGACGTGCTGCTCTCCCAGGGCAGCATCGCCGACAGCGAGCCGCGCTTCTGCGTCGAAGCCTCCAACCCCTCGTTCGACAAGGGCGAACTGGCCGAGCAAATGGTCAGGGACGCGCTCCCCGGCATCATCAATAAGACTCCGCAGCGCCTGGAATACCCCGTGCGCAACGTCAACCGTTCGATGGGCGCCCGCCTCTCCGGCGAAATCGCCCGGGCGCACGGTGCCGCCGGCCTGCCCGCCGACTGCTTGCACATCAAATTGAATGGCTCCGCCGGCCAGAGTTTCGGGGTGTGGAACCACAACGGCCTGACCCTGGAAATCGAAGGGGATGCCAACGACTATGTCGGCAAGGGCATGTCCGGCGGCCGCCTGATCGTCTATCCGCCCAAGGGCTCCATTTTCGCGGCGCACCAGGCCAGCATCATCGGCAATACCTGCCTGTATGGCGCCACCGGCGGCGAGCTGTATGCGGCCGGGATGGCCGGCGAGCGCTTCGGCGTGCGCAACTCCGGCGCGCTCGCGGTGGTGGAAGGCGTCGGCGAACACTGCTGCGAATACATGACCGGCGGTTGCATCATCGTGCTCGGCAACACCGGCCTCAACGTCGGCGCCGGCATGACCGGCGGCTTCGCGCTGATCTATGACGAGGAGGGCCAGGCGGGTGAGTCGCTCGCCGAGAAGTACAACAACGAACTGGTCGACATCAACCGCATCAACGACGAGAAGACCGGCGAACACCGCGCCTTCCTGCGCGAGAAGCTGGAAAAGCACCTGCGCTACACCGGTTCCGCGCGCGCCCAGTGGATGTTGGAGAATTTCGACGATGTGGTGAACCGCTTCTGGCTGGTGAAGCCCAAGGCTTTGACGCTGGATAGTGTGTTGAAGGATTGACGGTTGTCATGACGATGCTTGAGGAGCTTGATATGAATACGGCCATGCTGGATCAGATCAAAAAGCTTTCCTATCCGGAGAAACTCCAGTTGGTGGAAGACGTCTGGGACGACATTGCCCAGGAAGCAGCCGCCCAGCCCATCACTGAAGAGTTGAAAGCGGAATTGCGGCGACGCTTGGCCGAGCACCGCGAGCACCCAGAGACCTCCATCCCCTGGGAAGAAGCGATGGCTGCGTTGGAGAGCCGGTTCTCATGAACATCGTGTTTCGTCCCAGTGCACTGGACGAGCTCGCAGAGATCAGGAATTGGTACGAGTCGCATGCACGGGGACTGGGTGATGCCTTCATGCGGTCTGTGCAAGCGGCTCTGTCACAAATTACCCGTTTTCCCCTGGCATCTCCCCGTGTCGACCCAGATGTGCGCAAGACGGTGTTGCGCAAATTTCCTTATGCCCTGTTTCACGCCGTGGAGAACGATGGAGTGATCGTGTTGGGCTGTGTTCATCAGAGCCGCAACCCCATCCACTGGCCCCACCTGGATCATTAATCAGGAACCTTCATGTCCGACGTATTCCAATTCCTCAACATCGCCCGTCGCGACGGCGACAAAGTCCCAGCCGAAGTTCGCAAGGTCGAGTTCAAGGAAATCTATGCCCCGATGGATACCGACCAGGCCCATGAACAGGCCGGCCGCTGCCTCGCCTGCGGCAACCCCTATTGCGAGTGGAAGTGCCCGGTGCACAACTACATCCCCAACTGGCTGAAGCTGGTGGATGAAGGGCGTCTGTTCGAGGCCGCCGAGTTGTCGCACCAGACCAACTCCCTGCCGGAAGTGTGTGGCCGCGTCTGCCCGCAGGATCGCCTCTGCGAAGGCGCCTGCACCCTCAACCAGGTCAAGGCAGGTGCCGTCACTATCGGGGCCGTGGAGAAGTACATCTCCGAGACCGCTTTCGCCCAGGGCTGGCGCCCGGACATGGCCAAAGTGGTGGCCACCGGCAGGAAGGTCGCCATCATCGGCGCCGGCCCCGCTGGCCTCGGTTGTGCCGATGTGCTGGCGCGCAACGGGGTCAAAGCGGTGGTCTTTGACAGGTATCCGGAGATCGGCGGCCTGCTCACCTTCGGCATCCCCGAATTCAAGATGGAAAAGAGCGTGATGGTTCGCCGTCGCGAGATTTTCGCGGGCATGGGCATCGTGTTCCGCCTCAATACCGAAGTCGGCAAGGATATCCAGATGGCCGACCTGCTGGCCGAATACGACGCCGTGTTCATGGGCATGGGCACCTACACCTATATGCAGGCCGGCATCCCCGGCGAAGGCCTGCCCGGTGTGATGGCCGCCCTGCCGTTCCTGATCTCCAACGTGAACCACTGCCTGGGGCTGCCGCAGGACGAGTTCATCGACATGAAAGGCCTGCGCGTGGTGGTGCTCGGTGGTGGCGACACCGCGATGGACTGCAACCGCACCACCATCCGCCAGGGGGCGGCCAGCGTCACCTGCGCCTACCGCCGCGACGAAGCCAACATGCCCGGCTCCAAGCGCGAAGTGCTCAACGCCAAAGAAGAAGGCGTGCAGTTCCTGTGGAACCGGCAGCCAGTGGCCGTGGTTGGCGATGGCCGCGTGGAAGGCATCAAGCTGGTCACCACCGAGTTGGGAGAACCCGACGCGCGTGGCCGCCGTACTCCGGTGGTGGTGGAAGGCTCCGAGGAAATCATCCCGTGCGACCGCGTCCTGATCGCCTTCGGCTTCCGTCCCAACCCGCAACCCTGGTTCGCCGAGTTCGGTATCAGCACCGACCCCGCCGGCCGGGTTGTGGTCAACAGCGTGGCGAAAGGGCAGCAGCACGCCTACCAGACCGCCAACCCCAAGGTCTTCGCCGGCGGCGACATGGTGCGCGGCTCCGACCTGGTGGTCACCGCTGTCTATGAGGGACGCGAGGCGGCGAAAGGGATGCTGGAGTTTATGGGGATCTGGTAGACAGCCGTAGGATGCGGTAAGCGTGGCGAACCGCATTGCCCACGGTTACGCCGCGTGGTGCGGTTCGTACCTCACCGCACCCTACCTCTCGGCGAAGCGCGCATACCAGAGCAGCCCCATCACGGTCTTGGCCTCGTCGATACGGCCGTCGCGCACCCTCTCCAGCGCTTCCGCGAAGGGCACACGGAGGATTTCCAGAAACTCATCCTCGTCCAGGTTTTCACCGGAGTAGCTGAGGCCGCGCGCCTCGAAATAGACCAGGCGCTCGTTGGAATAACCGATGCAGGGGTAGAAGGTAGGCAGTTCCCGCCATTGGGTCGCCAGGTAGCCGGTTTCTTCCGCCAGTTCGCGTTGCGCGCAATGCAGCTCGGTTTCATCCGGGTCGAACTTGCCGGCAGGCAGTTCCAGGAAATCGCGGCGCAGTGGGTAGCGGTGCTGGCGTTCCAGGAGAAGGTCGCCGTTGTCGAACAACGCAATGATCACCGCCGCGCCCGGATGGACGAGGTACTCGCGAATGGATTCTTTGCCGTTGGGCAGACGCACCCGATCCTTTTTTACATGCAACAGACGGCCGCGATATTCGTCGCTGGATTCCAGGGTGTGTTCGGTGAGGTCGGGAGGGAGCATGGCGGCTGGGAGTAGGAGGCCCGCTGGCGGGCCGAATGTGGTTGGCGCGTGCGATTATCGGCCCGCCAGCGGGCCTCCTACAACGTGGTTGCGAGCCGGGCCGCGATCCGTGCCTGGAGGTCGCCGGGAAGCGCGCGGAGCACGGATTCCCGCCGCGCGGCGGACCAGATCGAATCGGGGAACTTCGGGTCGTCCGTCCAGCGCGGAATCACATGCCAATGCACATGCGGCACCATATTGCCCAGACTGGCGAGGTTGATCTTGTCCGGCTGCGCCACTTCCCGCACCACCGCTTCCACCGCGAACACCACGTTCATCAGGCGTTGCCGCTCGGCTGC
>PFJX01000060.1 GCA_002784045.1 Hydrogenophilales bacterium CG_4_10_14_3_um_filter_63_21
AATGGTGAGTGCAACCGGAGGCGATAACGTCAGCATCCAGGCGGCCTCACAAGGGCTGGGGAGCGGTCAACTGAGGAATCTAGGATCAAGGGAAGTGGGAAGAAAAAGGTTCTTGTGGGGGCCTTTTTCTATTTCTGCTCGCGTCGATGTGCGCGCAGGAAAAAACGCGCCGGGTCGATGGCGTTGAGGAGGTCGCTTTCCACGGGTGCGGGGTCGCCGTTGAGTTGGCTGGCCAGGATTTCCGCAGCCAGGGCGGCCCAGACCAGGCCGCGCGAGCCGAGGCCGAGCAGGCCATAGAGGCCTTCCCGGCGCGGCATGTCTTTGAGCTGAATGCCACGCGGCAGCGGCATTTGTGTGTCCGCCAGGGCACCGACCAGAGGCAGGTGATCTGGGGTGGTGGCGCGGAAGCCGATGCGGCCGTCCAGTCTGGACGGGTCAAGTGTTTTCCCCGCGCCCGGCAGAATGCGCGCCAGGCGCGCCAGGTTGCCGGTATGGTCCACTTCGCGCAATTGCTGTTGCGTGTAGTGGCCGTCGTCATTGGCGTAGGAAGCGCCCAGGCAGTGCACGCCATCCACGGCCGGGGTGAGGTAGCCCTCGCAGCAGGCGGGGAGCGAGAAATCCGGCAGCCGCCCTTGTGGGATATGGCTGACCTGTCCGCGTACCGGGGTGATTGGCAACTCCGGCGCCAGATCGCGCGCTGTCGCGCCGCCGGCCAGGATCAGGATCGGGGCGGTGGCGATGAGATGATCTTCGCCATCCAGTACCCGCCAATCCCGGCCAATGCGTTCATAGCGCGCGGCTTCCCGGCCACTCAGCAACGCGAGGTGATCGCCCCCCGCGGCGATCAAAGCTCGGCACAGGCTGGGTGGGTTGGCCCAACCGCCGCCGGGGAACAGCCAGGCGCCGTGCGCTGTGGCGCAGCCCAGCCGCTGACTGGCGGCGGCACGGTCGAGGAAGCACATGTAGTCCTCGGGATAAGCCGCCGCCATTTCCCGCATTAGCTTCTCCTGCGCCGCATCGCGGGCAATCTGGAGGACGCCGTGCAGGTTGCGCCGAGCGGTGAATCCGGTGGAATCCAGCGCCGCCCAGGCGCGCCGCGAGTGGAGAAAGCCGGCGCGGTTGAGGCGTGAGGCTAGGTTGTCATCGCGTGACAGCAGGGGGCGGACAATGCCTGCCAGATTGCCGGAGGCTTCACCGGCGGGGGCCGCGTGGCGTTCCACCAGGCTGACGCTCCAGCCGCGCCCGGCCAGGCGTTCGGCGATGGCGCAGCCAGCCAGGCCAGCTCCCAGCACCACGGCGCGACGGCCACCGATCCGGGTTTCGCCACGGGCGGGCGCCCGCGACACGTAGTTTCCCGTCAGCATGTGGCGTTTGCGGCCGAAACCCGTGCGCTTGTCGACCGCGAAGCCGGCCGCCCGCAAGGCCTCGCGCACCGCGCCGGCCACGCACCAGGTGGCCAGGGTGGCTTCCTGGCTGGCGAGGCGGGCGAGACGGCGAAACAGCTCGGGTGACCACATGGCCGGATTCTTCTTTGGGTCGAAACCGTCGAGATAGAAGGCATCCACGCGCGCCTCGCAGCGGCGCAGCACCGTTTCCGCTTCACCCAGCAGCAGCGTGAGCACTACCTGGCCGGCGGCGAACTCCAGGCGGTGAAAACCGGGCATGAGCAGCGGCCAGGCCGCGCACAGTTCGCGGCTCAGGGGAGTGAATTCCGGCCAGGCTTCATGGAGCCTGGCCAGATCGGCGGCATGGAAGGGGTGTTTTTCGACCGCCAGATAATGCAGGCGGGGACAACGCTGGGGGTCGTCAAGCCAAACGGCCCAGGTGGCGAGGAAGTTGAGGCCGCTGCCAAAGCCAGTCTCCAGGATGACGAAGCGCTCGCGTCCCCGCCAGCGCCGAGGCAGGTCGTTGCCGTGCAGGAAGACATGGCGCGCCTGGCCGGGGCCACCGTCGGCGGAGTGGTAGACGTCGCCGTAGGTTTCGGAGAAGGGCGTGCCGTCGCCGGTTACCGAGAGGCGGGCGGGGGTGAGGCCATAGATCATGATCCTAGCAGCCTATCGGACTTTGGAATCGTCGGCTGCGAAACGACCGCAGCGGCCCATTTTTCACCGGCTTTTTGCCCCATAGCCGGGCTATGGGGCGGCAAATCCGGCAAAAACTGGCCTCGCTGGGGCCGTTTCTCGCTATCGACGGCCAATATCCGGGCTAGGATGATGGCCACATCGTCAGCCATTAGGGCGGCGTGGCTATTTCAGCCGCTCCGCGTGGTGTCGGCTGAACTTGGCGACCTTCGGGCCGACCACAGCGCGGCAATAGGGCTGATTCGGGTTCCGCTCGAAATAGCGTTGGTGGTCGGCCTCGGCCGGCCAGAAGGAGGTGGCTTCCGCAACCTGGGTAACGATGGAGCCCGGGAAGACGCCGCGCGCGGTCAAGTCGGCTATTGCCACTTCCGCCTCGGCGCGCTGTTCCGGGTTGTGGCAGAAGATGGCGGAGCGGTATTGCGTGCCGACATCGTTGCCTTGGCGGTTGAGTGTGGTGGGGTCGTGCAGGTCGAAGAAACATCCCAGGAGATCACGGTAACTGATCTGGTTCGGGTCGAAGCGCACCCGCACCACTTCCGCGTGGCCCGTATGCCCACCGCAAACCTGTTCGTAGCTTGGGTGCTCGACCTGGCCGCCCATGAAGCCGGAAACCGCCTCGCTGACGCCACGCAAGCGGTTGAATGCGGCTTCAAGGCACCAGAAGCAGCCACCGGCCAGGGTGGCGATTTGTTCGGAAGCGGGGAGGGGGAACATGGTTGGCTCCGGTTGTCGTGTCGGGTTGCGGCGCGAACTGCGTCTTTCCTATCGTGCCGGCAGGGATGCCGGCGCTACAAACTCAATGGCTGGTACTGTGCTTCTTGAGCACCCAACACCCGTTTTACCAACGCCACCCAGTAGGCCACCCCCAGCGGCAGGATTTCGTCGTTGAAGTCGTAGCGCGGGTTGTGCAGCATGCAGCCGCCTTCGGCCATGCCGTTGCCGATCCAGACATAGCAGCCGGGCTTCTCGCGCAGCATGTAGGCAAAATCTTCCGCGCCCATCGAGGGGCTCAGGTCGCAGCGGACATTGCCAGCACCGGCGACCGCGCGGGCCACCTCCGCGCACAGTGTGGCTTCGGCCGCGCTGTTGAGGGTGGGGGGGTAACCGCGCCGGTAATCCAGTTGCGCCTGCACGCCGTGGGCGGCGGCGATACCGGAAGCCAGGCGCTCCAGCGCGGCTTCGACCTTGTCCTGCACTTCCGCGCGGAAGGCGCGCACGGTGCCGCCGATGCGCGCTTCGGAGGGAATTATGTTGTAGGCCTCGCCGCCGGAGAAAAACCGGGTGACGGAGAGCACGGCGGGGTCGAGTGGGTCGAGCGTGCGGCTGACCACGGTTTGCAAGGCCTGCACCAGCGCGGCGCCGGCGACCAGTGGGTCGCGCGCCTGCTGCGGCATGGCGGCGTGCCCGCCGTGGCCGGACAGGACGATGTCGAATTGGTCGGCGCAGGCCATCACCGGGCCGCTGTGCACGGCAAACTGCCCCGCCGGCAGGCCCGGCCAGTTGTGCATGCCGAACACCGCCTCCACCGGAAAGCGCTCGAACAGACCCTGCTCGATCATCACCCGGGCGCCGCCATCGGTTTCCTCGGCTGGCTGGAAGATGAACACCACCGTACCGTTGAAGTCGCTGTTGCCGGCCAGCGCCTGTGCCGCGCCCAGCAACATGGCGGTGTGGCCGTCGTGGCCGCAGGCGTGCATCCGGCCTTCGTGTTTCGAGCGATGTGGAAACAGGTTCTGCTCGTGCAGGGGCAGGGCGTCGAGGTCGGCGCGCAGGGCGATGGCGCGCGCGCTGTCGCCATTTCTGATCACCCCAACCACCCCGGTGCCGGCCAGGCCGCGATGCACTTCCAGCCCGAGCGATTGCAGGAAACCCGCCACCACATCGCTGCTGCGATGTTCCGAGAAAGCGAGTTCCGGGTGCGCGTGCAGGTCATGGCGCAGCGCGATCAGGGGGTTGATTTGCGGGTGCTTGGACATGGCGGACAAAAAATCGCGGACGCGGTCCGCTCCTATAGGGTGGCTTAAAAAGCCACGCCGGGAATCACTTGCTTGGTCACCGCTACCGCGGCGACATAGGCGAACACGGCCAGCGCGGCGATCAGCGCTTTCACCCGGATGGCGCGGGTCTTGCCGCGTTTCAAGGCCACCGTGCCCAGCCCGATATAGGCCAGCAGGCCGATGATCTTGGCCATGATCCAGGGCTGTTGCAGCGGATTGAGACTGCCCACCACCAGCATGGCGATGGCGGCGAACAACAGCAGGGCATCATTGATATGCGGCGTGATGCGGACCCAGCGCGCTTGCAGGCGTGGCGAGTCAATCAGCATCCAGAAGCCGCGCAGGAGAAACAGCGCCAGGGTGATGGCGACGGTGAGGGCGTGCAGATATTTGAGGGCGGTGTAGGTCATGTCGTATAACGCCGGCGTCTCGCCGGCGTTTTTAAAAGATGCCGGCGAGATGCCGGCGCTACAGGGGGTTTACGCTTCATCTCGTGTTTGCAGCCGCGAGATCAGCGCATCGGTCGAGGCATCGTGTTTGCTCGTTGCCTTGCCGCCGGTGAGTTCCGGCAGGATGGCGCGGGCCAGTTGTTTACCCAGTTCCACGCCCCATTGGTCGTAGGAGTTGATGTTCCAGATCGCCCCTTGCACGAATACCTTGTGTTCATAGAGCGCGATCAGGCGGCCCAGGGTTCGCGGGGTCAGCTTGCGGTAGAGCAAGGTGTTACTGGGACGATTGCCGGGAAACACCTTGTGTGGCAGCAGCGCCTTGATTTCGCGTTTGCCCATGCCGCTGGCCGTCAGTTCCGTTGCCACTTCGGCAGCGGTCTTGCCGCGCATCAGGGCTTCGCTCTGGGCCAGGAAGTTGGACAGCAGTACGGCATGTTGGCCACCGTGTTGGCCACCGTGTTGGCCAATGAGGTCGTTGTGCGACTCGGCTGCCGCCAGGAAGTCGCAAGGGATCAGCTTGGTGCCCTGGTGGATGAGTTGGTAGAAGGCGTGCTGGCCGTTGGTTCCAGGTTCGCCGAACAACACCGGGCCAGTGGAGGCTTTTGCCGGGCGGCCATCGCGCATCACCCCCTTGCCGTTGCTCTCCATGTCGAGTTGCTGGAGATAGGCCGGAAAACGGCTTAAACGCTGTTCATAGGGCAGCACGGCGTAGCTCTGCGCATCCCAGAAGTTGTTGTACCAGAGGCCCAACAGGGCCATGAGCACCGGCATGTTTTCCGCCAGGGGGGCGGTGCGGAAGTGCTCGTCCATATCGTGGGCGCCGGCCAGCAGTGCCTCGAACTCGTCCATGCCGACGTACAGCGCGATGGGCAGGCCGATGGCACTCCACAGCGAATAGCGGCCACCGACCCAGTCCCAGAAGCCGAACATGTTGGCCGGGTCGATGCCGAAGGCTTTCACCGCTTCCGAGTGGGTGGAGACGGCGACGAAGTGTTTGGCGACTGCCTTTTCATCTTTGGCGTGGTCCAGGAACCAGGCGCGCGCGGCTTGGGCGTTGAGCAGGGTTTCCTGGGTGGTGAAGGTCTTCGAGGCGACGATGAACAGCGTGCTGGCCGGGTCCAGGCCTTCCAGCGTGTCGACCAGGTGGCTGGGGTCGACGTTGGAGACGAAGTGGGCGCGGAGGTTGCCGCCATAAGGCTTCAAGGCCAGGCAGGCCATCGCCGGGCCGAGGTCGGAGCCGCCGATGCCGATATTGACCACATCGCTGATCGGCTTGCCGCTGTAACCCTTCCACTTGCCCGTGCGCACTTTGTCAGCGAAGGCGCGCATGCGGGCGAGCACCTCGCGCACCTCCGGCATCACATCCTGTCCATCGACCATCACAGGCCGTTCCGAGCGGTTGCGCAGCGCGGTATGCAGCACGGCGCGGCCTTCGGTCAGGTTGATTGGTTCACCGGAAAACATGGCGTCGCGCAGGGCTTCCACCCCGGTTTCCTGCGCCAGTTTCAGCAGCAGCTTCAGGGTCCGTGGGCGGATCAGGTTCTTCGAGTAATCCAGCAACAGGTCATCCAGTTGCAGGGAAAAGCGTTCGAAGCGTTTCTTGTCCTTGGCGAACAGCTCGCGCAGATGCAGGGTGTTCCAGGCGCGGCGTTCTTCTTTCAGGGCTTGCCAGGCGGCAGTTTGGGTGGGAGAGGGCATGGTAGGTGAGGTTCGGGTGTTAGGGCTTGCGTTCAGGCAGCCAAAAATTGCAGTTCTCGCATGTTCATCTTGTTCGAGCGTTGCGACAGATTAAGTATTTCAATGCCAACAACCTGATTGTCGGCATTGAAATCCAACACAACCCCTGGCGAGACTTCTTCGGATTCGACAATCTCGGAATCGTCCAGCCGGAGATAGAGCGCATCGGCTTGTTCATCGACTTTCAGTTTCATGGCATTCCTTTTCTTGTTCGGTCGAAGCGTGCTTATCGGGTTAATACACACATCCGCTACCGGTAGTGGCGTAGGTTGGGGTTAGTCGGATATGCCCGATTGTCCATGAATACGAATACGGCCCGGCTCGACAATCCAGAGACGACCGGCCAGCACTTGCGTGGGGAGTGCCACGATCAACTGATCCAGCAGGAGGTTGATCAATCCTGCCGTCATGTGGCCGGGGGCAGAAAGTATCGCGATACCAGCCGAGCATTCGGGTGGGAAACGCAATACCTGGGAGAAATCGAAATCCAAAGTTACCAAAGCCCGATCCTCATCGGCACATACGCGAAAAATGTGAGCATCAGCGGCGCCACTCAGATTCTGGATCAGCACTGTGGAAACCTCGTATCCGGCTGCACGTAGCCTCTCGGCGCCGCGATTGCCCAGATTCTCATCCAGTTTGAATTTCACGCCGCAGCTTTCAATTCCACGGGAATGATCCGTTCCCGCGACATCTCGGCGCCATAAGCCAGTGCCGCACGAATGTCCTCCGCGCCAAGTTGCGGGTAGTCGGCCAACAGCGCCGCCTCGGTGTCGCCATCGGCGAGGCGATCCAGGAGCAGCGATACCCAGATGCGGGTTCCGCGTATGCAGGGATTGCCGAAGCACACATTGGGATCGGCACTGATTCGCTTCAATAGCGGGTGCATGCTCGCAAGGCTCCGATCAATCCTGATACAGCACCACCCCTGCAAGCGGCGGCAGGGTGATGACGAGGGACTGAGGATAGCCCATCCAGGGCTGCTCTTCCGTCATCAGGCCGGCACCATTGCCCAGGTTGCCGCCGCCGTAGAAAGCAGAATCGCTGTTGAAGATTTCCCGCCAGAAACCGGCCGCCGGGGCGCCGAGGCGGTAGCCCTCGCGTGGCACCGGGGTGAAGTTGAGGGCGACCATGACCGCGCGGCCCTGTTTGTCGCGGCGTTGGAAGGCGAGGATGGATTGGTCCGCGTCGTGGCAGTCGATCCAGGCGAAGCCCTCGGAATAGAAATCCAGTTCGTGTAGGGGCGGCAGATCGCGGTACAGGTGGTTGAGGTCGCGCAGGCAGCTTTTGATGCCGGCATGCCAGTCGATATCCAGCAGACCCCAGTCCAGCCCCCATTGCTCCGACCACTCGCGGCCCTGGCCGATTTCGTTGCCCATGAAGTTGAGTTTCTTGCCCGGGCTGGCGAGTTGGTAGGTGAGCAGCAGGCGCAGGTTGGCGAATTGCTGCCAGGCATCGCCCGGCATCTTGCCCAGCAGCGATTTCTTGCCATGCACCACTTCGTCGTGGGAGAAGGGCAGGACGAAGTTTTCCGAGTAGGCGTAAAGCTGGCCGAAGGTGAGGGCGTTGTGGTGGAAGCGGCGATACACCGGGTCCTGCTCGAAGTAGGCGAGGGTGTCGTTCATCCAGCCCATGTTCCACTTCATCGAGAAACCGAGGCCGCCGAGATAGACCGGACGCGACACCATCGGCCAGGCGGTGGATTCCTCGGCAATGGTCAAGGCGCCGGGGAAGCGTTCGTGCACCATCGCGTTCATTTCGCGCAGAAAGTCGATGGCCTCCAGGTTCTCGCGGCCGCCGAACTTGTTGGGCAGCCATTCGCCGGCCTTTCGCGAGTAGTCCAGATAGAGCATGGAAGCGACCGCGTCCACGCGCAGGCCGTCGAGGTGGAACTGCTCCATCCAGTAGTGGGCGCTGGCAAGCAGGAAACCTTTCACCTCGGCGCGGCCGTAATTGAAGATGTGGGTACCCCAGTCCTGGTGCACGCCAAGACGCGGGTCTTCATGCTCGAACAGGGCGGTGCCGTCGAAGCGGGCCAAAGCCCAGGCATCCATCGGGAAATGTCCCGGCACCCAGTCGAGGAGGATGCCGATGCCGGCCCGGTGGCAGGCATCGACGAAAGCGCGGAACTGGTCGGCACTGCCCATCCGTGAGGTGGGCGCGAAATAGCCGGTGGTCTGGTAACCCCAGGATTCGTCCAGCGGATGCTCGGTGATGGGCATCAACTCGATGTGGGTGTAACCCATCTCGGCCACGTAGGGCACCAGCGATTCAGTCAACTCCGGCCAAGTGTGAAAGCGACCGTCCGCGTCGCGTTTCCAGGAACCGGCGTGCATTTCGTAGATGTTCATCGGTGCGTGCAGCCAGTCGCGTTGCGCGCGCGCTTGCAGCCATTCGCCATCACTCCAGGGATGGCCGCTCGGGCGCACCACCACGCAGGCCGAGCCGGGGCGCAGTTCAAAGCCCTGGGCGAAGGGGTCGGCCTTGATCAGGATTTCGCCCGTGGCGCGGTTGCGCAGTTCAAGGCGATAAAGATCGCCGGGCACCAGGCCGGGGATGAACAGTTCCCAGAGCCCGGAACCGCCGCGCGCGCGCATCGGGTGCAGGCGGCCATCCCAGTTGTTGAAGTTGCCCACCACCGAAACCCGCTCGGCGTTGGGCGCCCATACCGCGAAACGCACACCTTCAACCGCCAATTGCTGCATGGGTTGGGCGCCGAAGGTGCGCCAGGCTTCCAGTAGACGGCCCTCGTTGAACAGATACATTTCCTGATCCGTGAGACTGGGCTCGAAGGCGTAGGGGTCGGTGATCTCGAATGTTGTGCTCCCTTCCTCGATCAGCAATCGCCACGGCCGCGCCGGCGGATGTTCGCCGCGCCACTCGAAGAGGCCGCGCGGATCGACGCGGCTCATCGCTACCGCACCTTCCGCCAGCAACAGGGAAACCCGGCTGGCGTCAGGGCGGAAAACCCGCACCAGCCAGGTGTCATGGCTGCGATGCAGGCCGAGGACGGCGAAGGGGTCGTGATGGCGGGCGGTAATTAGACGTTCGATGGCGAGGGGCATGGTGAGCTGGCGTCAGGGTGAAAGGACCGGATAAACCCGATCGGGTACGGAATCAGGATAACGCGATCGGTTATGATCAGCACGAATGTTTCAAGCGATTTTCATGGGGGAAAACATGGTCAAGGAATATCCGCGTTTCGTTAGTTTGCTTACCAAAAACACTGTGGCATTGATCCTCGCCGGAGGCCGTGGCAGCCGCCTGAAACAACTGACCGACTGGCGCGCCAAACCGGCCGTGCCGTTTGGTGGCAAGTTTCGCATCATCGATTTTCCGCTATCCAACTGCATGAACTCGGGTATCCGCCGCATCGGCGTGGTGACCCAATACAAGTCGCACAGCCTGATCAAGCACATCCAGCGCGGTTGGGGCTTCCTGCGTGGCGAGTTCAACGAGTTCGTCGATCTCCTGCCGGCGCAGCAACGGGTGGAGGATGAGAGTTGGTACAAGGGCACCGCCGATGCGGTCTACCAGAACCTTGACATTCTGCGCGTCTACAAGCCGGAATACGTGCTCATCCTGGCGGGCGACCACATCTACAAGATGGACTACGGCGAGATGGTCGCCAACCACGTGCGCAACGAGGCCGACATGACCGTCGCCTGTATCGAAGTGCCGACCGCGGAGGCTTCCGCCTTCGGCGTGATGGCGGCCAACAATGAAGGCCGTGTGGTCGAATTTGTGGAAAAACCCGAGAATCCGCCCGCCATGCCCGACAAGCCAGGCACCTCGCTGTGTTCGATGGGGATCTACGTGTTCAATGCCGCCTTCCTGTTCGAACAACTGGTGCGCGACGCCGACGAAACCCACTCCGAGCATGACTTCGGCAAGAACATCATCCCGCACCTGATTCAGGCCGGTTATCGTGTCTATGCCCACAGCTTCACTGAAAGCTGTGTCCGCCGCGAAGACGAAGAACCCTACTGGCGCGATGTGGGAACCGTCGATGCCTACTGGGAAGCCAACCTGGATCTGGCGCGCATCACCCCGGAACTCAACCTCTACGACAAGGACTGGCCGATCTGGACTTATCAGGAACAGTTGCCACCGGCCAAATTCGTGTTCGACGAGGATCACCGGCGCGGCAAGGCGGTCGATTCGATGGTCTCCGGCGGCTGCATCATCAGCGGTGCCGTGGTACGGCGTTCGGTGCTGTTCTCCAACGTGCGGGTCAAGGAAGGCGCCTACCTGGAAGAAGCCGTGGTGCTGCCCGATGTCACCATCGGCGAGGGCGCCATCCTCAAGCAGGTGGTCATCGACAAGGGTTGCAAGATTCCACCGGGCGTGAGCATCGGCGTCAACCGGATCGAAGACGAGAAACATTTTCATATCACCCGCAAGGGCATCACCCTGGTGACCCCGGATATGCTGGGCCAGGCGTTCCACCACTTCCGATAGGGCGATGAATTGCTTGAGATATTGCTTCCCGCGCGGGTAGAATGCGCACTTTTCGTTGGAGTCGCCCAGATGGCCATCACCACCCCAGAGAAAGCGCAGATCGTTCAGGACTATCAGCGCGCCGCCGCCGACACCGGTTCGCCGGAAGTTCAGGTTGCCTTGCTCACCGCCCGCATCAATGACCTTACCGGCCATTTCAAGGCCCATGCCAAGGACCACCATTCCCGCCGTGGTTTGCTCAAGATGGTCAGCCGTCGCCGTCGCCTGCTGGACTATCTCAAGTCGCGGAACGCCGACAGCTACACCAATCTGATCAAGCGCCTCGGTCTGCGTAAGTAATCCGCGTAAGCGGTTTTCGCGAACCAGGCGGCGCTACCGCGGTAGTGGCAAGCAAACGAAATAATTCAGTACAAAGGAAGAAGTCAGCGTGAATCCGGTCAAGAAAACATTTCAATACGGTCGCCATCAAGTCACCCTGGAAACCGGCGAGATCGCTCGCCAGGCCACGGGTGCCGTGATCGTCAACATGGACGACACTGTGGTGCTGGTCACCGTGGTGGCGAAAAACGAAGTGAAGGCCGGCCAGGATTTTTTTCCGCTGACTGTCGATTACCAGGAAAAGGCTTATGCGGCCGGTCGCATTCCCGGTGGTTTTCTGAAGCGCGAGTCGCGCAACTCGGAAAAGGAAACCCTGATTTGCCGCCTGATCGACCGTCCGATTCGCCCGCTGTTTCCGGATGGCTTCTTCAATGAAGTGCAGGTCATCGCCACGGTGATGTCCGCCAACCCGGAAGTCGATTCCGATATCCCCGCGCTACTTGGCGCTTCCGCCGCCCTGGCGCTATCCGGCCTGCCGTTCGACGGCCCGGTGGGCGCCGCCCGCGTCGGCTATATCGACGGCCAGTACGTGCTCAACCCAACCACGACGGAACTGAAAACCTCCAAGCTGAACCTGGTGGTGGCGGGTACCGAAAGTGCCGTGCTGATGGTGGAGTCGGAAGCCGACCAGTTGCCGGAAGATGTGATGCTGGGCGCCGTGGTATTCGGCCACGAGCAGATGCAGGTTGCTCTCGACGCCATCAACGATCTGGCCGACACAGCGGGCAAGGATGCCTGGAACTGGGCCGCGCCGGAAGCGGACGCCGCTCTGCTCGAAAAGATGAATGGCCTCTGTGCCGACGCGCTCTCCGCGGCCTACTCGATCAAGCAGAAGCAGGCGCGTGTGGCGGAAGTCGATGCCATTCGAAATCGGGTTTTCGCCGAGCTGATCAGCGCGGAAATGGACACCACCCAGGCCAACGCCATCAAGGATCTGTTCCATGCCCTCGAAGCCCTCGTCGTGCGTGGCCGCATTCTGGCTGGCGAGCCGCGCATCGACGGTCGCGACACCCGTACCGTGCGCCCCATCACCATTCGCACCGGCGTGCTGCCGCGTGCCCACGGTTCCGCGTTGTTCACCCGCGGCGAGACGCAGGCCCTGGTGGTCACCACGCTAGGCACCGGCCGTGACGAGCAAACTGTGGAATCCCTTACCGGCAATTACAGCGACCACTTCCTGTTGAACTACAACATGCCCCCCTACGCGACAGGTGAAGCCGGTCGCATGGGCCCGCCCAAGCGCCGCGAAGTCGGCCACGGCCGCCTGGCCAAGCGGGCTTTGGCCGCTTGCCTGCCGACCAAGGAAGAGTTCGGTTACACCGTGCGAGTGGTCTCTGAAGTCACCGAATCGAATGGTTCCTCCTCGATGGCTTCCGTCTGCGGCGGCAGCCTGTCGCTGATGGACGCCGGCGTACCGATGAAAGACCACGTCGCCGGCATCGCCATGGGCCTGATCAAGGATGGCAACCGTTTTGCCGTCCTGACCGACATCCTGGGCGATGAAGATCACCTGGGCGACATGGACTTCAAGGTCGCCGGCACCAAAAACGGCGTCAATGCCCTGCAGATGGACATCAAGATTCAGGGCATCACCAAGGAAATCATGCAGGTCGCCCTGACTCAGGCGCGGGAAGCCCGTCTGCACATCCTGGCGCAGATGGAAGCCGCCGTTGCCGGCCCGCGCGTCGAGATGAGCGCCTACGCGCCGCGCATTATTACCATGAAGATCAATCCGGAAAAAATCCGCGATGTGATCGGCAAGGGCGGCGCGGTGATCCGCGCGCTGACCGAAGAAACCGGTACCCAGATCGATATCGACGAGAGCGGCAACATCAAGATCGCCTGTACCACCACTGAATCCGGTGAAGTGGCGCGCAAGCGGATCGAGGACATCACCGCCGAGGTCGAAGTGGGCCGCACCTACGCCGGTACCGTGCTGAAGATTCTCGACTTCGGCGCCATCGTCAACGTACTGCCCGGCAAGGACGGCTTGCTGCATATTTCCCAGATCGCCCATCAGCGCGTCAACGCGGTGACCGACTTCCTCAAGGAAGGCCAGGCCATTCAGGTCAAGGTGCTGGAAACCGACGAGAAGGGGCGTATGCGCCTATCCATGAAGGCGCTGATCGAGGCGCCAGCGCCGCAGGCACCCGCCGAAGTGGCCACGCCCACCACGGAGTAATCTTGCACGGGCAAGAACAAGCGGCCCGCGGGCCGCTTTTTTCTGGGACTCGTGTGTCGTTCCCGCCTGCGCGCAAACTAACACGACATGGCTGGATGGCCGCCTCCGAATAATGAACCCTGCTTGTAGGAGCGGACCGAGTCCGCGATTGCAACGGTAACTTATTGGTTGCCGATCAGGCCCAGGAAACCCTGCCACCAGCGTTTGCGGTTCTGCGGCACAAGCTGGCTGGGGACCAGGTTGGAAGGCGGCAGTGTCGACATCACCCAGCCGGGCAGAATCCGCTGCTTGCTGGAACCGCACGACGTTCCCAGATGGTTGGGGTCGTAGATCTTGATCAGGCTGGGGTGGTCGAGATTGTCGGCGTAGACAATGCCACAGTAGTCTTCATGGTGTTCGCGGTGCAGCAGGACGTCGATCTCATGGGTGAATGCGGAGACGTGTTCCGCGTTGGCCGGCTCGCTCGGCCGGTCCTCGCCGAGGGCATAGAGATACCAGCCGGCCCCCGTGTCCAGACGCTCCCAGAAAGCGGTGAGCTGAGCCCAGGAGAGCAGGCTGTAGAGCTGGCCGTCGAAAAGTCGGTCGAACTCGGAATCATTGGCGGCCATCTGCGGGGCTGTGGTCTGCATGAAGCGCCCTCGGGGCAAAAAGGAGGCCGGATTGTAACTGCCGGTATCGTTTTGAAAAACCAGTAAATTCAAGGAATTGCCATGCTTAAAGCCCTGTTGTTCGATGTCGATGGAACCCTGGCCGATACCGAGCGCGACGGCCATCGCCCGGCTTTCAACGCGGCGTTTCGCGAGGTCGGCCTGGACTGGGATTGGGATGTCCCACTCTACGGCGAACTGCAGGCGGTAACCGGTGGCAAGGAACGCATGAGGTACTACATCGAGCGTTTCCGTCCAGACTATGAAAAGCCGGCCGACTTCGACGAACTGGTCGCCAAACTCCATCAGGTCAAAACTCGCCATTACACCCAATTGCTCGCGGCGGGCGGCATTCCCTTGCGTCCTGGCGTCAAACGCCTGTTGCGCGAAGCGCGTGAAGCCGGCCTGAGCCTCGCTGTGGCCACCACCACCACACCGGAAAATGTCACCGCGCTGCTCCGCCACAGCCTGGCCGAGGACGGCGCCGACTGGTTCACGGTGATTGCCGCCGGCGACATCGTCCCGGCCAAGAAGCCGGCGCCTGACATCTATCTCTGGGCCATGCGGCAACTCGGCCTGCGCCCCGAGGAATGCCTGGCGTTCGAGGATTCCGAAAACGGCATCCGCGCTTCCCAAGGCGCTGGCCTCAAGACCGTGGCCACGGTCAACGACTACACCCGCGGCCATGACTTCAGCGGGGCGTTGGCCGTGTTGAGCGATCTCGGCGAAGTAGAAGCCCCATACCGCCGCCTGGATGCCGCTGGCCTGGGCGAACAAGGTTATGTTGATGTGCCGCGCCTGCGAGCCTGGCTCGCTGGTTGACGCAAGCCGAACAACAATACCCACGATCAACGCCGTTAGGAGCCTGTCGGGATTGGGTCGTCGATAGCGAAAAGCGGCTCCGCCAAGGCCGGTTTGCAGCCGGTGATTCCAAAGTTAGACAGACTCCTAGTGATTACTTGCAGAAGTCTGCGTTAACACCGAGAGCCGCTTGGCGCCCCGATCGCAAAACGCGAACCGCAGCCATAGCCCAGCTATGGCGGGGATTCGCAACGCAGCGAGCGGGGATGCCAAGCGGATCGAATGTAGCGAGACTTCTACAAGTAAGCACTAGGGTGAACCTCAGAAGCGCTCGTTCTCGCCCAGGTAGCGCCATTTCCCCGTCGGCAGATGTCCAAGCATGACGCGGCCGATGCGGACTCGCTTGAGGCCGACTACCTTCAGGCCAACCAGTTCACACATGCGGCGAATCTGGCGTTTGCGGCCTTCTTTGAGGATGAAGCGCAACTGGTCTTCGTTCTGCCAGGCCACTTGGGCGGGACGCAGTTTCTGGCCATCGAGCGAGAGGCCGTGGTTGAGCAGTTTCATGTCCTGCTCGCCGAGGCCACCCTGCACGCGCACCAGATATTCCTTTTCTATTTCGGAATCGTCGCCGATGAGTTGCTTGGCGATGCGGCCATCCTGGGTCATCACGAGCAGGCCGGTGGAGTCGATGTCAAGGCGGCCAGCCGGGGCCAGGCCCTTGAGATGGGCGGGCTGGAACGCCGGGCCACCGCATTCTAGCCAGAGGTTTTCCGGGCGGATCAGGGCGATGGCGGGGGTGAAGCCGGGTTCCGGCTGCCCGGAGACGTAGCCGATGGGTTTGTTCAGCAGTACGGTGACGCGCGCCTGCTGCTGCCGGCTGGCCTCGTTGGCTAGCTTGATCTCGCAATCCGGGTCGACCCGGGTGCCGAGTTCGCTGATGCGCTGGCCATCGACGAATACCAGGCCTTTCTCGATGTAGGCGTCCGCCTCGCGGCGTGAGCAGATGCCGCGCTCGGACATGAGTTTGGACAGGCGGATGGGATCGCGTTGCGTCATCGTGGGAGCAGGGGCGTGCGGATAGGGAGGCGTATGGTAGCCCGACTCGGCGGTATCCCGACGGCGAGTGGCTGCTAAACTCCAGGCAGTCGTTTCCATTTGGCCACTCGGGGGAGAAGCCAACCATGTCCAAGCACTATCCCATCGTCGCCGTGACCGGGTCCGCCGGTGCTGGCCTGTCCACGATTCGCCACGCGTTCAAGTTCATTTTCCAGCGTCTTGGCATCCAGCCGGCCATCGTCCACGGCGACGGTTTTCGGCGTTATACCGAGCGGCAGTTCGCCGCCCTGCTTGACGAGGCGCGCGGCAGCGGCCGCCGTATCTCCTGGTTCGGGCCGGAATGCAATCACTTTCCGGAACTGGAAGCCTTCTTCAAGACCTATGGCGAATGTGGCAGCGGCGTCTATCGCCAGTACGCGCACAACGCCGATCATGCTCAGGAACTGGGCGTTCCGGCCGGTGAGTTCACCCCCTGGAAACCCCTGCCGCCGGGCAGGGATCTGCTGTTTTACGAGGGCCAGCACGGCGGTCTGGTGGCGAATACCTGGACACGGCGCAAATTGGATTCAAGCCACTTCTCATCGGAAATAGACCGCCGCATCGGTACCCAGGGGATTGATGTGGCGCAGCATGTGGATTTGCTGATCGGGGTGGCGCCGGCAATCAACCTGGAGTGGATTCAGAAGATTCACCGCGATTGCGAGAAGGGTGCCTGCTCAGCCGAGGAATCACTGGAAACCATCCTGCGCCGCATGGACGACTACATCCATTACATCGTCCCGCAGTTCGGCCTGACTGATATCAACATTCAGCGCATGCCGCTGGTGGATACCTCCAACCCCTTCATCGCCCGCGATGTACCGGTGGCGGAGGAGTCGATCTGCATCCTCCATTTCCGCGACCGCAAGCGCCATGATTTTCCCAGTCTGCTCAAACGCATTCCCGGCGCCCGCATGTCGCGCCCAAGCACGATGGTGATTCCCAGCGGCAAACTGCGCCTGGCGCTGGAAGTGATCTGCGCCCCGATCCTGGCTAAATTCATGGATGCGCGACGGGAGGCGCTGGCGAGGGGCTGACCCATCAAACCCGGAAGTCCTGGAAGAGATGAACGACACCGGGCTGGCGCGATAAATGAAGGTGAATCCCGGCGCGCGAGCAAATATCGCAGGGCGAGCATCAGTCCGGCGTGTTAGTCTCCAAGCCCTTTTAATACGGGCCTCGCCTTACTGGCGAGGCGCAGGAGACCCAACGCATGGCCAAGGAAGAACTGATTGAAATGGAAGGCGTCGTGAACGAGGTGTTGCCGGACACCCGTTTCAAGGTAACGCTGGATAACGGCATGGAAGTTGCGGCGTATGCTTCCGGCAAGATGAAAAAGCACCACATCCGCATTCTGGCGGGCGACCGTGTCACGCTGGAACTTTCCCCCTACGATTTGACCAAGGCCCGCATCAGCTTCCGCCATCGTGATGATCGTGCCGCCGCCTCCGCCGGTCCGCGGCCCCAAGGCCAGTTTCGTCGCCGCTGAGCCGCTAAGCCGCTGACCGTAGCGGTCTTATTCTTCCAGCCGGAATTCCACATAGGCGCGGTCGCGCGCCTGCCGGACCCAATCATCGAAGGCTTCTTCCGCTTTCCGTTCACGCAAGAAGCGGCGTGCTTCCAGACGCTTGCGTTCCTGAGTGACGTCCTGGTCGCGCCGTTCCAGCACCTGGATCAGGTGCCAGCCGAAGGGGGATCGCACGGGTTCGGAGACTTCGCCAGGTTTCAGCGCGTCCATCGCGCGTTCGAATTCGGGCACGGTGTCGCCCGGGTTGAGCCAGTTCAGATCGCCGCCGCGGTTGGCTGAGAGATCGTCGGAATGCAGCTTGGCCAGTTCCGCGAAATCGCTGCCGTGTTCGATCCGTTCCTTGAGCAGCGCCAAGCGGTTGCGGGCGTCGTCATCGCTGATGACTTCATTCGTCTTGACCAGGATGTGGCGCGCGTGGGTCTGCTTCACCACCAACTGAACGTTCTTGCCGCGCTTGTCCACCAGTTTGACGATGTGAAAGCCATTCGGGCTTTGAATCACGCTGGAGTTCTCGCCCGGTTTCAGGGTTTTCACCACGGTGGCGAACAAGGTAGGCAGCTGTCCCTCGGCGCGCCAGCCCAGGCTACCGCCTTGCAGCGCGTTCTGGGCGTCGGAGTAGGCCGCGGAGACCTGGCTGAAATGAATACCGGCCTGGAGCTCCGCCTGGGCTTTTTCGGCTTTGGCGCGCAATTCCGCCAGTTTTTCCGGGCTGGCGCCTTCCGGGGAGAGAATCAGAATGTGGGCGAGGTTGTATTCGTCCTGCTGATTCGCATCCAGCGCGGGATTGGCGAGGAAGTTGTCGATCTCCGCCTCGGTGGCCACGACCTTGTTGTCCACCTCGCGTTCTTTCAGGCGGGCGATGGTCATTTCGGAGCGAATCTGCTCACGGAAGGCGGCGAAGTCGGTGCCCTCCGCTTCCAGCGTCTTGCGGAATTCCTCGGGCGAGAGGTTGTTCTGCTGGGCGATGCGGGCGATGGCGCGGTCCAGGGCGGTGCCTTCGAAGCGGATGTTGGTGTCTTCCGCGATTTGCAAGAGCGCGCGCTCGGTGATCATCCTTTCCAGCAACTGTTTTTCCAGCGTGCGGCGCGGCGGCGGAGGTGTTTTCTGGCCGGCGAGCTGTTGCAGGACCTGATCGACCCGTTTCTTCAGTTCATATTCGGTGATCACCGTGTTGTTGATCACCGCCACAATGCGGTCGATATCCTGCGGTGCCGCCTTCACGGTGGCGGCGCCAAGCAGCGCGGCGGCCAGCAGCAGGCCGGTGATCAGGCTGCTAGTAAGAGAGAGAAGCATCGGGCTGGGTGAGTTGGTTGCTGGGGACATAACCGGTGATGCTCCGTTTGAGGACATCGAGAGGATTGGGGCCGAGTCTGGTCAGGCCGTGCAATTCCAGTTGCAGGAAAAAGGCGCTGGTCGTCGTGGTCTGGCTGGTGGCCAGGCGTTGCGCAATGCCGCGCAGGGACCAACAGCCCGCGTTGTACTCGAAGCCGGCCAGGCCTTCCACCAGGCGGGATTCTTTGATTGAGTAGTTGAGGCGAGTGAGTCCATGCCACTTGGGCGCCAGTGGCCATTGCGCGGACAGGTCGATCTGATTGAGGTTGCCTTGGGTATAGCGGTAATCGGCATTGAACAGACGCCCGGGGCCGTCGCGCCAGGTGCCGCCCAGGTTGGCTTTCGCTATCTGGTTAGTGTCAGTGTTGAACTGAAGCCCGCCGCTGAGCCGCAGTTTGTTGTTGACCTGGCCTGATGCCTGGCCGAGCAGGTCGGTGGTGTTGCTGCTTCTGGCTGAGGTGCCGGGCAGGGTGACGAGTTGGTCGCTGAAGTAAAAGCGCTGGCCCAGCGTGACCTCGAGCCGCTCCATGCCATTGCTTCGTTCCAGAAAGCGCGAGGTAAAGGCCAGGGTCAACTGATTGGCATCGTTGATGCGGTCCACGCTGGTGAACTGGTTTTCGCTGAACATCTGGTCCAGCGATAAGTCGCTGACGCCGCTGTCGAACACCGGGATGCTGGCTTGCTGGCGAAGGGGGATGTAGACGTAATAGAGGCGCGGCTCCAGGGTCTGGATGAAATTCTGGCCATTCCAGGCCAAGTCGCGTTCCAGGAACAAGCTGGTGTCGACGCTGAACATGGGCAGACTCCGTGTCTGCGAGCGATCACCGGCGGCGACGTTGTCCAGGTCGTAGCGGGTGAGGTACCAGCCCAGCTTGGGGGTGAACACCGAGTAGGGCGTGTTGACGGCCATGCTGATGCTGGGGTTGAGGTGCAGGCGACTGCCCTCGGATAGCGTCGTGCCCGGATGCGCGAAGTTGACGAATTCACTCGAAAAAGCGAATTGCGAGGACGCTCCGACCAGGCCTGGCCGGTTCGCGCTCAGGGTCAATTGCGGCAGGCGGCGGTAGGGGATCTGGCTGTCGCTGAGGGGCGTGGCAGCAGGATCCTGAAGCGTCTGATAGCCCTGCAAGCGCCCGCTGCCGCGCCACCAGCCGCCCTCATAGGCCAGGCTGGCTTCACGGGGAATATTGGTCTGGGAAGTCTCGCTGACCATGCTCGACAGGTCGGTGAAGTAGGTGTTGTCCGATACCCGCTCGTAATTGAGGTTGCCGGACCAGCGGGAATCGAATTGTTGCTGGTGGTGGATCAGGCCACGGTAACGGGCGCGATTCGCGAGATTGTCATTGGGGAGCAGTTCCAGGTTCAGTTCGCCACCGTAGTGCGCTTCCAGGTAGCGAAATTCTCCACCCAGTTGCAGGCCGCGCCGGGTCATCAGGCGCGGAGTGAACGTGGCGTCGCGGTTGGGCGCGATGTTCCAGTACCAGGGAACGATCAACTCCAGGCCGCGATCGGTGGTGGCGCCATAGGTCGGCGTGAGGAAACCCGATTTGCGTTTGCTGTCCAAAGAGAAATCCAGCCAGGGGGAGTACAGGATGGGCACGTTCAGGTATTCCACATGCACTTGCCGCGCGCTGCCCAGGCTACCGATGTAATCCAGATTCAATTCATCCATCTTGAGCACCCAGTCTTGCTCATTCGCCGGACAGGTGCTGTAGGTGGCGCTCTCCATCTGATAGCGGTCCGGCCCCTGAAACTGGATACTTTTCGCTGCGCCGCGCATCAGGCCGCCATCCTTGCCGTGGAGGGCGTAGGCCACATCCTTCATGCTTCCCAGGCGCGGGGTGAGTTGCAATTTGAGTTCCGACCCCTCCAGGCGATCGCGCTCCTGGGTCAGGACGATGTGGCCGCGCGCATGGGCTTCGTCCGCGGCCTGGTCATAGCGGATCCAGTCCGCTTCGACCTGTTCGCGCAGGTTGCGCATCACCACCTTGCCCTCGGCCTCGAAATACACGTTCTGAATGCCTTCCAGCCGGTCGGCCTCGACCTGGTTGGGGCCTTCCATCCGCTGCCCTTTTGGGGCCGCCGGGCTAAGCGCGGGGGAAGCCTTCAGCGGCACGAAGTCACTGCCGGCAAAGGTTTCCAGGGAAGCCGCCGTGAGGCACACACATAACAACAGGCGCGGGAAAGGGGGCGCGGCGGGCGACATGACGGGGGATGTTAGAATTTTGACGTTTTTTTGACCGCGTGGATTATAGCTTTGGAACGACTCGAACGTTTGACCGCCTGGACCCGTAGCGTCCTGCCCGTCCCTCTCCTTGCGCTTGCTCCCGCCTCCGCCGACGCCAGTTTTCGCCGCTATTTCCGCGCGGTGACGGAGTCAGGCAGCTTTGTGGTGATGGATGCGCCACCCAGCCACGAGGATTGCCGGCCATTCGTTCATGTCGCGGACCTGTTCCGCGCCGCTGGCGCCCATACCCCGGAAATCCTCGCCGAGAACCTTGAACAAGGCTTCCTGCTGCTTTCCGATTTCGGCAACACCACTTATCTGATGGCATTGAACGAGGCCAATGCCGACCGCCTCTACGGCGACGCCAACCGCGCGCTGATCCAGATCCAGGCCGCCAGCCGGCCGGGCGAACTACCCGACTACGACGCCGAGTCGCTGCGGCGCGAGATGCGCCTGTTCCCGGACTGGTATCTGGCGCGCCATTTGAATATCGATCTTTCCGACGCTCAGCGCGCGGTGCTGGAAACCACCTTCGCGGCCATCCTGGCCAACAACCTGGCGCAACCCAGAGTCTACGTGCACCGTGACTGGCACTCGCGCAACCTGATGGTTACCGATCCCAATCCCGGCGTGCTGGATTTCCAGGATGCGGTTTACGGCCCCATCACCTACGACCTCGTCTCCCTCTACAAGGACGCCTACATCCACTGGGAAGAAGCGCGCGTGCTCGACTGGGTAATCCGCTACTGGGAAGCGGGCCGCCGCGCACGCCTGCCGCTGGCGGACGACTTCGGCGACTTCTATCGCGACTTTGAATGGATGGGGGTGCAACGCCACATCAAGGTGCTCGGCATCTTCGCCCGCCTCTATCACCGCGACGGCAAGGACGGCTATCTGAAAGACCTGCCGCTGGTGCTGGCCTATCTGAAGAAAGCTTGCGGCCGTTACAACGGCCTTGGCGACTTCCTGCGCCTGCTCGATCAAGTCGAAGGCCGCGCGGCGGATGTCGGCTACACCTTCTGACATGCCGGCACAGCCTTTCAAGGTCATGATTCTCGCCGCCGGTGAAGGCCGCCGGATGCGCCCACTCACCGACCACACCCCCAAACCCCTGTTGCAAGTTGGTGGCAAGCCGCTGATTCAATGGCAGATAGAGCGACTGAAGCGCGCTGGCCTAGTCGATCTGGTCATCAATCACGCCCATCTTGGCGAGAAACTCGAAGATGCCTTGGGCGACGGCGCGGGCCAGGGTGTGCGCATTGCCTGGTCGCGCGAAGCGGAACCCCTGGAAACCGCCGGTGGCATCGCCACCGCCTTGTCCCTGCTGGGCGACGCACCTTTCCTGGTGGCCAACGGCGACGTCTACGCCGAATTCGACTACGCCCGCCTGTTGCCGGTGCTGCAAGCAATGGCCGGCAATCCCGCCCACCTCGCCCACCTCGTGCTGGTGAACAACCCGCCACACCACCCGGAGGGGGATTTCGCCGTCGCGGAAGGCCAGGTCATTGAACCGCCCACCCATGCCGCTGGTCGCTACACCTTCTCCGGCATCGGTTGTTACCGCCCGGAGCTGTTTGCCGGTATCGCCCCGTGGACCCGCGCCCAGCTCGCCCCCTTGCTGCGCGCGGCGATGCACCAGGGCCAGGTCACCGGCGAGCATTTCAGTGGCCGCTGGGAAGATGTCGGCACCCCGCAACGGCTTACCGATCTCGACAAGGAGTTGCAACGTGCAGCCTGACCTCAACATTCACCGCGCCCGCCGCGTTCATTTGCTGCAAACCCTGGGCGAAGGCGTGCTCATCCTCGCCACCGCGCCGGAAGCCATCCGCAATCGCGACGCCCACTATCCCTACCGCTTCGACAGCCACTTTTATTACCTCACCGCCTTCCCGGAACCCGAGGCGGTATTGGTCTTGATCGCCGGGGGCAAAGCGCGGTCCAGGCAAATCCTGTTCTGCCGCGAAAAAAACCAGGAGAGGGAAATCTGGGACGGCTTTCGCCACGGCCCCAAGGCGGCGAAAGAAATTTTCGGCTTCGACGCCGCCTATCCCTACTCGGAAATTGACAAGCGCCTGCCCCGGCTGCTGGAAAACCAGCCGCGTGTCGCCTATGCCTTCGGCGCCGATCCCGCCTGGGATAACCGCGTCATGGGCTGGATCAACACCGTGCGCGGCAAGGTCCGCGCTGGGGCGGTTGCTCCCGCCAACCTGACCGATGCCCATGCCCTGATCGACGCCATGCGCCTGGCCAAGGACGCCCATGAAGTCGATCTCATGCAACGCGCCGCCGACCTTTCCGCTGAAGCGCATCGCTCCGTGCTGCGCCTGTGCCGGCCGGGGATGGGCGAATGGGAAATTGAAGCCGAACTGTTGCGCAGTTTGCGCGCCGGCGGCTGTGAGGCGCCGGCCTATACCGCCATCGTCGCCGGCGGCAAGAACGCCTGTGTGTTGCACTACGTCGGCAATGGCCAGCCGTTGCGGGATGGCGACCTGTTATTGATCGACGCCGCCGGCGAATACCACGGTTACGCCGCCGACATCTCCCGCACTTTCCCGGTCAACGGCCGCTTCTCCGCCGCGCAGAAGGACGTCTACGAAATCGTCCTTGCCGCTCAATACGCCGCTATCGAAGCGGTGCGCCCCGGCAACCCCTTCATCACCCCGCACGAAGCCGCCCTGCGCGTCCTCACCCAGGGCCTGATCGACTTGAAATTGTTGAGCGGCGAAGTGGATGGCCTGATCGAAAGTGAAGCCTATAAACCTTTCTTCATGCACAAGACCAGCCACTGGCTCGGCCTCGATGTACATGATGTCGGCGACTACAAGATCAAAGGTGTCTGGCGCGACCTGCAACCTGGCATGGTAATGACCGTTGAACCCGGCTTGTACCTGCGTCCCGCCGATAATGTCCCGGAAACCTTATGGAACATCGGCATCCGCATCGAGGACGATGTGGTGGTGACGGAAACCGGTTGCCGGGTGCTGAGTGCGGCGGCGCCGAAGATGGTCCATGAAATTGAGGAGGTGATGCGTGACTCCTGAACATGTTGATATCGCCATCATCGGCGGTGGCCCTGTTGGGGCTTCGCTGGCGTTGGGGCTGGAAGATTCCGGGTTGTCGGTGGCGCTACTGGAGGCGCGCGACAAGCTGGAGGTGGCGGACCCGCGAGCGCTGGCGCTGTCGCAAGGGTGCCGCTTGATTCTGCAGCGGCTGGGGGCCTGGGAAGCGCTGGCGGCAAGGGCCACGCCGATCGAGAGCATCCACGTCTCCCAGCGCGGCGGCCTCGGGCGGGCGCTGCTGACGGCCGAGGATGGCGGGGTGCCCGCTCTCGGTTATGTGGCGGAATACGGCGCGTTGGTTGCCGCGTTGGCCGGGCGCCTGCTGAAATGTGGCGCGACCGTTTTGACCGGGGCGCGAGTGACTGATGTGGCGGCGACCTCGGCGTATGGCGCGGTGCGTTATCAACGCGGCGGCGTGGAGCGGTTGCTGACCGCGCGCCTGGTGGTGCTCTCGGAAGGCGGTCGCAGCCTGCCCGCGCACTTGCGGCAGGACAAGGATTACGGGCAATCGGCGGTGATCGCCAGCGTATCCACGCAACGTCCGCATGGCCGCCGCGCTTATGAGCGTTTCACGCCAGAGGGGCCGATTGCGCTGTTGCCGCTGGGTGACGACTATGCCCTGGTCTGGACCACGCCATCGGCGCGGGTGGAGACGCGCCTGGCCATGCCGGATGAGGAGTTTCTGGCACACCTGCAAACCGCTTTCGGCGACCGCCAGGGGCGCTTTATCCGGGTTGGACCACGCGCGGCGTTTCCGCTCAAACTTAGGTTGGCGGCAGACTCGGCCTCACCGCGCATTCTGCGCATTGGCAATGCCGCGCATACGCTGCATCCCGTGGCGGGGCAGGGCTTCAACCTGGGCGTGCGCGATGCCTGGCATCTAGCGCGGGTGATTCTGGATGCGCCGCGCGAGCGCCTGGGCGAGGCTGCGTTGAGCAGCGCCTACGCCGCGGAGCGGCGCTTCGACGTGCTCGGCGGCAGCCTGATGACGGATCTTCTGGTGGAGGCGTTTTCCAACGGCCGCCCCCTGCTCGGCCACGCGCGCGGCGCGGCTCTGGCCCTGCTGGACCTGGTACCCGCGCTGAAAAATCTATTCGCCCGCAAGATGATGTTTGGAGCACAGGCATGGTGAACGAAGCCGATATCGCGATTGTCGGCGGCGGCCTCAATGGCGCCGCCCTGGCCTGTGCCTTGCGGCACGGGCCGCATTCGGTGGTGCTGCTGGAGCCGAAGCCCCCCGGAGAAGGAAGTGAGCAGTGGGACCCGCGCATCTACGCCTACAGCCCCGGCAATGTGAACTGGATCAAAGCGCTGGGCGGCTGGGGTGATCCGCTGCGGGCGCAGGCGGTTTATCGCATGCGCATCCACGGCGATTGCGGCGGCCTGCTGGATTTCGACGCTCTCGATGCGGGCCTGTCGGAACTGGCGTGGATTGCCGAGAACGGACGCTTGCAAAGCGCGCTGTGGCGGGCGATGAGCGACACGCCCAATTTGCGTGTCGTGGCCTCCCCCGCCGAGGCGATTATCTGGGGCAGTGATGGCCAGCATGTCCTGCGTCTGGCCGATGGCTCGGCCTTGTCCACACGCCTGCTGGTGGCGGCGGATGGCGCCAACTCCTGGGTGCGGCAACAGGCCGGTATCGGTGTTGTTCTGGAGGATTACCGCCAGGTCGGCGTGGTCGCCAATTTCGAAATCGAAAAGCCGCATCGCGGCGCGGCCTGGCAGTGGTTCCGCCAGGATGGTGTGTTGGCCTATCTGCCCTTGCCAGGCAAGCGCATCTCGATGGTCTGGTCCACCCCGCCCGAGTATGCCGCCCTGTTGCAGGCATTGGCGCCCGATGAACTGGCGCCGCGGGTGGCGGCGGCGGGCAACTACGCCCTGGGTGAACTACGTTGCATCACGCCCGCCGCCGGCTTCCCTTTGAAGCGGCGGCTCGCCGACCAGTGGGTGCGCCCCGGCCTGGTGTTGCTGGGCGATACCGCGCATACCGTGCATCCCCTGGCTGGCCAGGGGGTGAACCTGGGTTTCCGCGATAGCCGCCTGCTGGCTGAAATGCTCCGTTCTGGCGGCGACCCCGGCGAGATTGGCCGTCTCACCGCTTATGCCGCCCGGCGGCGCGAGGATGTGGTATCCATGCAATCCGTCACCGGCGGCCTGCGGAAACTTTTCGGCCGCGAGATTCTCTGTACCCCCGGCTCGGGTAAAGCGTCCGAGCCGCCTGATGAAGCCCTTCGGTACCCCGAGGGGGCCAAGTCGTTCTTGGGACGGCCCGACGAACGACTTGAAAGCCTGATTCGAACCCTGCGCAATCAGGGCATGAATTTCACTGATCATTTCCCCCCACTGAGCCAGGCGCTCATGCACCATGCGGTGCTTTAACTTTCCCCCGGAGTCCATTCCATGCGCAATTTAGCCTTCACGCTCGCTCTCGTCGCCACGACCGCCCTGGCGGGCGAGGCGGATATCCGCCAGTCGATCGAAAGCGGTTTTCCCGGTACCAAGGTGACCGATGTCAGCAAGACGGCCGTCGCCGGCATTTACGAAGTGGTCATGGAGGGCCGCCAAGGCCCGATGGTGGCCTACACCGACGATAAGGCCCGCCATGTCATAGTGGGCGATCTGCTCGACATCAAATCGCAACGCAACCTCACGCGCGAGCGCATGGACAAGCTCACCGAGGTTAAATTCGACAGCCTTCCTTTCGCCAACGCCATCAAGATCGTGAAGGGCGATGGCAAACGCCGTCTGGCGGTGTTTTCCGATCTGGATTGCCCCTATTGCAAGAAGCTGGAAGGCGAGTTGGCCAAGGTCGACAACGTGACCATCTATACCTTCCCCTACCCGCTTCCCATGCATACCGATGCGCCGCGCAAGTCGAAGCTGATCTGGTGCAGCAAGGACCGCGCCGCCGCCTGGAACGACTACATGCACAAGGGCAAGCTGCCGGCGGGCAAAGGTGACTGTGCCAACCCCATCGACGAAAATCTGGCGCTGGGCGCGAAACTGCGCATCGACGGCACGCCCGCGCTGATTTTCGCCAACGGCAAACGGGTTCCCGGCTACCTGCCGGCCACTCGTCTGAATGACCTGCTCAACGCCGCTGAAAAGGCCCGCTGACGCCCGCCAATGAGTGAGCAAGATAGCCAGCGCGCGGACGATGCCCAACTGCGCCAGGCTTTCGCGCTGTTCAGCGCAACCTCGGAAAAACTGGCGGGCACCTATCTGGAACTGCAAGCCCAGGTGGCGCGCCTGACCAGTGAGCTGGCCGCCGCCAATGGCGAGCTGGCACGGCGCGAGCGCCTATCCGCCCTGGGCGAGATGGCGGCCCAGGTGGCGCACCAGTTGCGTACACCGCTGGCCACCGCGCTGCTCTATACCGGGCATCTGGCGCGGCCGCAATTGAGCGATGCCGACCGCATCCGTTTCGCCGGCAAGAGCCTGTCGCGGCTGCGTTATCTGGAGCGCTTGATTCAGGACATGCTGTTGTTCGTAAAAGGCGCGCGTCTGGACCGAGAAGCTTTCCCCTTGCGTCCCCTGTTGGAAGAATTGGCGCAGACCCTGGAACCCCATGCCGCGCAGCGCAAGGTTCACCTGGAACTGTCGCCGCCGGAGGCTGAATCCACCCTCACCGGCGACCGTCAGGCCATCGCCGGCGCCCTCATCAACTTGCTGGAAAACGCCCTGCAAGCCACACCGGAAGGCGGCCAGGTAAGCCTCGGCGTGGGTGGCCAGGGCAGCCCGTTCGCCGCCTTCCAGGTCAACGACACGGGCGCCGGTATCCCCGAAGCCGCTCAGGAACGTCTGTTTGAACCTTTTTTCAGCACTCGCGGCGAGGGCAGCGGCCTCGGCCTGGCCATCGTGCGCCAAGTCGCGGAGGCGCACGGCGGCTGGGTGGAGTGGGCGCCGCGCGAGGGAGGCGGCAGCCGCTTCACTCTGTATTTGCCCTTTGCCGGAGGCGATGTAGCGCAGGCATACCCGCAGGGGGTAGGCCGTGGTTGTAATGCCGCCGAAACCCCGGCGGCAACGACCACGCTCTCCCTGCCTGCGTCTTTTACCGGAGGCGACCTTGGCTGAAGCCTTGCCCATCCTGGTGGTCGAAGACGACCCCTCTCTGCGCGAAGCGCTCATGGATACCCTGGAATTGTCCGGCTACACCGCCCACGCCGCCGCCGACGGCGAACAGGCGCTGGCCTGGATGGAGGGGGGCGGCCTCGATGTTCGACCCGGCCTGGTCCTTTCCGACGTGCAGATGCCGGGGATGGACGGCCACGCGCTGCTGCGCAGCCTGAAACGGCGCTGGCCGGAAGTGCCGGTATTGCTGATGACCGCCTACGGCCAGATTGACCTGGCGGTACAGGCGATGCGCGAAGGCGCGGCCGATTACCTGCCCAAGCCGTTTGAGCCGGATCGCCTGTTGGCGGCCGTGGCGCGCTATTACCGCAGCGGCGAGGAAGGCGGGGAGAGCGAAGTGGTGGCCGCCGATGCCGCCACTCGCGCCATGCTCGATCTGGCCCGCCGCGTGGCGGCCACCGAGGCGAGCGTTTTGCTCACCGGCGAATCCGGGGTTGGCAAGGAAGTGTTCGCGCGCTTTATCCACCAGCACTCCAAACGCGCCAAAGGCCCGTTCGTCGCGGTGAACTGCGCGGCGATTCCCGAGAATCTGCTGGAATCCATGCTGTTCGGCCACGAGAAAGGCGCCTTCACCGGCGCGACGGCAGCCCAGGCGGGCAAATTCGAACAGGCTTCAGGCGGTGTCATCCTCCTCGACGAAGTCTCGGAACTGCCACTCAACCTCCAGGCCAAGCTCCTTCGCGTGTTGCAGGAAAAGGAGGTGGAGCGGGTCGGTGGGCGCGCGCCAATCAAGCTCGACGTGCGCATCTTCGCCGCCAGCAACCGCGACCTCGCCGCCTGGGTTGCGGCTGGCCATTTCCGTGAAGACCTGTATTACCGGCTCAGCATCTTTCCCCTGGAAATTCCGCCTTTGCGACAACGCCGTGGCGACATCGCCGCGCTCGCTCGGCATTTCCTGAAACGCCACGAAAACGTGGTGGGCCGAGGCGGATTCGCGCTATCCAACCGGGCGCTGGCCGAATTGACCGGGTATGGGTGGCCCGGTAACATCCGCGAGCTTGCGAATGTGTTGCAACGCGCCATGATTCTGGCGCCGGGAACGGAAATCGGCTCCGAACATTTGATGCTGCCGCATGATTTGGCCCATAACGCATTGGCCCATAACGCATTGGCCCATAACGCGGCTCAAGAAGGGGTTCGATCCGCCGACCAGGGTTTGAAGGACATGGAGCGGGAAACCATCCTGGGTACTTTGCGCCGGCTCGGCGGTTCCCGGCGCAAGACGGCGGAAACGCTGAACATGAGCGAACGGACCTTGCGCGACAAACTCAAGCGATACCGCGAAGCGGGCTATCTGGATGGAGATGACCTCCTATAATCGGTTGCAGGAGGCACAAGGCGATGAATGATATTGATCTGATGGTGAATCAGTTGCGTGCCGTGGCGGCTCAGGCCGGTGGTGGCGTGTCCGCCAGCGCCGCGAATGGGCTAACTCAGGTGGCAACTCAGGCGCCTTCCCAGGATTTCGCCATGCTGCTCCAGTCCGCCGTGGATGAAGTCAATAAAACCCAGTTGGATGCCCGCCAACTCAGCAGCCAGTTCGAGGCGGGCAATGCCGAAGTCAATCTCCAGGATGTCGTGCTTTCCCTGCAGAAAGCGAGCCTCTCCTTCCAGACCATGGTTCAGGTGCGCAACAAGCTGGTGAGCGCGTACCAGGAAGTTATGAACATGCAGGTCTGATGGAAAACGGTTGACGGATGGCCCTGCAATTTCCCGCGTTTTTCAACACCCTAGCCCACCGCTTCAACGCGCTTCCCGCCGCCAGGAAGATGACGTTGGCGGCAGTCGTGGCGGCTTCCCTCGCTTTGATCATCGGCCTTTACCTGTGGAGCAGCGCGCCTGACTACAAGGTGTTGTTCTCCAACCTGCCGGAGCGTGATGCCGGTGCGGTGACCGCCACCCTGCAGCAAATGAATGTGCCCTACAAGACCGAGGCCAACGGCACCCTCATGGTGCCGTCCGATCAGGTCTATGACCTGCGTTTCAAACTGGCCGCGCAGGGCATTCCCAAGGGCGGGGCCGTGGGCTTCGAGTTGATGGATAGCCCAAAGCTGGGCATGACCCAGTTCCAGGAGCAATTGGCGTTCCAGCGTGGCCTTGAAGGTGAGCTGTCGCGCACCATCCAATCGCTGGCGTCAGTGGAATCGGCGCGGGTCCATCTGGCGATCCCCAAACCTTCGGTATTCATCCGCGATAAACAATCGCCTTCCGCTTCCGTGCTGGTGAAGTTGTATTCCGGCCGTGCCCTCGACCCCGGGCAGGTGCAATCCATCGTGCATCTGGTGTCCAGCAGCGTGCCGGAACTGTCGCCCAACAGTGTCACCGTGGTGGATCAGGCTGGCAATCTGCTGACCGCCAGGAACGATAGCCAGTCGCTGAGCGGCCTCAATGCCAGCCAACTGGAATACACCAAGAAGATGGAGACCTATTACGTGCAGCGGATCGAGGCCATCGTTGCGCCCATCGTCGGTGCCGGCAACGTCAAGGCCGAGGTGCGCGCCGACCTGGACTTTTCCGAGGACGAGGCGACGAGCGAGAGCTGGAAGCCGAACGCCACGCCCGACGCGCAGGCGATTCGTAGCCAGCAGACGGTGGAAGACCTCAACAACGCCGGCAATCAGGCGCAGGGGGTCCCGGGGGCGCTGACCAACCAGCCGCCCGGTCCCGCCAGCGCGCCGCTGATCGCGCCGCCGGGCGCCAATGCCGGACCCAGTGCGGGCGCGGTGGGGCAGGGCGGCAACTCCAGCCGCAAGGAAAACACCGTCAACTTCGAGCTGGACAAGACCATCCGCCACGTCAAGGCTTCGCAGGGCCGCGTCAAGCGGCTGTCGGTGGCGGTCGTGGTCAACCATCGGGCGGTCAGGGACACGGAAGGCAAGGCCGCTAAGCCGACCCCGCTTTCCGTCCAGGAGATGACTCAGATCAACAGCCTGGTCAAGGAAGCGATGGGCTTTGACCAGCCGCGTGGTGACACCGTCAACGTGGTCAACGCGGCCTTTACCGAAGCCAGGGAAGAACTCGACGTCCCGCTCTGGAAGGATCCGGACAATGTCGCCCTGGCCAAGGATCTGCTCAAGAACCTGATCATCTTCGGCCTCGCCTTCTATCTGGTATTCGGCGTATTGCGGCCGCTGCTGCGTGATCTCATGAAACCGGCGGAACCCCTGCCCACGGTAAGCGAAGGTGAGCAGGGCGAAGGTGGCGCCAGCTATGGCCCGGATGGCAAGCCGATGCCGGCGGCGCTGGATAATTATGCTGAAATCCTCGCCAAGGTGCGGGAATTCGCCAAGGCCAGTCCCAAGATCACCGCTGAAATCGCCAAGGAATGGATGGTCAAGGAATGAGCGAGGAAGAGGGACTGAAAAAGACGGCCATCCTGATGTTGTCGCTGGGGCATGAAGAGGCCGCCGAGGTATTCAAGTACCTGGGGCCCAAGGAAGTGCAGAAACTGGGTACGGCGATGGCCTCGGTTGGCAACGTCAGCCGCGAGCAGATCGAGGCGATTCTGCGTGAGTTCCACGACCAGACCGAAGGGCGCATGGATCTCGCCGATTCCGACGAATACATCCGCTCCGTGCTGAAAAAGGCCCTGGGCGACGACAAGGCCGCGCACCTGATCGACCGCATCCTGCAAGGTAATGAAAGCGCCGGCATCGAAAGCCTGAAATGGATGGATGCCGCCAGCGTGGCGGAGATGGTTCGCAACGAACACCCGCAGATCATCGCCACCATCATGGTGCACCTGGACCGCGACCATGCCAGTGAAACCCTCAATCTGTTGCCGGAGCGCCTGCGCAACGATGTGATGGTGCGCATCGCCACACTGGAAGGCGCGCAGCCGATGGCCATGCGCGAACTCAACGAGGTGCTTACGCAACTCCTGTCCGGTGGCGAAGTCGGCAAGAAAAGCAGCCTGGGTGGCATCAAGACGGCGGCGGACATCCTCAACTACATGGGCGGGGCCATCGAAGCCTCGGTGCTGGCTGATATCCGTGAACACGATGCCGATCTGGCGCAGAAGATTCAGGACCAGATGTTCACCTTCGACAACATCCTGGAACTGGACGACCGCTCAGTGCAGATGCTGCTGCGCGAGGTGCAGTCGGAGACCCTGATCATCGCCCTCAAGGGCACCAGCGAAGAACTCAAGGCCAAGATATTCAAGAACATGTCCACTCGCGCCGCCGAAGCACTCAAGGAAGACCTGGACTCGAAAGGCCCGGTGCGGCTGTCCGAAGTCGAGTCCGAGCAGAAGGAAATCCTCAAGATCGTGCGCAAGCTGGTGGACGAAGGCCAGATCATCCTCGGCAGCAAGGGCGGCGAGGAAGGCCTGGTGGAATAGCCACCATGCTGGCCTGAACCATGTCCCGCGTCATTCCCAAGGAACAACTCACCGCCTACCAGCGTTGGGAACTGGGTAGTTTCGATCCCGCCAGCGCGGAGTCGGAATCGGCCATGCCCTCGCCCGAATCCGAGCCGGAAGCCCTGCTCAAGGTGGCGTTGCCCACCGCCGAAGATATCGAACGCATCCAGAAGGAAGCCTGGCGGGAAGGCCTTGAGATGGGCTTCGCGGAAGGCCGCAAGGTGGGTTACCAGGACGGATACAAGACGGGCGAAGCGCAAGCCGAACGCCTGCGGCAACTGGCGGAAGCCATGCAGGTGGAGAGCCTGCGCCAGGACGATACCCTCGCGCGCGAGGTGCTGGAACTGGTTCTGAATGTCGCTCAGCAGATGCTGCGCGCGACCATCAAGGCAAAGCCGGAAAGCCTTCTCGTCGTGATCCGCGAAGCACTCTTGACGTTGCCCACGCTCTCCGGCCACCACAAGGTGGTGGTGAACCCGGCCGACGTCGACATGGTTCGCGAGTGGCTGGACAGGGAGCACGGCCATCTTTCCTGGAAAGTCGTGGAAGACCCACAGATGTCGCCCGGCGGGTTCCGTTTTGAAAGCGCCCATAGCGAACTCGATGCTTCTCTGGAAACCCGCTGGCGCGAGATTACCAACTGCCTCGGCACGGAGACCGCGTGGCTGGATTGAACCGGGCCGCCACGCTGGTGGCCTATCTGCGTGATTGCCAAGAGGCGGTGGCGCAGATCACGCCCTGGCGAGCCAGCGGCCGCCTCACTCGGGTCGCCGGTCTGGTGATGGAGGCGTCTGGCCTCAAGCTGGCGACGGGGGTGTCGTGCCGGGTGGGGGTGCCGGGTGGCCAGCAGGTGGATGCGGAAGTGGTGGGTTTCTCCGGCGAGCGCCTCTATCTCATGCCTTCGACCGATGTCTACGGCCTGGCACCGGGTGCCGTGGTCGAGGCCACATTGGTCTGTGGCTTCGACCCGCCACGCATGCACAAGTCTTTTTTCCGGCGCCGCCGAATCGAGGATCGCATCCGCCAAATCGCCGTCGGGCCGGAATTGCTCGGTCGCGTGATCGATGGCGCCGGCCGTCCACTGGACCGCCTCGGTCCGCTCGAAGCCTCACGCCGCGCCCCCTTGCACGCGCGCCCGTTTAACCCGATGGAGCGCGAGCCGATTCGCGACGTGCTGGATGTCGGTGTGCGCGCCATCAACGCGCTGCTTACGGTCGGCCGCGGCCAACGCATGGGCCTGTTCGCCGGCAGCGGGGTCGGCAAATCCATGCTGTTGGGCATGATGGCCCGCTATACGGCGGCGGATGTGGTGGTGGTGGGCCTGATTGGCGAACGTGGCCGCGAGGTGAAGGACTTCATCGAAAACATCCTTGGCGTTGAGGGCCTGCGTCGCGCCGTGGTGGTCGCCGCCCCGGCCGATGCGCCACCCCTGCTGCGCCTGCACGGCGCCGCCTATGCCACGGCGGTGGCGGAAAATTTCCGCGACGCGGGGCTGGATGTGTTGCTGATCATGGATTCGCTCACCCGCTATGCCCAGGCGCAGCGCGAGATTGCCCTGGCTGTGGGCGAGCCGCCCGCCACCAAGGGCTACCCACCCTCGGTATTTGCGAAGCTGCCGCAACTGGTCGAACGCGCCGGCAACGGCCGCGCCGCGCGCGGCTCGATCACCGCCTTCTACACCGTGCTGATGGAAGGCGACGATCAACAGTATCCGGTGGCGGATGCCGCCCGCGCCATTCTCGATGGCCACATCGTGCTGTCGCGGCAACTTGCCGATCAGGGCCACTACCCGGCCATCGACATCGAAGCCTCGATCTCCCGCGCCATCACCGAGCTGCTACCCAAGGAAGAGCTTGAGCGGGTACGCCGCTTCAAGGGCCTATATACACGTTATCAGCGCAGCCGCGATCTGATCACCATTGGCGCCTATCAGCGCGGCAACGACCCGCTGCTGGACGAAGCCATTGCGCTATATCCGAAAATGGAGAAGTTCCTCATGCAGGATTTCCTCGCCAAGGAAGACTATCTCGCCAGCCGCGAGCAACTGACTGGCCTGCTCGCGAGCCCTTGAGCGGATAGGAGGCGACCCTTGCCGCGCTAGACCGCCGTTTCGCCGGTTTCTCCGGTGCGGATGCGGATGACTTGGTCGACCTGGCTGACGAAGATTTTGCCGTCGCCGATCTTGCCGGTGCGGGCCGCCTTGACGATGGCTTCGAGGGCGGTGTCGACCATGCTGTCGGCCACCACCAATTCGATCTTCACTTTGGGCAGGAAATCCACCACGTATTCGGCGCCTCGATACAACTCGGTGTGGCCTTTCTGGCGACCGAAGCCTTTGACTTCGGTGACGGTCAGACCAGAAACGCCAAGCGCCGAAAGGGCTTCGCGCACTTCATCGAGCTTGAAGGGTTTGATGATGGCTTCGATCTTTTTCATGGTTTTCTCCTAAAAGGGCGCACGGTACTTGTTGGTGATCGGGTAACGCCGGTCGCGGCCGAAGCCGCGCGCGGTGATGCGGATGCCGGGCGGCGATTGGCGGCGCTTGTATTCGCTGCGGTCGATCAGCGTCACCACCTGGCGCACGGCGGCTTCAGCGTAGCCGTCGGCGACGATTTCGCGCGGCGACATGTCGCGTTCCACATAGCGTTCCATGATGGCGTCAAGCACTTCATAAGGTGGCAGGCTGTCCTGGTCGCACTGGTCGGCGCGCAGCTCGGCGCTGGGCGGGCGGCTGATGATGCGTTCCGGAATCACCGGCGAGAGCGTATTGCGATAGCGCGAGAGCCGCCACACGAGCGTTTTCGGTACGTCCTTCAACACCGCGAAGCCACCCGCCATGTCGCCATAGAGGGTGGCATAGCCGCTGGCCATTTCGCTTTTGTTGCCAGTGGTGAGCACCAGTTGCCCGAACTTGTTGGACAGCGCCATGAGCAGCACGCCACGGATACGCGCCTGGATGTTTTCCTCGGTCTGGTCGAATGGCAGGTTTTTGAACTCATCCGCGAGTTCATCCAGAAAAGTGTCGAACATGCGCTTGATCGGCTGCACGTCATAACGCACCTTGAGGTTCTCGGCCAGGACTTCGGCGTCTTCCAGGCTGATGTCGGCGGTGAATTGGGACGGCATCATCACCGCCTGCACGTTGCCCGCGCCGATGGCGTCCACCGCCACCACCAGGGTGAGCGCGGAGTCGATGCCGCCCGACAATCCTAGTAGCACCCCGGGAAATCCATTCTTCACCACGTAATCACGCACCCCCAGAACCAGTGCCTGGTAAACCATCGCCTCGCTGGAGGGCAGTGTCAGCAAGTCACCCCTGGGGGTGTTTGCCTCCAGCTCCACCCAGTAAAGGCCTTCCTCGAAGGCGGGAAACTGGGCGGCCAGGGTGCCGTTGCGGTCGAGCGCGAAAGAGGCGCCGTCGAATACCAGTTCATCCTGGCCGCCGACCAGGTTGGCGTAAATCAGCGGCAGGCCACACTCGCCGACGCGCTGCCGCGCGACTTCGTGGCGTTCCAGTTGCTTGTCCATATGAAAGGGCGAGGCGTTGAGCACCAGCAGGACTTCCGCGCCGGCCGCGCGCGCCTGGGTGGCCGGGCCGGATTCCCAGATGTCGGCGCAGATGTTGACGCCGAAGCGCACGCCGCCCTGTTCGAACACCATCGCCCGTTCACCCGGGGTGAAGGTGCGTACCTCGTCGAACACGGTGTGGTTGGGCAACTTCTGTTTGCGGTAGGTGGCGAGGATCTGGCCATCACGCAATAGCGAGGCGGCGTTATAGCGGTTTTCTCCTTCCGCCAGCGGATGCCCCAGCACCAGCGCCAGGCCGGCCGGCAATTGCGTCGCCAGGGTTTGCAGCACGCGCGCGTTCTCGCCATAGAAATCCGGGCGCAGCGCGATATCTTCCGGTGGGTAGCCGCACAGGGCGAGCTCCGGCGCGAGCATGAGTGCCGCGCCGGTTGCGGCCGCCTGGCGCGCCAGTTCGAGAAGCCGGGCGGCATTGCCGTCGAGATCGCCGACGGTGGCGTTGAACTGGGCGAGGGCGATTTTCATGGCGCGCATTCTACGGGGGGCGCCGCGATTGTTCATCCGCCCTCAATTCACTGGCATTTCCCGTCCAGATACCACCAGCGGCCAAGTTCTAGCACGAAGCGACTGGCCTCATGCAGCCGGTGGGCGCGACCACCGATCTTGTAGCGCGCCACGAACTCCACCACCGCTCGCCCATTTCCATCCTCTTCATGCCGCCTGACCGTCAGGCCTAGCCATTTCGCGGGCGGGTCCTGGTCGAGACCGAGGCTGGCCGGCCGCGTATCCGGATGCCAGGTCGCCAGCAGATACGCCTCATCACCCAGCACGTAGGCGCTGTAACGGGAGCGCATCAAGGTTTCGGCATCGGCCGGAACGGCGCCGCCGGCCAGGTAGGGGGCACAACAAGCGGCCAGGGCACGGCCGGAACCGCAGGGGCAATCGCGATCAAGGGACATGGGTAAACGCTAACCGGTATTCATCGTGGTGGGATCATCTGCGTCAGCAAAGTCGCAATCAAGGGTTAACCTAGAAAGCTCAGTTGGACGCGCCCGAGTGTGCGGTTTTCGGGCTGCCTGGCAAGGCGCGACGACGCGGCGGGGCAGGCCC
>PFJX01000021.1 GCA_002784045.1 Hydrogenophilales bacterium CG_4_10_14_3_um_filter_63_21
CGTGCCCAGGCCGAGCAGGTAGCGGGTATCGAGAATGGAGCCGAATTCGGGCACCGGGTGCAGGTCGTCGGAACTCAACTGGATGACGTCGGACACCCCATCCACCACCGCGCCCATGACCCGTTTGCCGATATTGAGGATGATCACCACGGTGAATGGGTCGTAGGTCGGTTCGCCCAGGCTGAACTTGATGCGCAGATCGACGATGGGGACGATGACCCCGCGCAGATTGATCACCCCCTTGATGAAGGGGGGCGAGTTGGCGATCCGGGTCACCGCGTCGTAGCCGCGGATTTCCTGCACCTTGAGGATGTCGATGCCGTATTCCTCGGCGCCCAGGGTGAAAGTGAGGAATTCGCCGGAATTGGCGATTCCCGTGTTCTCGCTGTGTTCCATGAATTTCTCCTCAGGCCGCACGTTGCCGGCGCGCAAATTTGCCAGACCCCGACAAACCCATGCGGGCCACGGCGGCCACATCCAGGATCAGGGCGACGCGGCCGTCGCCCATGATGGTGGCGCCGGACACGCCCGGCACCTTGCGGTAGTTCGCTTCCAGGCTCTTGATGACCACCTGGTGCTGGCCCAGCAGTGCGTCGACGAACAGCGCGGCCTTGCCCTCCTCGGCTTCGACCACGACGACGATGCCTTGGGTGACGTCTTCCACACCGGGCAGATTGAAGGCTTCGGCCAGCGATACGAACGGCAGGTATTCGCCGCGGATATGCACCATGCGCGCGTCGCCGGCCAGGGTGCGGATGTCTTCGAGGCGGGGTTGCAGGGATTCGACCACGCTGGTGATGGGGACGATGAAGGTTTCGCCACCGACCCCTACCGACATGCCGTCGAGGATGGCGAGGGTGAGCGGCAGGCGGATCACCGTGCGGGTGCCGTGGCCGGTGGACGATTCCAGTTCGACGCGGCCGCCCATGCCTTCGATGTTGCGCCTCACCACGTCCATGCCGACGCCGCGCCCGGACACATCGGTGACCACCTCGGCGGTGGAGAAGCCGGGGGCGAAGATGAGTTGCCAGACTTCATGGTCGGACATGGCCTCGTTCACCGGCAGGCCGCTTTCGCGGGCTTTCAATAGGATGCGGTCGCGGTTGAGGCCGGCGCCGTCGTCGATCACTTCGATGACGATGTTGCCGCCCTGGTGGCTGGCCTTGAGGGTGATCGTACCTTTCGGGCTCTTGCCGGCGGCCACCCGTATTTCCGGGATTTCGATGCCGTGGTCCAGGCTGTTGCGCACCAGGTGGGTCATCGGGTCGCTGATCTTCTCGATCAGGCCCTTGTCCAGTTCGGTGTGCTCACCGACGGTCTTCATCTCCACCTGTTTGTTGAGCTTGCCGGCGAGATCGCGCACCACGCGCGGGAAGCGGCTGAACACCATGCTCATCGGCAGCATCCGGATCGACATCACCGATTCCTGCATGTCGCGGGTGTTGCGGGCGAGCAGGTCGATGCCGGCAAGGAGTTTTTCCGCCTGAACCGGGTCGAGGTGGCTGGCGGCTTCGGCCAGCATGGCCTGGGTGATGACCAGTTCGCCGACCAGGTTGATGATCTGGTCCACCTTTTCCACGGCAACCCGGATACTGGAATCGCTGTTGGCGGCGGTGACGGTCTTGTCGTGGTCGCGGCGCCCGGTCTTGGCGGTTTCGATGGCCGGGCTGTCGGTGAGGCGGCGCCCGGGCGCACCGGCGGCTCCGCCCAGCGCGGTGGCCTTGAGTATGTGCTGGCTGCCTGGGGCATCGGCAAACAGGCCGACGCCGCCAGGGGCATCGACAAAGAGGCCATAGCCCTGGCCCTCGATGGCGGCCGGGCTGTCACTTGCGGCAATGTCGCGGTTGGACAGGTTTTCCCGTTTCCCGGCGGCATCCTCGAATAGGCCATAGGCGCCGGTTTTTTCTTCATCCGGGATGACTTGCGGCCCAGCCAAAAGCGCATCCAGGGTGGTTTCGGGCAGGCCGGGCGCATCGTCGAAGAAGCCGAAGCTGTCGTCGCTGGCGGTGGATGTGCCCGGTGCATTGTCGAAGAAGCCAAAACTGTCGTCGGCCGCGGCTACGTCGGGATCGGAAAGCGCGAGGTCATCCGGCGAAAGGTAGAAGGACATCACCTCTTTCAGTTCGGCATCGTTTTTCTGCGTCGTCAGTATCGCGGCAAGACGCGGATGGGTGGCGTCGGGCCGCTGCTGAATATCGAGCGCGGCGATTTCCGCCAGGCCATCCAGCAGATTCTTCAGCATGTCGGGGTCGTTCACGACCGGGGTAGGTAGATTGCATTCCAGGCGGACGCGCCGCGCCTCGGGCGCGCTGGCGGCGACCACTTCCGGGCCGGGCGCGGGCGTGGGCGTGGCGGCAACCGCGCCGGAAACCAACTGGTTCAGGCGCGCACAGACCGCCTCGATTTCACCAGGGTCGGCCTCCGGGCCGCCCTGGTGGTGCTCCAATTGCGCGCGGAGCACGTCGCCGGCCGCGAGAAAGGCGTCGACCATATCCGGGCGCAGGTGCAGTTCCTCCTTGCGCAGCCGGTCCAGCAGGCTTTCCAGCACATGGGTCACGCGGGTCATGTCGGTGAAACCAAAGGTGCCGCTGCCACCCTTGATGGAGTGCGCCGCCCGGAAGATGGCGTTGAGTTCTTCCAGGGAGGGATTGTCCACGTCCAGATCGAGGAGCAGGGTTTCCATGCTCGCCAGGTGTTCCGACGTTTCGTCGAAAAACACCTGGTAAAACTGGCTCATGTCGATGCTCATGGCATCTCCCGCGAATGTTGTGTGGCGGATCGCCCTTCGGGTATGTCCTCGGCGCCCATTGCGCCGGGGACGGTATCCCTTGCGGGCATCCGCCCTACTTCCCGTATCGCCATGTCCATCAGCCGAGAACTTTCTTGACCACTTCGAGCAGCTTTTGTGGGTCGAACGGCTTCACCAGCCAGCCCGTGGCGCCGGCCGCTTTGCCCGCCGCCTTCATGGCGTCGGAGGACTCGGTGGTCAGCATCAGGATCGGCGTCGAACGGTATTGCGGCAGGCCGCGCAGGGTCTTGATCAGCGAGAGGCCGTCCATCTTCGGCATGTTTTGATCGGTGAGGACGAGGTCCGCGTTCTTGCCGCGCGCCTTGGCGAGGCCGTCTTCGCCATCCACCGCTTCGACCACTTCGTAGCCGGCGCTCTTGAGGGTGAAGGCGACCATTTGGCGGATGGAAGCGGAGTCGTCAACACTAAGTACCACTTTTGCCATTTTCCTTGCCTCTCTTCAGAACAGTTCGATGTCGCCGGAACTCATGCTTTCCTGCTTGACCGGGTTGAACCGGGTGTTATCCAGATTGGACAGGGCCGCGACCCGTTCCCGCGCCGCCGCCAGCGCCGCATCCAGGTCCGTGGCGCTGGCAAAGGAGCGCGCCACGCCATGCACGCCTTCGCTGATCGCTTCCAGGCGAACCTGGGCATGGCCGATCAACTGGCTGGACAAGTCCTGGAACTGAAGCGCGGTCACCGCCGCGTTGACCTCGGTGGCGACTTGTGCCGCGTGCGCGTCGATACCACGCGCCGCATCCGCCATCGCGCTGTTGATCTTCCCCAGACGCGTCATGGTGTCGTGCACCCGCTGCTTGGATTGCAGGGCAAAATTCATGTCGATCGAGGCGACGGCATAGATGGATTCATGGGCGCGCCCGAGCGAGCCGTCCACCTGATCCATGTGCGCGCGAATTTCATGGGAGAACTGGTTGGTGCGCTGCGACAAATTGCGCACCTCATCCGCCACCACCGCGAAGCCGCGCCCCGCCTCGCCGGCGCGCGCCGCTTCGATGGCGGCGTTGAGCGCAAGCAGATTGGTCTGCTTGGCGATGGATTCGATCTCGGCGAGGATGCCCAGCATGGTGGAGACCTCACTATTGATGGTGTCCATGGTCTCCACCAGGCCCATCGCGATCTTGCTGGTGGCGACCGTGTTGTCGACGAAGACTTCCATCGTTTTCGAGGTGTCCATGACGAACTCGGAGAAGCTCGCCGCTTCGCCTTCGCCGCCGACTCCCGTCAAACCGTTGACGATGGACAGGGCCAGCTCACGTTGCGCCTGGACGTGGCGGTTCATGGTGTGGAAATTGGCGATCAGTTGGTCAATGGCGTCAGCCAGCAAAGCTTTTACCTTATCCAGCTCGCCGCGGCTGGAGTGGGATTGCACCAGGCCGGCGGCAGCCAGGTCATCAATCAAAACGCCCAGATCGGCGCGATAGCCGACCAGCGGATCGACGGACGCCTCTTCCCGCAGCCGCGCCACACGGTGCCGGACAGCGATGAACCAGGCCACGGCCGCGACAAGGGCGATCGCCCCTACCCGCCAGGGTGGATCGGCAAACCACGCGACCAGCGCGACCATTATGGCGACCAGGGTAAGCAACGCGGCAGATGTCTTCGAGGTCAAAACCGTCCCCCTAAAGGTTGTGGGCAGCAAGCCCTTCGCCCCGGTTATCGGCGGGAAGCGCCACAACTTTAATGTGCACCCCCCTCGTTGGAGCGGACCGCGTCCGCGATAGCCCAATGCAAAAGATCGCGGATAGCGAAGGGTAGGGGCGCCATCACGCGGTCCGCTCCTACGGTGGGTTGCGATAACGGTTCAGCCGTCCTCATCCAGCAACTGGCCGGCGATGGCCCAGTTTTCCTCGGGGAGTTCCTCGAAGGCGATGTACGTGTAACGCCTGGGTTTGCCGGCGTGGCGCTCCAGGGTGTCGGTGATTTCCTCGGCGATCTTTTTCTTCTGCTCGCGGGTCAGGCTGCCGGCGAGTTTGATGCTGACTACGGGCATGGCAAATCCTCCTGGATACGTTGGAACACCGCGCGGAACATCTCCGGGGTGAGGCGGTGGGTCTGGGTGTTGTAGCGGGAACAGTGGTAGCTGTCGTGGAGGCGGCGGCCGCCCGGTAAAAGGTGCGCGGCGCCATGTCCGAACGGGTAGCCGCTCTGCTTCAGCCCCAGCGCCAGCAGCACCGCCTTGTGGGCCACCAGGCCGAGGGCGAGGAGTGCGGTGTCCACGGGCAGAGCCGCGAGTTCGTCTTTCAGATAGGCATTGCAGCGTTTGATTTCGGGGGTTTCCGGCTTGTTTTCCGGGGGCACGCATTTCACCGCATTGCTGATGCGGCAGCCGGTTAGCACCAGGCCGTCGTCGGCGGCAAGCGACAGCGGGCGACTGGCATAGCCGAAGGCGTGCAGGGTTTCATAGAGCAGCACGCCGGCAAAGTCGCCGGTAAATGGCCGACCCGTGCGGTTGGCGCCATGCAGGCCGGGGGCGAGGCCGACAATGAACAGGCGCGGGCGTTCAGCGCCGAAAGCCGGCACCGGACGGCAGAAGTAGCCGGGGTAACGAGCGCGCGATGCGGCGAGGAAGGCGGCGAGGCGAGGGCAGGCGGTGCAGGTGGCGAGGGTCATGGGTAGCGTCGGCGTTATGTCCCGAAGGGACGGTATCCTTCAAGGCTCGCCGGCTCGTGGGTCTGATCCGATGAATGAAGCCGGCCGGAAGCCGGCGCTACATTCAATGCAGATGCGCCGGTGTCCCCTGCATATCTTCCGGCAGTTCCGCGTGCACGCTTTCGCCGTCCGGATTGGGAAACAGGGGAGCGCCGCAGTCATCGCAGTATTCCAGCGGCATGCGGGTGTCGAGGATGCGGACTTCGCCGAGGCCGGTTTCCTTGAGCAGGGCTTCGATGTTCGCGGCCAGGTCGGCGGTCTCATCCTCGCCGCCGAGCAGCGGCCAGGTGACCCCATGCACCACCTCGTCGGAGTCGATGCGGGTGAAACCGATACGCCATTCCTCCAGCCAGTGGTCGTAGTAAGGGGCGGCGACGGCGCGCAGGCGGCTGGCGGGGACATTGAACAGCGATTTCAGGTATTCCACGGCGGCGCGCAGGGCGAATGGGCGGGTCTCGCGGTCGGCGCGGCGCCAGGCGGAGAAGTAGGCGTCAGGCAACAGCAGTTCGTAGGCGCAGCCGGTCAGTAGCGGTCGCAGATTGGCGCCGGCTTGTGACCGCCAGGCGGCCAGCGCGGTGTCCCGGTTGCCATCCGGCTCGTTCCAGCGGAACAGCGGGCGGCCGGTGGGGATTTGCGCCACGGCGAGGATATAGCGCACGTCGGAGACGAAGGTTTGCGATTCCGGCAGGCTGTCGCCTGCCACCGCGAGGTCCTGGCCGGCGGTGGCACTCGCCCAAAGCGCTTCGGCGAAAACGCGGGTGTCGCAATAGCCTTGCGGCAACTGGTCCGGGCTGAAGAGAAAATCGGCGAGATAGACGCGCGCGTCGGCGGCCAGGATATGTCCGGAAAGTTGCGCGCGCAGGCCATCCAGCACGGCCTTCGGCAGCGCGCGCGCGGGGATGGCGTAGCGCGACCAGGCCAGCACCGGCAGGGCCAGAATCAGGCGCGAGGTATCACCCTCCCGGCTGATTTCGCAGGCGGATTCAATCAGATCGGCGAGGTCGTCATAGGCGCCCGGGTGGCTGTCGTGGAGACGGTCGAGAGCCTGGTTGAGCGCCTCCTCGTTGCCGTCGCGCAGGAGCTTTTCGATCAGCGTGGCCATTTCCGATTCCAGCCAGGCATCTTCCAGGCGGCTGCCGGAATCGGCCAGCGTCTGGGCCAGCCAGGACAGGCGTTCGCTTGTCGCGGAGAGGCGGGGACGAGCGGAGCGGCGGCGTTTCATGGGGGTTCCTTGTGTTTGTTTGGGCTGGATTTCAAACCGGGCTAGCCGCGATTCCCGCAGGTATTGGTCGGATCGACCAGCATCAGTTCGCGGTCGGCCTGGCCCAGGCCGGCCAGGTGGCGCACCGCCTCGACGTAGCGCGGACTCATCAGCAGCACGCCGTGGCCAGGCGGGTGCGGGCGGCCGTGCATGCGCGCCAGATGCACCAGCGCGGTGGCGGGCATCGACCATTTCAGATGGCGCAGCAACTCGTCGGCCAGGTCTGGACGATTGCACACCAGCACCATGTCGCAGCCGGCCTGTAATGCCGCTTCAGCGCGCTGGCTGATGCCACCGGCCACGCTGGCGCCTTCCATGGTCAGGTCGTCACTGAAGATCACCCCCTCGAAACCGTATTGGCCGCGCAGGATTTCCGTCAGCCAGCGGCGCGAGAAGCCGGCCGGATTCGGGTCGACATGCGGGTAGATGACATGCGCGGGCATGATGCCGGCCAGCCCCAGGTCGATCAGGTGGCGGAACGGCTGGATGTCGCTGAATTCCAGATCGGCCAGGCCGCGCTCGTCCACCGGCACCGCCAGATGTGAATCCGCCACGACAAAGCCGTGGCCGGGGAAATGCTTGCCCACCGCGCTCATGCCGGCTTCATTCAGGCCCAGGCTGAGGGCGTGGGCCAGGTCGGAAACCGCGCGCGGATCGCGGTGGAAGGCGCGGTCGCCGATCACGCCGCTGTTGCGGTAATCGAGATCGAGCACCGGCGCGAAGCTGAAATCCACCCCCACCGAACGCAATTCCGCACCCAGCACATAGCCGGCGTCGCGTGCCAGGCGACGGGCGCGCGACGGATGAGTGTCCCAGACTTCGCCGATGGCGCGCATGGCCGGAATTGGCGTGAAGCCGGCGCGGAAACGTTGCACCCGGCCGCCTTCATGATCGACGCCGATCAATAGATGCGGGGAGCGCAAAGCGTGTATTTCATGGCACAGGGCGGCGACCTGTTCCGGGCTTTGGTAATTGCGCTGGAACAGGATGACGCCGCCGATCGAAGGGTGCAGCAGGCGCTGCCGCTCCGCATCGCTGAGGGCGAGGCCTTCGACATCGGCCATCACCGGGCCTAGGGCGAGATGGCTGGCGAGGATCATCTGCCCTCCACCAGCACGAAGGCGACCACATGATCGCGTTCGTCGGAAATCGACAAATGCACTCGACCCAGGCCGCGTTCCCGCATCCAGGCCGCCAATTCCGGCGAGAAGGCGAGGCCGGGACGACCCAGCGGGTCATGCACCACGCTGATCGCGGTCAGCATCACCGGTGCCCGCATACCGGTTCCCACGGCCTTGGAAAAGGCCTCCTTGGCGGCGAAACGCTTGCTGAGAAATACATCCTTGTTACGCGCTTCGGCATATTCGCCCCACTCTTCCGGCGACAACAGGCGTTGCGCCAGCTTGCCGCCATAGCGCGCATGGACTTCACCCATGCGGCGAATGCCGGCGATATCCGTGCCTATTCCATAGATCATGCGGTTGCCTCCTTCCTGCTGCGCGCGAGTTGCTCCAGGGCATAGTGGGTGAAGGCCAGGCCCATGTAAACCGGGGCGAAGAAGTTGATGATCGGCACCAGGTGCAGCAGCCCGAGGAAAGCCGCCAGGCCATACAACGGCCAGCCGCCTTCCGCGCGCAACCTCGCCAGTTCTTCTTTCGAGGCGTGTTCCGCCAGCGCGTCATAGAGGAACAGGCGCTGGTTCAGCCAGGCATTCAGAATAATCGCAACCCCCGCGCCGAATGGCCCCAACAGCCAGAACGGCAGGGTAAGCAGCCAGACCAGAAGATAGATAGTCAGCGCGAACAGGCTATTGCCGAGGCTGCCGAGAAAGCTGCCACCGTACTGGCGCCCCAGCTCCGGGTAATGGCGGCGGGCCACCACGCTCAACAGGATCGGCATGAAGATCAGGGAAGTGATGAACAACGCGGTGACGTAGATCGCCGGCAGCAGCAACAGGATCAACACCATGGTGACGCCCATCCCGATCACCCAGCCGGCGAGGGTCGGCCCCAGCCAGCCCGGCAGAGGCGAATCGTTGAACACCCCTTCCAGCCCCGCCACCCAGAGCGTCCCGAACCCCCAGAACAGCCCGCCCCACAGGATCAACGCCAGCAACATAGGCAGAAACATGATCGCCAACACCCGTGGCTGCATCAGATCGGCGGCGGCGCGGCGAAGGATTGCAAAGAGAGAGGCCATCAAACCTCCTCCGCCTTGGTGACAGGCTCAAAATCCACCCCCAGCTCTTCAAAATGCGCCTTGCCGCACTGAATCTTGGCCCACTCTGAGCCGCGCAGTTTGAGCTGGTCTTTGCTGGATTTGGTTTCGCGCACCAGATAGACCTTCTCGTCGTGCGCTTTGACGATGGCCCAGTCCGGGTTGTAGGTGCCGATGGGAGTTTCAATCTTGAACCAGCCGGGCAGCTTCACGAACAGGCGGATGTCCTCGCGGGTGCTCATGGCTGCGGCGAATTGGCGTTCGATTTCGGACTCCCACACCACCACGTCGTAGATGGATTTCTCCACCCCCAGCATGGTGCTCAGGTAGCCGGTGATTTCGTTCTCTTCGAACAGCAGCATTTCGTATTCAGCGCCGTTGATACGCTCGTATTTGATACCGGCAATCATCATTTCATGCAGCTCGGCCTGGATGGCGTAAAGCGCCTGGTCCAGGAACATTTGCGGGTTGTCCTTCACTTCGCCCAAGCGGCCGGACTGGATCAGGATTTGCGCCAGGGTCGAGCGGGTCAACTCGGTCTTGCTCTGAAGGTAGCCCAGCAGGTCGGGGATTTTGCAGGCCTGGTATTCAAGCTGCGCGCGGGTGGTGGCCAACAGCCGGGTGGTCAAACCTTCGCCGTCTATCTCGATGCCGACCTTCTGCACCTGTATCTTGGCCGGCTCGATTTTGTCCATGCCGGCAAGCCGCATGGCCGCTTTGGCGATCAGGTCCGCCGTGGTGTAGTCCACCGCATAGCGGGTGCGGTGCTTGATCCGGCTCCAGAGTTCCTTGAAATCTTCGTTCAAGCGCCAGCCTTCCACCAGCCTGGCGGTGCGGCGCTCGCGCTTGTTGCTGATTCGGCCCTCGAACTTGACCCCGCATTCCGCCTCGATTTCGTTCTGAAGCTTAGCCGCGAACTCGTCGTAGCTTTCGTTGGCAATCACCGTCAGGCGGTTGATATTGGGGTCGAAGCAGCGCTCGCCGTTTTCCATGACCGGCAGGCGCAATCCGCGCCCGATTTCCTGGCGCTTCTTGATTTCGGAGCGGGTCTCGTTGAGCGTGCAAATCTGGAACACATTGGGGTTGTCCCAACCTTCGCGCAGGGCCGAGTGGCTGAAGATAAAGCGTAGCGGCTCGTCCATGGACAACAGGCGTTCCTTGTCCCGCATGATGAGTTCATAGGCCTCGTCGTCGGCCTGGGTGTCGCCGCGCGTGTCTTTGGGGATGCCCTTGGTGGCGGAGAAATAGCCGTTGTGGACCTGCTCCACCGGGAGCGGCGCCAGCTCGCGATATTTCGGCAGCGCCGAAACTTCCTTGTACGCCTCGATAAACCAATGGCGAATCTTGCCGTTTTCCGCCGCGTAGTTCGCCACCCGGTCAATGAAGAACAGGCTCAAGACCTTCACCCGCTGTCCTTGCGGCAAGGTGCGCTTGACCCGGAGTTCCTTCTCGAAGTGCTCCTTCACGGATTCGCGAATCTGCACCCGCATGACCTCTTGGGTGCGTCCGCCGTGGGTCTGGCCGACATACAGAACCAAGCCGTTGGTGAAGCTGACGCTGCCATTGCCGTTGCCATCTCCGGCATTGATTTCGTCGATGATGTGGTCCCGATACTGCTCCCGCTCGCCAGACTTATCGAACAGGTCCACGCCACTGCGGCTGACCGAAATGGACTTGCGCCGCGGCCCGCTGCCGTTATTCACGTCCAGGGCCAGCTTGGCGGTGATTTTGGTCTTGGTCGCAGCAATGCTCTGGACTTCGATATAAGGCTGATTGAACTCCGGGTCGTCCATGACCGAGTCCACCTCGATGCGCTTCACCAGCTTCAAGTCGTAAGCCTTCACTGGATCCAGCCGATAGAGCAAGTTGTAGAGATTGCGGTGGGTGGCGGAGTAACGCAGGGTGCACAGCGGGTTCAGGCTGGCGATGGCCGTCTTGGCCTGCTCGCTCTCCATGTTCTGCGGTTCGTCCAGGATAACGATGGGGTTGGCCGATTGAATGAACTCAATGGGCCGGCGGCCGGAAAGCCGGTCGTTTTCCTTGTGAATGACGTTGTTGGCTTGCTTGTTGAACGCGTCGATGTTGATGACCAGCACCTGCAAGGTGTTGGAACCGGCGAACTGGCGCAGGCGGGAAACCTGCTTGGAGTCATACACCCAGCACTCCACCGGCAGGTTGCCATAGAGCGTTTTGAAGTGCTCTTCAGTCAGCCGCAGGGAAGTCATGACGCCTTCACGGATGGCGACGCTGGGCACCACGATAATGAATTTTTTGAAGCCGTAGCGCTGGTTCAACTCGTACAGGCTGCGCAGGTAAACATAGGTCTTGCCAGTGCCGGTCTCCATTTCCACGGAGAAGTTGAAGAAGGCGCGCGGCTTGCCCTGGGTGTCCTTGCAGGGCAGCGTTTCCAGCGCAGCGGAAGGGGAAATATCGTTGCCGCGCTGGATCGTGTTCAGGTTGGCCAGCACCTGTTCGCCTTGTAGCTCCAGGCGGTTGCCCGTACCCAGTTCGGTAAACAGCTCACCCCCGGCGGCATCGAAGCGGATTTCAAACGCACCGGAAGCCAGCGGCTGGCCGTCGAAGAGTTCGACAGCCGCCTGAATAGCGTCGAGCGGGTATGGCTGGTTGGCTTCGAACTTGATTTTCAAGCGGTAACCCCATTTTCTGACGACATGTCCCGACTCCGTTTCGTGCCAGCCCTGCTTAACGCAAGCCGGTTTGTGTTAAGCATTATTGGTTATGGTTAACACAAGTTGGCTTGTCCCTATTTGACTGAACACAATCAGCCAATGACTTTCCGCCCCTCGGCGATGTTGAACCTAGAAAGCTCAGTTGACCGCTCCTTGGCCCTCGTGAGGCCGCATGGGTGCTGGCGTTTGCGCCTCCGGGGACGCTCACCCATT
>PFJX01000169.1 GCA_002784045.1 Hydrogenophilales bacterium CG_4_10_14_3_um_filter_63_21
GTATGAATAACTACGCCGCTCCTTCGCAAAATTCCCATTGCAAACAATGGCCTGCGCGATCATCACGCGAATTCATGCAATATCCGGGCTAGCACGGCGTGATTTTCAGCCTGATTACGGTTCCTCTGTCCTCTTCCGAGATGGACAGCCCGGGTGTTACGGCGCCGGTTCCAGGTCCACCCGATTGCGCCCGTTGGCCTTGGCGTGGTAGAGCGCGCGGTCGGCGCGCGCCAGGATGGCGTCGAGGCCGCTTTCGCGCGGCGCGAACGGGGTGACGCCGATGCTGACCGTCATGGGGATGGCGCCGGCCGGCGTCTGGGCCGGCTCTATCGCGATCCGCTGGCGCAGGCGTTCGGCGAATTCGTGGGCGCCCCGGGCTTCGGTATCGGGCAGCAGAATGGCGAATTCCTCGCCGCCCAGGCGGCCGAGCAGGTCGATGCGGCGCAGGCTGGCGGCCATGATGCCGGCAACATGCTTGAGCACCTCATCGCCGATGGCGTGGCCATGTTGGTCATTGATCCGCTTGAACCAGTCGAGGTCGAGCATGAGCAGGGCGGTGGGCGTGTCATGGCGCTGCTGGCGCGCCAGCGCTAAAGCCATCTGCTCCAGGAAGTGGCGGCGGTTGGCCAGGCCGGTGAGGGGGTCGGTGGCGGCAAGGTGGCGCAATTCGTCTTCCAGGGCCTTGCGCTGGGTGATGTCGCGCGCCACCGCGATGATCACCTCGCGGCCGAAATAGCTGCCGCGGTTCAGCCAGACATCCTTGGGAAACACTTCGCCATTCTTGCGCCGGCCCCAGAACTCGAACTTTCGTGTCCCGCCGGCCAGGACAGCGCGGAAGTGATCGGCCAGTTGTTCCTGGCCATTCTTGCCGGGGGCCGCGATGGCCTCGGGTGACTGCCCGATGAATTCTTCGCGGCTATAGCCGTACATCTGTTCAGTGCCGTGATTGACGTCGAGGAAACGCCCTTCGCCATCCTGGATGAAGATGGCTTCGGTGATGCTGTTGAACAGGCCACGCCAGCTTTCCTCACTCTCGCGCAGCGCGGCTTCCACCGCCTTGCGCGCGGAAACGTCCTGTTTGATGGCGATGAAGTGGGTGACTTCCCTGCCCTCCGCGCTGACCGGCGTGATGGTCAGTTCCTCATCGTAGAGGCTGCCGTCGCGGCGTTTGCTGATCAGTTCGCCGTGCCAGACCTCGCCCGCCAGGATGCTGTTCCACATCCGCTGGTAGAAGGACGCATCCTGCTTGCCTGAGTTGACCAGTTCGGCGGGCTTGCGGCCGAGGGCTTCCGCCAGCGGGTAACCGGTGAGGGCGGAGAAGGCGGCGTTGGCCCAGACGATGCGCGGCACCCTATCAGTGATGACGATGGCGTTGGCGGCGGCGTTGAGGGCGTGCGCCTGCAATCGCAGTTGTGCGTCCTGCTCGCGGATGCGGGAGAGGTCGCGGGCGACGGTGACGACATACTCATGGCCTTCGACTTCGGTCAGGCGGGCGTTGATCTGCACCGGCAATACACCGCCGTCACGCCGCCGCTGGCAGATTTCAATGAGCAACTGGCCTTGTGCCCGAATCGCCGCGCGGAAGGTTTTCCAAGCGGCGAAATCACTGATGCTGGTGGAAACATCGAGCATTTTGAGGGCGAGCAATTCCTCGCGCGCGTAACCCAGGCTGCGGCAAGCCTGGGCGTTGACTTCGACGATGGCCGTGGACTCGGCGTCCGCCACGAAAATCGCATCGCTGACCTGTTCCATCAGGCTGAAATTCTGCAAACGCTGGCGCAATCCCCGCACCTGGCCTTGCGCCCGTTCCATCGCCTGGCGTTGCCGCTGGATGGTTTCGCGCAAGAAATCCCCTTCGCTGACGACGCCTGCCAGGCGGCCTTCGCTGTCCACGACCACCAGATGGCGGTAACCGTGATCCGCCATCAGGCGGTAGGCGGCGCGGGTGTCGAGATCGGCCGGAACGGCGAAAATCGGTTGCCGCATGACGTCGCCCATGTGCAAACCGGCCGACGTTTTTCCTTCAGCCATCAGGCGCACGGCGTCTTGCTCGGTGAAGATGCCGCTCGGCCGCCGCTCGCTGTCCAGCGCCAGCACGCAACTGCTGTGGCCCGCCGCCATCAGGGCAAGCACTTCCGCCAGGGAGGCGGCCACGGGCACGCTAACGGGGTTGGCGCTGAGGAGGGCGCTTAAGGGGTGAGCAGTCATGGCAAAGCAAAAGGGGGCGTTGAATTCCTTTCCATTGCGTTAGCCGGATGTCTGATGCAGGCGGGACAGGTTGGCGGGGATACTCTCTTTTGGCTTTATCGGGATTCCGCAAAGAACCTTGAGAGTTTTTGTAGATTCTTCCTCAGGCCGGGCGTTTACCCCTTTACTTGACTGGCCTGACTTTGCCCGCCGCTTGTTTCGCCCGTCGGCGCGCTTCATCCGTGTCCTTGCCTTCCGCCAGTGCCACGCCCATGCGGCGGCGCGGGAATGAGGCGAGTTTGCCGAACAGGCGCAGGTCGGTTCCGGGGACGCGCAGCGCTTCTGCCACCCCTTCATAGCGCAGGCCGCTGCCTTCCATGCCGCCATAGATGACGGCGGAGGCGCCGGGGTTGCGTAGCGAAGTGTCCACCGCCAGGCCGAGGATGGCGCGGGCGTGCAGTTCGAATTCGTTTTGCCGCTGGGTAATCAGGGTGACCATGCCGGTGTCGTGTGGCCGCGGGCTGACTTCGGAGAACCAGACCGTATCGCCTTTCACGAACAGTTCCACACCGAAAATGCCCTGTCCGCCCAGGTTGCCGGTGACGGCGGCGGCGATTTCCCTGGCCTTGTTCAGCGCCACCGGGCGCATCGCTTGCGGTTGCCAGCTTTCCACGTAATCGCCTTGCACCTGGAGATGGCCGATGGGCTCGCAGAAATGGGTTTCCACCTGGCCGGTTTCATTCAGGGCACGCACCGTGAGCAGGGTAATTTCGTAGTCGAAGTCGATGAAGCCTTCGACGATGACGCGGCCCTTGGCGACACGGCCGCCGGTGGCGGCATAGTGCCAGGCTCCGGCCAGGTCTTCCTCGCTGTCGATCTTGCTCTGGCCCTTGCCGGAGGAGGACATGACCGGTTTGACCACGCAGGGGTAGCCGATGCCGCCGCGGCCTTCCACCCCTTTGCGCAGCTCCTTGAGGGAATCGGCGAAGGCGTAGGGCGAGGTGGGTAGCCCCAGTGTTTCCGCGGCCAGGCGGCGGATGCCTTCGCGGTTCATGGTGAGGTTGACGGCGCGCGCCGTGGGAATCACCCGGCAGAGGCCGGCGGCTTCCAGTTCCAGCAGGGTTTCGGTGGCGATGGCTTCGATCTCGGGCACCACGATCTCCGGTTTCTCCGAGTCGATCAGGCGGGCGAGGACATTGCCGTCGGTCATGTCGATGGTCTGCGAGCGATGCGCCAGTTGGTGGCCGGGGGCGCCGTCATAGCGGTCCACCGCGATGACCTCCACGCCCAGACGTTGCAGGGCGATGATGACTTCCTTGCCCAGTTCACCGGCGCCCAGCAGCATGGCCCGGGTGGCGGAGGGGGAGAGCGGTGTGCCGATGTGCATGGGCTTTGCCTTAGTGGTCGCGCGACATATAGTCGGGGCCGAAGCTTACCGGTAGGAGTTCCCATGCGCATCCCTTTGCTTTTGGCCGTACTGATGGCGTTGCCCGCGCAGGCGGCGGACTGGCTTTATCTCACTTATCCGGGCGATACCCTGAGCCAGATCGGCCAGACCTATCTGAAGAACATGCGCGACTGGCCCCGTGTGCAGGCCGCCAATGGCGTGCTCATCCCCAAACATCTGCCGGCCAACACCCGTATCAAGATTCCCGTGGAACTGCTCAAGGTGACGCCGGCGCCGGCCACGGTCACGGCGGTGACCGGCAATGTGCGTTACAAATCCGGCAGTGGGCCATTCCAGCCGCTGGCGGCGGGGGTGCTACTGAACGGCGGCGAGAGTGTGCTGTCTGGGCCGCGCAGCAGCGCGGCCTACCGCCTGGCCGATGGCACCCTTCTGACCCAGCAGGCATCCAGCAAGCTTGCCTTCGGCCGCCTCGCCGCCTATGGCAAGACCGGCATGGTGTCGACTGAACTGTCCCTGGACAGTGGCCGTCTGGAAGCCCATGCCGCCAAACAACTCGCCCCGGCCGGCGGCTTCAAGGTGATCACGCCGGTGGCGGTGGCCGGCCTGCGCGGCACGGATTTCCGGCTGAATGTGGCCGAGGACGGCAAGACCTTGCGCAATGAGGTGCTCCAAGGCACGGTCGCTGTCGCCGCGCAGGGCCGGGAGGTGCGGGTGGATGGGGGCTATGGGACGCTCGCCGAAGCCGGCAAGCCGCCCGAGCCGCCGCGCGCCTTGTTGCCGGCGCCCAGCGCCGAGGGCTTGAACCCGCTCATCGAACGTCTGCCTCTTTCTTTCACCTGGCCGCCGTTGGCTGGCGCCCGTGCTTACCGCGCGCAGTTGGCGCCTGGGGGGGCAACTGAGGCGGCCTTCACCGAGGTGTTGCTCGATGACGTCACCTCCGAGCCGGGCATCACCTGGAACGACGATCTGCCCGACGGCCACTATGTCTTGCGCGTTCGCGCCATCGACCCGGCTGGCCTGGAAGGCGGCAACCGCGATCACGCCTTTGAACTGGATGCGCGCCCGCTGCCGCCGGCCCTGCTCTCCCCCTTGCTGGGCGAGCGCATGTACCAGAACGAGGTGGCGTTCTCCTGGGCCGCCGCCGCCGAGGCGCACGGCTATGTGGTGCAGATCGCGCCGACGCCGGAATTCGCCAATGGCCTGATCGAGCGCCGCCTGGCCGCCGTCACCCGGCATGGCGAGACCCTGGCGGAAGGCGATTGGCATTGGCGCGCGGCCAGCCTGGATGCGGCCGGCAAGCCGCATGTGTGGAGCCCGTACCGCGCCTTCCGTGTGCAGCCGTTGCCGAATCCGCCCGCCGCCACCGCGCGCGCCGATGCCGGCCAGGCGCGGTTCGCCTGGAGCGAGGCCAAAGGGGCCGCGCGCTATGGCCTGGAGTTGGGTGCCGCGGCTGATCTGAGCGCGCCGCGGGTGAAGCAGGAAACCGCGGCCACCACCCTGGCCGTGCCGCTCAAGCCGGGCAAGTATTACTGGCGGCTGCGTGGTGTCGAGAACGACGGCCAGGCCGGTGCCTGGGGCGCCGCCAGCCCGGTCATCGTGCCGCCCGAGGCGCCGAGTGGATTGGCCGCCCAGGTCGAGGGCAGCCAGTTGCGGGCGACCTGGAAAGGGGAGGCGCCCGCCTACCAGGTCGAATTGAGTACGGATGCGAGCTTCGTCAAGCCGCTGCTCAGCCAGCAGGCCAACGACGCCCGCATTGCGTTGCCGAAGCCGCAACCAGGCGATTACTGGTTGCGCGTCAAAGGCGTCGGCGCCGAGGGTGTCGCGGGCCCGGCCAGCCAGGCAATTGCGGTGAAAGTCGAGTCGTTCACGCCGTGGTGGCTGCTGCTGCTGTTGCTCGTTCCCTGAGCGACGTAGGGTGTGGTGAGGCACGAACCGCACCATGCTGCGCTACCGAGGGCGGTGCGGTTCGCAATCGCTCACCCCATCCTACGGCCGCGTTTCACCCGTTCAACCTGGCGCTTGCGGCCGGTCGAAGTAAAAGCCCTGGGCATGTGAGAAGCCCAGGCGGATGACCTGGTCGAGCAGTTCGCGGCTGTCCACGCCTTCCGCCACCATCTGGTAGCCGGCGGTCAGCACCAGTCGGGTAATCTCTTCCATCATGAGCTGTTGCCGGCGGTCGCCCCTGTTCAGCAGGCGCACCATGCTGATGTCGAACTTCACCAGGTCAACCGGCATGGAGGTCAGGTAGCGCAGCGAGGAATAGCCGCTGCCGAAGTCGTCCAGCGCCAGTAGACAGCCGGTTTCGCGCAGACGGTGGATGTTGCTGGTGGCGATCTCGATCTGGGTGATGAGGGCGGTTTCGGTGATTTCCGCGACGATCTTGCGTCCCGGATGGGCGTGAATCAGTTCCAGTAGGGCATCCACCACCTGGTTGTTGACGATGCTCGGCGCCGAGAGGTTGACCGAAACCCCCAGCCCGGCCGGCAGGCGTCCCTCTGCCAGGTCGCGGCCGAGGGCGCGGAGCACGGCCAGGTCGAATTCCCGATCCAAATTGCGCGCCTGGACGATGGGGAAGATCGCCCCCGGCCCGATCAGCTCGCCGTCGCAGCGAATGCGGGTCAGCGCTTCCACATACTCTTTTTGCGCCATGGGCAGGCGCATCACCGACTGATAGTGCAGCTCGATCAGGTCGGGGTTGTCGATGGCCTGGAACACCGCGCTGATTTCCTTGTTGCCCAGCAGCGCCGCCATGCCGCCCATATCCTCGTTGTAGAACACCAGCTTGCGGCTGCCTGGGCGCTTGGCGGTGTACATGGCGAGGTCGGCGCGTTTCTGGAGTTCATGCAGGGTTAGCTGTGCCCCCGGCTCGGGAAAATCGCCCGAGCCGCCCCCCGCGGGGGCCAAGTCGTTCTTGGGGCGGCCCGGCGAACGACTTGATATCTGTGCCCCATCGCCTTCCGATAGCGCGATGCCGATGCTGATAGTGGCGGGCTCGTTCATGCCGTACTGGCGGAAATCCTGCTCCATGACCTGTTCGATGCAGCGCTCCGCCACCGCTTCGGCTCGCTGTGCATCCGCCTCCGGCAGGAGGGTGGCGAACTCGTCGCCGCCCAGGCGATAGAGCCGGTCGGCGGCACGCAGCGCGGTATGCAGGGCGCCGGCGATGGTTTGGATCACCTGGTCGCCGATCTGGTGGCCGTAGGTATCATTGATCGCCTTGAAGTGGTCGCAGTCGAACAACAGCAGAGCCACTCGGCCCAGGCGCCGATCCTCGCCCAGGGTTTTCCAGTCCTCATCGAAGGCGCGTCGATTGAAGGCGCCGGTCAGGGCATCGCGGCGCGCCTGGTCGTGGAAATCGCGGCTGTTCTGTTCCAGGTTGTTGTGCAGTTCGGAAATGCGCGCCTGATAGTCGTTAAAGGAACGGCGCACGTTCTCCAGTTCCTGGACGGCCAGAGGTGAGGCGCGGGCCGGCTTTCGCGGCAGGTTGCCGCCCGGTTCGCGCAGGGCGTCGATTTCATCTGAAAACGCGGTGAGCGGCCGCACCAGCAGGTGTTTCAGCAGCCAGGCCGCCAGGAACAGCAGGATCAGGATGACGATCACCAGCCGCAGCAGGGCGGCTTCGAAGAGCTTGTCGACGGTGTCCAGATCCGGGTTCTCGTGGACAACGAACCGCAGGTGGTCGATCGCCCGTTCCAGATTGACCGAGCCGCCTTCCGCCAGGGTCACGCGCAGATGTGCCAGGTCGGCATAGCGGTAGGCCTGTGCGCGCCGCAGTTCGCCGGCGAAATCGAATTTGACGCCGACATAGCCGAGCAGGATGTGGCCCCCCGGGTCGGCATGGACCGGCAGGAAAAGTGAAAAATGGCTGCCACCGTTTTCCTGCTGCAACAGGGCCACCGCCTCGCCCCTGAGTGCCTGGCTGGGCAAGTGGATCAACATGGAGCGATCCTTGCGCGGCGGGGCGAGGAGGCGGCCCTGTTTGTCGTAGAGGCCAACCGCTTCCACCTGGTCAGAGACTATGCCGGCGTCGCGCACGCGGTCGTCGCGCCACAGCGCGTAGTACTCGCTGGCCGACAACTGCTGCCGGGTCTCGTCCCAGAGCGCCAGCGCCCGCGCCATGCCCTTGCCACGGCGCTCCATTTCGGCTAACCCTTCCACGACTTCGGCGCGCGCGCTCTGCGCCTCACGCAGGTGGATTTTCTTGGCAACCCGCTCCATCTCCAGCCACAGGTAGCCGCTCAGCAACAGAATGGAAGCGGCCACCGCCAGGATGAACAGGGTGGCCAGGCGGCCGATGCTGTGCGGTTTCATGGCGCCTTCATTTCATCGAGCACGCTATCGAGCAGGTCGAACTCATGTTCGCCGTCCATGAAGTGATTGGCGCCCGGAATGATCTTCACCCGGTTGTGCGCTTTGAGTCGGTCCACCCAACCCGTACCCAGGCGGTCATCGTTGCCACCCATGATGAACAGATGGGGCAAGGGCAGCCTGGCGCTGGCTTCCCGTATCCGCCGCGGCGTCCACTCCAGGTAGGACAGCAGGCCGGCTGGCGTGGCCTGGTATTTCTGGCAGAACGAGAACGGCTGGGTGACCACCCGCGGTTGCCCGATTTTTACGGCATGGCGCAGCTCGGCGAGGCGCGCGCGGGTCTGTTCGGGGGTTAATTTGATGCGGCCCTCGACGATGCTCACCCCGATGAATCGGGTGATTGCCGGGTCGGGCTTGGCGGACAGGTAGGCCAGGGCTTCCACGCTGCCAAAACTGTGGCTCACCAGAACGATTGGGCCGTGATGCCGCGCTTTCAGCCACTTCACCCAGGCGTCGATTTCGCGTCCGTCTTCCTTCAGGGTGTGGCTGTGAATGGCTTCGCAGGCCAGGCTCTGTTTTCGGTGCGTCACCCCCAGCGTGAGCGAGGGCGACAGCACCGTGCGACCGCTTCCGGAGAGCCCTTCGAGCAGGCTGTGGATGGTGGGGAATTCGTGGGTCTGGAGAAACCCGTGCAGCAGAATCACGGCGGGCTGGTTCGGGTCGCCCTGGCGGTATTCGGCCTTCGCCACCAGCTTGTTGGGCAGCGTCAGTTCCACCGGCTCGGCGCGCGCGGCCAGGCCAACGCACCCTAGGATAAAAAATAGGAAAACTCGCATCGCCATCTCCTGGTTTTCGCCCCGCCTTGGCCTATCTCTCCTCGGATAAACTCGCCGCATGAATCTCGACGAATTCTTCACCGACAGCGGTCCGCTCGGGGCGGTTATTCCCTTGTATCGGCCGCGCGAGCAGCAACTTGAGATGGCGCGGCGGATTTTTTCCACGCTGGAGACGCGCGGCCGCCTGGTCGCGGAAGCCGGCACCGGCACCGGCAAGACCCTGGCCTACCTGATTCCCGCCCTGCTGTTCGGCGGCAAGGTCATCGTCTCCACCGGCACCAAGACCTTGCAGGATCAGCTTTTTCACCGCGACATCCCCGCCGTGCGCGACGCCCTGGCACGGCCGGTCACGATTGCGCTGCTGAAAGGCCGCGCCAACTACGTCTGCCCCTATCACCTGGAACGCGCTTTGTCCGAGGCGCGCCTGAAAAGCCGTGACGAGGCGCTGCATCTGCGCGCCATCGCCCGCTTCGCCGCCGTCACCGACAGCGGTGACCGCATGGCCTGCCACGACGTGCCGGAGGATTCCCTCGCCTGGGCTTTCGCCACCTCCACCCGCGACAACTGCCTGGGCGGTGACTGCCCGCAGCACAAGGAATGCTTCGTATTGAAGGCGCGCAAGAAGGCGTTGGAGGCCGATGTGGTGGTGGTCAACCATCACCTGTTCTTCGCCGATGTCTGGTTGAAGGACGAGGGCGCCGGTGAATTGCTGCCAGCCAGCAATGCTGTGATCTTCGACGAGGCGCACCAGTTGCCGGCCACCGCCAGTCTGTTCTTCGGCGAGACCGTCACCACCGGCGTGATCATCGACCTGTGCCGCGACGTGCGCGTGGAAGCCGCGGTGGCGGCGGCGGATTTCCGCGCTCTGCCGGTGGCCGCCGACGAACTGGAAACCGCCGCCCGCGAGGTGCGTCTGGCGATCGGCCTGGCGCAGGCCCGCCTGCCCGCGGAGCGCGCGCTGGAACGCGAGGAGTTCCGCGAAGCCGTGGACATCATGGTGGCGCGCCTGGCCAAGCTCGATACCCTCCTGGAGTCGCAGGCGGAACGCGCGGAAGCCCTGAAACAGTGCCACGCCCGCTGCCGCGAGGCGGCCAATTGCATGGAAAAGTGGCTCACCCCGACGGCCGATGCCGGCATGGTGCGCTGGCTGGAAGCTGCCGCCCATTCCGTGCTGTTCCACGCCACCCCGCTCAACGCCGGCGAGCTGTTCGCGCGCCAGATCGAAAACGACGCCCGCGCCTGGATATTCACCTCCGCCACCCTCTCGGTGCGCGGCAATTTCTCGCACTACCTGCACGAAATTGGCCTGCTTGAGGCCGACACCGGCGTTTGGGACAGCCCCTTCGACTACGCCAACCAGGCGCTGCTGTATGTGCCGGAAAAGATGCCTGACCCGAATTCCCCGGAGTATGGCGAAGCCGCGCTAAACGCCGCTTGGCCGCTGGTGAAGGCGAGCGGCGGTCGCGCCTTCCTGCTGTTCACCTCGCTGCGCGCCATGAATGCCGCGCACAAGTTGCTCCAGGCGCGGATGGTGGCGGAAGGGGTGAGCTACCCACTGCTGCTGCAAGGCGAGAAAAGCCGGAGTGAATTGCTGGAAGACTTCCGCCGCCTCGGCAATGCCGTGCTGCTCGGCAGCCAGAGTTTCTGGGAAGGGGTGGATGTGGCCGGCGAGGCGCTTTCCCTGGTGGTCATCGATCGCCTGCCGTTCCAGCCGCCGGACGACCCGGTCCTGGCCGCGCGCATGGAAGTCCTGCGCCAGGCCGGCAAGAACCCCTTCTACGATCACCAGTTGCCGCACGCCGTGATCAGCCTGAAACAGGGCGCGGGCCGCCTGATTCGGCGCGAAAGCGACCGCGGCGTGTTGATGATCTGCGACCCCAGACTGGTCGAGAAAACTTACGGCCGCCGCATCTGGCAGGCCCTGCCGCCGATGAAACGCACCCGCAAGCTGGATGAAGCGGTGGGGTTTTTTGCGCGTGAGGGGTAGCGCCGGCTGGACGCCGGCGCTCCTTGCTCGGTAAAGAGGAGGCGTGATGAATCTACCAGGTGTCTTGCGCGGGGCGCTGGCCGCGCTGCTGTTGACCGGCACAGTGGCCCATGCCGCCGAAGTCGAACAGCGCGAAATCCTCCAGGTCTCGCCCCTGGCCGGTTTCCAGCACTATGCCGGGGCCGCCCTGTTCCCCTTGATGAACGTCGGCGAACGTCTCACTTTGCGGCGTGAACCCGACAACCCTTACGACCCCAAGGCCGTGCGGGTGGAATGGTATGGCACGCAAATCGGTTACGCCCCGCGCGCCGATAACGTCGATCTGGCCCGCCTGATGGATCGCGGCACCCCGGTGGAAGCCCGCATCCTGCACCTGCAGAAAGCGCGCGACCCGTGGAAGCGGGTGCTGATCGAGATTTACCTGGCGCCGACGCCGTAAACCGGACGCGGCGCAGCGGAATTCGGATATGAGTACTGCGTGGCTATTGCTGGATTCTTCAAATGCTGAGTTGTTGTATGGGGCCACGCAGGCTCAAGACGAACCATTTCGTCAATCAGGCGATCTTGCAATTTGCCCCAATCAGCTTCTGGTGTTTTCCAGCCCCCCTCTACGGCTTTGCTGATACGGCACCCTCTGCTTTGCGACGTCGGGCGTTTTCTTTCCATTCGCCAAATTCTTCGGCGATTACCATCAGATCGGGTGAAATCACGGCGATATCAGCCTTGAGCAGGCGTTGCAAGTCACGCCGTTCCAATGGTTTTTTTTGTGCAAAGGTCGTTTCAGGCACTTGAGTGAACGCTGAGCCAGTGACGCGGTAGATAGGCATGGTTCATGTTTTGTTGGGAAGTCGTTGATGGGGCGTTGGGCTAGCAGCCTGTCGGACTTTGGAATCGTCGGCTGCAAATCGACCGCAGCGGTCCATTTTTCACCGGATTTTTGCCCCA
>PFJX01000047.1 GCA_002784045.1 Hydrogenophilales bacterium CG_4_10_14_3_um_filter_63_21
CGTAGTTATTCATACGCCCGACTGAGCAAGACTTTCCAGTGCGGACAAGGGACCAGCGAGGGCGCGCGAGTATTCATGCAATATCCGGGCTAGGTTAAATGTGGATTGGGAGCGGCTTTAGCCGCCCCGGCAGGCGCAAAGGTAAAACGTGTGGTCTTGGCGAGCGTCTCCCCCTTGCGCCTGCCGGCGCATCGGGACACGGTCCACCGCTACGAACCGGGTCTGTCGCCACCGGCCCGTACCTGCCTTGCCGGCTTGAAGGACTTGGAATTGATGCCGAACATCCAGTGGTTGCGCCAGGCGGCGTAGACGGCGTTGGGGTATTCCGCTTTGCCCAGGCTGCCGTTGTAGCGCCCTAGCGCCCGGAACAGGTTGCCGCGTTCGATGTCGAGGTAGTGGCGCAGGATGTTGGCGCCGTAGCGGAGATTGGTGCGCAAATGGAACAGGTTATGTTCGCGGCTGCCGATGGTGTCGACCCAGAACGGCATCACCTGGGTGAAACCGCGCGCGCCCACCTCGGAAACCGCGTATTTCTTGAAGCCGCTTTCTACTTCGATCAAGCCCAACATCAATTCGGGATCGAGGCCGGCGCGGTGGGCTTCGTAGTGCAGGGTGTTGAGAAAGTCGCCCCGGAATTCGGCGTCCGGGATGCGGTGTTTCAGACGCCACGACATTTCCGCGAGCCAGGCCTGGACATAGGGCGAGTCGGCGAAGGCGGCACGCTCGACGGCGGAATCGGATACCGCCTTGGAGAGTTGCGAGCGCACGCTGTCGGAGAGGGGCTCGTATTTCTGCGCCCCCGCCCAAGCGCCACCGGCCAGGAAGGCCAGCAGCGCCACTCCAACCATCAGTCCGTGTTTCGACATCCTTTTACCCGCTCCTCGATAAACTTCGCCGCCTCAACCTGAGCAATCCGCGTGCCAGCGGCGTCACCGCGGCCCTGGTATTCCAGCATCCCCTCCTTCAATCCACGCTCGCTGACCACCACGCGATGCGGCACGCCGATCAATTCCATGTCCGCGAACATCACGCCGGGGCGCTCGTCGCGATCGTCCAGAACCACGTCGATACCGGCGGCAATTGATTGATTATAGAGCGATTCCGCCGCTTCCCTGACCGCATCGCTGCGTTTCAGGCCCAGCGGCACGATGGCTAGTTCGAATGGGGCGATGGCCTGTGGGAACAGGATGCCTCGCTCATCAAAGCCCTGCTCGATGGCCGCGGCGACAATGCGGGAGATGCCGATGCCATAGCAGCCCATGGCCATGATCCGCGACTTGCCGTTTTCATCCAGGTAGTTCGCCTGCAGTGCCTGGGAATATTTGTCGCCCAGTTTGAAGATATGGCCGACCTCAATGCCCCGGCATAGGTCCAGTTGCCCCAGGCCGTCCGGGCTGGGGTCGCCGACCACAGTGTTGCGGAGGTCGGCCACCGCGGGTTCGGGCCCGGGGTTGCCAATATCGCGGCCGAAGTTGACGCCGATGAAATGGAAGCCCTCTTCATTGGCGCCGCAGACAAAATCACTCATCGCCATGACCGAGCGGTCGGCGTGGATGGGGAGGTTGAGCCCCACCGGGCCGAGGGAGCCGACGCCGCAGCCCAGGGCTGTCCGAATCTCGCCGTCACTGGCGAATTCCAGAGGGTTGTGCACGCCGGCCAGCTTGCCGGCCTTGACTTCGTTCAACTGGTGGTCGCCACGCACCAGGAGGGCGACCAGGCCGCCGGGGTTTGCAGCGCTCTCCTCGCCGCGCACGATCAGGGTCTTGATGACCTGGTCGGCGGGCACCTTCAATGCGGCGGTGACTTCCTCGATCGTGTGTGCCCCGGGGGTGGCCACTTTTTGCATTGCCTGGGTTGCCGGGCCGCGCGGGGTAGCGGGTGCCAGCGCCTCGGCCATTTCCACGTTGGCGGCGTAATCGGAGTCCGGGCAGAAGGCAATGGCGTCTTCGCCGGAATCGGCCAGGACGTGGAATTCATGCGAGCCGGAGCCGCCGATGGCGCCGGTGTCCGCCGCCACGGCACGGAATTTCAACCCCAGACGAGTGAAGATGCGTGAGTAGGTGGCATACATGATCTTGTACGTCTCATCCAGGCTGGCTTCGCTCGCGTGGAAGGAATAGGCGTCTTTCATCAGGAATTCGCGCGCGCGCATGACCCCGAAGCGGGGGCGGATCTCATCGCGGAACTTGGTCTGTACCTGATAGAAGGTGATTGGCAACTGGCGGTAGGAGCGGATTTCCTTGCGGGCGATGTCGGTGATGACTTCCTCATGGGTGGGGCCGAAGCAGAAATCGCGCTGATGGCGGTCCTTGATCTTCAGCATCTGCGGCCCGAACACCGCCCAACGCCCGGATTCCTGCCACAGTTCCGCCGGCTGTACGGCGGGCATCAAAAGTTCCAGGGCGCCGGCGCGGTTCATCTCTTCGCGTACGATGGCTTCCACCTTGCGCAGCACCCTCAGGCCGAGCGGCATCCAGGTATAAAGGCCAGAACCGAGGCGGCGGATGAGGCCGGCGCGCAGCATGAGTTTATGGCTGACGAGTTCCGCCTCGGCGGGGGCTTCCTTGCTGGTGGAGAGAAAAAACCGGGAAATGCGCATGGTAGGCTTCAGGGTCCGAAAAGAAGCGAATGGTAACAAATGCGACCGTTTTCCCGTCAGCGCAAAGGCGCGCAAGAACCCGTCCAGATCAGCGAACGCCAGGGCGTGCGCTATCTGCATCTGGGTGGCCCGGCGGTGCAGAGCGCGATGCGCATCAGGGAACCATGGGCGCTGGAACTGGAATACACCCGCGCCATGCTTGGGTTTCTGCTGTTTTGCCCCAATCCCCGCGACATCGCCCTGGTTGGCTTGGGTGGCGGTTCCATCGCCAAATTTATCCACCGCAATTTGCCGGAGTCCCAGCTTACCGCCCTGGAAATCAATCCCGAAGTGGTCGCCGCCGCGCGTTCCTATTTCCTGCTGCCGGCCGACGACGAACGCCTGGATGTGCGGGTTGGCGACGGCGCCGACTTTGTGCGGGCCAACTCGAACAGCCAGGATGCGCTGCTGGTGGATGGTTACGACGCCAAGCGCATCGTCGAGGCGCTTTCCAGCCTCGACTTTTACCAGGCCTGCAAAGCCATGTTGCGGCCGGGCGGAGTGGCGGCGTTCAACCTGTGGGGATCGGATGAATATTTCCCGCGTTATTTCGAACGCATCACCGCCGCCTTTGGTGAACACGTGCTGCAACTGCCCTCGGAAAAGAAAGGCAACATCATCGTCTTCGCTTTCCGGAAACCCCTGCCGAACGTCGGCTTCACCACCCTGGAAAAGGCCGCCGAGATAGGGCGGGCCGCGCTGAATCTGGAGTTCCCGGATTTTGTCGCCCGCATGCGGCATTGGAATCCAGTCGGCGAACGGGGTTTTGTGCTGTAGTCGCGCCGCGGCTTCATCCAAACGATCATGGCGGCGAGGCCGCCCAGGATGATGAAGCCGGCGCTACAGGGGAGACTCGCGGTTGTTTCACGTTAACGCAGGGTGGCCGCGGGCCGATGACTTCGCCAACTTGAAAGGAACACTGCTATGAACCGCCTGCTCTGGATATTGCTTTTGTTGCTCCTGGCCGGGTGCGGTGATAAAGCCGCGCCGCCCGCGTCGCAAGCGCGTGTGGTGCTGGCGTTCCCGGTACGCCTGGGCAGCGGTTTCAACCAAGCCGAGTACTCGGGCGAAGTGCGGCCGCGTCATGAGGTGGCACTGGGATTTCGGGTGGCAGGAAAACTGATTGAGCGGCGCGTGGACGTGGGCGACCGAGTCCTGGTGGGCCAGGTCCTGGCGCGGTTGGATGCAACCGATCTGGCGCAGTCACAGCAAGGTGCCGAGGCCCAACTGGCGGCTGCGCAAGCCGAGCGCAGCTTCGCTCATGCTGATGCGGGGCGCTATCGCAGCCTGCGCGCCCAGCAGTTCGTCAGCCAGGCCGCGCTGGAGGCCAAGGAAACCGCCCTCAAGGCGGCCGATGAAAAGGTGCGCGCGGCCAGCGCCCAAGGCGCCATTGCCCGCAATCAGACCGGCTATGCCAGGCTGTCCAGCGATCAAGCCGGGGTGGTTTCCGCCGTCCTCGCGGAAACCGGCCAGGTGGTAGCGGCGGGGCAGGCGGTGGTGAAAGTCGCGAAGAGCGGCGAGAAGGAAGTGCTGATCGCCGTTCCGGAGAATCGGGTAACGGCACTGAGCCACGCCGGTGAGGTGGTGGTGGTGCTGTGGGCCACGCCGGATAAACCCTACCGAGGCCGGGTGCGCGAGGTGTCGCCGCAGGCGGATCCAGTGACTCGCACCTATGCCGCGCGGGTGTCCATCCTGAATGCCGATGCTGACGTGCGCCTGGGGCAGACCGCGCGGGTTCTGCTGGCACCTTCCGCCGCCGGCGCGGTGACGTTGATTCCTCTGGGCAGCGTGTTCCAGCAGGGGCAACAGCCGGCGGTGTGGCTGATCGGCCATGATGGCCGCGTACATTTGCGCCAGATCAAGGTGGCGGCCTGGCGCGAGGACGGCGTCGCCGTGAGCGGTGGCCTGGCCGAGGGCGAACGCATCGTCGCCGCCGGGGCGCACAAGCTGGTCGAGGGCGAAGTGGTGCGGGTGGCGGAAGGGGGATATCTGTGATGGCGGCTTCGCGCTTTTGTAGCGCCGGCTGGAAGCCGGCGCTACAGGGAGAAGGGGCCGCCCCATGAAGCCCTTTAACCTCTCCACCTGGTCGCTGCAACATCCCAGCCTGGTGGCTTATTTCATGCTCGTCCTGACCCTGGGCGGCGTCCTGGCTTATTTCAATCTGGGGCGTTCGGAAGACCCGGACTTCACCGTCAAGCTCATGGTAGTGCGCAGTTTCTGGCCGGGAGCGACGGCGCGCGAGGTGGAGTTGCAGGTCACCGACCGCATCGAGAAGAAGCTTCAGGAACTTCCCTTTCTGGACAATCTGCGCAGCTATTCCAAGCCGGGCGAGTCGCTGGTGTTCGTGGAGTTGCGCGATTTCACGCCGCCGAAGCAGGTGCCGGAGCTCTGGTATCAGGTGCGCAAGAAGCTCGACGACATCCGCGCCAGCCTCCCGGCGGGGGTGCGCGGGCCGTTTCCCAATGATGAATTCGGCGATGCTTTCGGCAATGTCTTCGCGCTGACCGGCGACGGTTACACGCTGGCCGAACTGCGCCGCCAGGCCGACCGACTCGCACTGGAACTGCGCCGCATCCCGGATGTGGCCAAGGTGGAATTGGTCGGGGTGCAGGACGAACGCATCTGGATCGAGATGTCGGCGGCCAAGCTCGCCACCCTCGGCCTGGACCCGCGATTGATCCAGCAGACGCTGCAAGCGCAGAACGCGATGACCCCGGCCGGCTTCGTCGATAGTGCGAGTGACCGTATCCGCATCCATGTGACCGGCAGTTTCGAGAGCGTGGAATCGATCCGCGCCATCGGCATTCGTGCCGGCGACAAGCTGTTCCGGCTGGGCGATGTGGCGAAGGTGTGGCGCGGTTATGCCGACCCGCCGCAACCGCATTTCCGCTGGCAAGGGAAGGAGGCCGTCTGCCTGGCGCTGTCGATGACCCGGGGCGGCAACGTGATGAACCTGGGCGAGCACCTCCAGGCCACCACCGCGCGCCTGCGCGGCGAATTGCCGGTAGGCCTGGAACTCGCGCAGGTGGCCGATCAGCCGGCGGTGGTGAAGCGCAACATCGACGAGTTCATGAAGAGCCTGCTGGAAGCGGTTGCCATCGTCCTGGCGGTCAGCTTTCTCTTCCTCGGCCTGCGCACCGGCCTGGTGGTGGCGCTGTCGATTCCGGTGGTGTTGGCGGTGACCTTTCTGTTGATGAAGCCGGCTGGCATCGACTTGCAGCGCATTTCCCTGGGCGCGTTGATCATCGCCCTGGGCTTGCTGGTGGACGACGCCATCATCGCCGTGGAAATGATGGTGGTGAAAATGGAGCAGGGCTGGGAGAAGTCCAAGGCGGCGGCTTTCGCCTATACCTCGACCGCTTTTCCCATGCTTACCGGCACCCTGATTACCGCCGCCGGCTTCTTGCCGGTGGGCTTCGCCAAGAGCGCGGCGGGGGAATACACCTTTTCGATTTTCGCCGTGGTGGGCATCGCGCTGTTGACCTCCTGGGTGGCGGCGGTGCTGTTCATCCCCTGGCTGGGCTCGCGCTTGCTGAACCGGGAGGCGTTGATGGCGAAGGCGGCAAAGCACGCGGGCGATCCTTACGCCTCGCCGTTCTATCGGCGCGTCAAACACATGGTGAATGGGTGCGTGGCGCATCGCTGGGTGGTGATCGGCCTGACCCTGGCGACTTTCGTGCTGGCCATCGTCGGCTTCAAACAGGGCGTGGAAAAACAGTTCTTCCCCACCACCAACCGGCCGGAACTGCTGATTGACCTGTGGCTGCCGCAGGGCGCCTCGGTCAAGGCCACGGACAGCGAGGTGAAGCGGGTGGAAGCGATGTTGGCCAGCGACCCGGAACTCAAGGGCCGGATCAGCCACTACGCCGCTTATGTGGGCATGGGCAGCGTGCGTTTCTTCCTGCCGCTGGACCCGCAGATGCCCAACGACAACTTCGCCCAGTTCGTCTTGATGACCACCGATCTGAAGGCGCGCGAGGCGGTCAAGGCACGCCTGGAACAGCGCCTGGCCAAGGAGTTCACCGGCCTGCGCGGGCGCGTGCTGCGCCTGGAGAACGGCCCGCCGGTAGGCTTCCCGGTGCAGTTCCGGGTGAGCGGTTCCGATCCGGACAAGCTGCGCGGCATCGCCGGCGAGGTGGCGGCGGTGATGCGCGCCCACCCCTATGCCAAGGATGTGCATCTGGACTGGAACGAGCGCATCAAACAGGTGCGCCTGGAGGTCGATCAGGACAAGGCGCGCGCGCTGGGCATCAGCTCGCAGGATCTGTCGCAGATCGTCAACAACCTGCTCAATGGCGTCGCCATCACCCAGTTCCGCGAGGGCGACCAGTTGATCGACGTGATGGGCCGGGCGGAAGGCCTGGAGCGCAACCGTCTATCGCAACTCGCCGATTTGCAGGTGCATACCCGCGACGGCCGTTTCGTGCCGCTGTCGCAGATCGCCACCCTGACGCCGGAACTGGAGGAGGGCTTGATCTGGCGGCGCGACCGCCTGCCCACCATCACGGTGCGTTGCGATCTGCGCGAGGGTATCCAGGCGCCCACCGCCAGCACGGACATCAACCCGAAGCTGGACGCCCTGCGCGCGAAACTGCCGCCCGGCTACCGCATCGACCTCGGTGGCACGGCGGAGAAGTCTGGCGCTGCGGAAAATTCCATCCGCGCGGTGTTCCCGCTGGCCATCATCGTGGTAGTGACCCTGCTGATGATCCAGTTGCAAAGCTTTCAGCTTACCTTGCTGGTATTGCTGACCGCGCCGCTGGGGATGATCGGCGTCACCGCTTCGCTGCTTTTGTTCCAGGCGCCGTTCGGCTTCGTCGCGCAGCTCGGGGTGATCGCCCTGTTCGGCATGATCATGCGCAACTCGGTGATCCTGGTCGATCAGATCGAACAAGACATCGCCGCCGGGCACGCCGCCTGGGATGCCATCGTTGGCGCCACCGTGCGCCGCTTCCGGCCAATCATGTTGACCGCCATGGCGGCGATCCTGGCGATGATTCCGCTGACCCGCAGCGTGTTCTGGGGGCCGATGGCCACCGCCATCATGGGCGGCCTGGCCATCGCCACCCTGCTCACCCTGATGTTCCTGCCGGCCCTGTACGCCGCCTGGTTCCGGGTGCGGCCCCCGGAGGGCGCGGGTTACAATGCCACGCATTGAATTCGAGGGTGTTTTCTGGAGCTGATATGAATTACGAAAAGGCACGCTTCAACATGATCGAGCAGCAAATCCGCCCCTGGGAGGTGTTGGACCCCAAGGTGCTCGACCTGTTGTTGCGGGTGAAACGCGAGGATTTTGTGCCCGCGGTCTACCAGTCCCTGGCCTTCGTCGACATGGAGATTCCGTTGGGCCATGGCGAAGTGATGTGGGCGCCGAAGATCGAGGCGCGCGCGTTGCAAGCCGTCCAGGTCAAAGCCACTGACCGGGCGCTGGAAATCGGTACCGGCAGCGGCTATTTCACCGCGCTGCTGGCTGCTCAGGCGGCTAACGTGGTCACGGTGGAGCTCTATGCCGACCTGCGCGACGAAGCGGAAAAGCGCTTTCACGCGCACGGGCTTGCCAACATCCAGACCCGCCAGGGCGATGCCGCGCGCGACTGGCCTGGTGACGGTGTTTTTGACGTGATTGTCCTGACCGGCTCGGTGCCGCTGCCGCCCGAGGCTTATCTGAAGCGCCTCAATCCCGGCGGCCGTCTCTTCGCCATCGTCGGTGAAGGCCCGGCGATGGTGGCCAGCCTGGTCACCTGTGCGACCCCCGGCGTCTGCCACACGGATTCTTTGTTCGAAACCGTCAGCAAAACCCTGGTGAACGCGGCGGAACCGGAACGCTTCGTTTTTTGACTGTGCAACAACTGCGCCCCGCCGAACTCAAGGCCTGGCTGGACGATCCGCGGCGCACCAAACCGCTGCTGCTGGATGTCCGCGAAGGTTGGGAATTCGAGCGCTGCCATCTCGACGGGGCGACACTGCTGCCCATGAGCAGCGTGCAGACGCGGTTCGGAGAACTGGACCCGCAACGCGAGACGGTGGTGATCTGCCATCACGGCGTGCGCAGTTTTCATGTCGCCCGCTTCCTGGAACACAACGGCTTCAGCAACGTGATCAACCTGACCGGTGGCGTCGATGCCTGGGCCAAGGAAGTTGATCGCACCCTGCCCACTTACTGAGTCGAACTCATCATGCGCCTGATCCTGCTTGCCGCCACCCTGGCCTGTGTTACCCAGGTTGCCTGGGGTGCCAATTTGAGCTCGATTTACCAACTCGCTCGCGCTAACGACGCCACCTATGCCACCGCGCTCCAGGCTTACCAGGCCGGTCTGGAAAAACTGCCGCAGGGCAGGGCGCTGTTGCGGCCGACCGTGAGCCTGGCCGGCAACGTCAACCACGTCGATACCCAATCCAGCCTTGTGGGGTATTCACAGACATCTGATCCCTATGGATTCAGCCTGTCCCTGACCCAACCGCTTTATCGCAAACAGAATCTTGAGGCCTATGAGCAGGCCAAGCTGCAAGTGCTGCAAGCGGAGCAGACGCTCACGGTGGCGGAGCAGGATTTGCTGTTGCGCGTCGCCCGCGCTTACTTCGACGTGCTGCAAGCCCAGGACGTGCTGGCCACCGCGCGCGGCCAGAAGCAGGCTTTTGCCGAGCAACTGGCGCAGGCGCGCAAGAGTTTCGAGGTGGGGGCCGCCACCATTACCGACACTCATGAGGCGCAGGCGCGTTACGACCTCACCACGGCCCAGGAAATCGCCGGGCAAAACGACCTGGAAGTGAAAAAGCGCGCCCTGGAAAAAATCGTTAACCAGGAAGCCCCTCCCCTCGCCTTGCTCAATGAACAAGCCAGGATGCGGCTGCCCGAGCCCAATAACATGGACGCCTGGGTCAAGCAGGCAGAAGCCGACAGCCTCGCCGTGGCGCTGGGCCGCACCGCACGGGAAGCCGCGCGGCGTGAAGTCGACAAACAGAAGGGCGGCCACCTGCCCACGCTCGACCTGAAAGCCAGTTATGGCGATAACCGTGGCCAGACTCTGGGGAACACTTCCAGCGTGGCAACGCAGACTGGCAGCATCGGCCTGGAATTCGTCCTGCCCCTCTATCAGGGCGGCGCCATCAGTTCGCGCGTGCGGGAGGCCTCCGCCAACCTGGAAAAAGCCCGCCACGAACTCGATAACGCACGCCGCCAGGCCACCCTGGACGCGCGCCAGGCTTACCTCGGCGTGCTCTCCGGCAACGCCCAGGTGCAAGCGCTGGAGCAAGCCCTGGTGTCCAGCGAAGCGCAGCTCAAATCGACCAAGCTAGGCCTGGAAGTCGGCGTGCGCACAGGCGTGGACGTGCTCAATGCCCAGCAACAGGTCTACACCACCCGCAAAGATCTCGCCGCCGCCCGCTACCAGACCCTGATTGCCGGCCTGACCCTGAAAGCCGCCGCCGGCGCGCTTCATGAGTCCGATCTGAAGGCGCTGGACGCGCTGCTGGTGGACATCGGAGCGGACCGCGTCCGCGATTCAGCACCGTAGGGTGCGGTGAGGCACGAACCGCACCACGCGACGCGAGCCTGGTTGATGCGGTTCGCTGCGTTCTGATGCAGCCTCTACCCTTCGGTAACCACATCCTTGTATGTTTACTTCGTAGCCCGGATGCAGCGCAGTGGAATCCGGGTTTACAGATGCCGCTCCAGCATCCCCATCACCCGTTCTGTTGCCCCCCGATTCGCCGCCGCGAAGCACAAGCCGGCTGCCCGCATGTGCTGGCGTGCGACCGGGTCGCGAAATAGCGCCAACAGCACTTCCGCCAACATTCCCGCATCCGCAACCCGCCGCGCCGCGCCACAGGCCACCGCCTGTTCCGCCGCCTCCGCGAAATTCCAGGTATGCGGCCCAATCAAAGCGGGACAGCCCGCCGTGGCCGCCTCGATGAAGTTCTGGCCGCCCAACGGCAACAGGCTGCCACCCACATAAGCGACATCCGCCGCCGCGTAGTAAGCCGCCAGCTCGCCCATGCTGTCACCGAGGAACACCTGGGTTTCGGCCGCCAGCGGCCGTCCTTCGCTACGCCGCACATAAGCCAGTTTGCGTTCCGCCAACAGCGCCGCCACAGCGTCGAAGCGTTGCGGATGGCGTGGCACCAGCACCAGCAGCAGGCCGGGAATCCCCAGGCCCGCCAGAGCGTCGAGCAGTACTGCTTCCTCACCTTCGCGGGTACTGGCGGCAAGAAACATGAAACGGCCGTTGAACCGTTCCCGCAAATCACGCGCGCGCTCCTCGGTATCCCGCGACGGAGCCACATCGAACTTCACGTTGCCGCTGATTTCCACGTGGTTCGCGCCGAGGCCACGCAGGCGCCGCGCATCGCTTTCCGTTTGCGCCGCGATGTTCGCCAGGCTGCGCAGCGCCGGCGCCACCAGAACGCGAAAACGGCCATAGCCACGCGCCGACTTTTCCGACAAGCGCGCGTTCACCAGAAACAGGGGAATGCCTCGCCGCTGGCAGGCGGCATAGAGATTTGGCCAGATTTCCGTTTCCATGATTACGCCCATGACCGGGCTGACCCGGTGCAGGAACAGCCAGACCAGGGGCGGGAAGTCGTAGGGCAGATAGGACTGGATCACGCCTTCGCCGAACAGTTCGCCACCGGCTGCCCGCCCAGTCGGCGTGGCATGGGTGAGGAAAATGGCGTGGCCGGGGTGGCGCATCCGCAAGGCTTTCACCAGCGGCGCGGCGGCGCGCGTTTCGCCCACCGAAACGGCATGCAACCAGATGACTGGCGGTTGGCATTGTGGCGCCCAACCCAGGCGTTCGCTCCAGTGCCGTAAATATTCGGGTTGCCGCCATGCGCGGCGCAGCAGATGGAAGAAGGCGAATGGCAGGACGAACAGCCAGGCCAGGGAGTAGAGAAGCCGCATGGGCGGCATTCTAGTGTAGTGTCTCATAAATGACTATACATATTTGCGACCCTGCCTATACTCGAAG
>PFJX01000136.1 GCA_002784045.1 Hydrogenophilales bacterium CG_4_10_14_3_um_filter_63_21
CAGCCGTTTTGATTCGAAATTCGAAGGTCAAAACCGGAAGCTCAGACTCATACCTCTATTGGAATTGACTCCCTGCGCGCCACCCGCGCCGACGCCGGCCCGTGCCACGGCGTGGGACTTGATACAAAAGTTCCACACAACTTGACCAAGGTGGCTGAACGCACTAAAACAACCGCGTTCCTTCCCGGGCAAAGATGGCCTGTAAAGGGGCAGAATTGAGCATGGGCATGGCAACGTGCCATTGGTGCAATTGGCGGTTGGGTTGCCACATGGGTCGTATGGGGATATTCCCCTCTGCAAATTGGAGGCAGTCATGAGAGCAAAATGGTGGCACAGCATACTTTCCTTGCTGGCCGTATTCATGTTGGGCATCACGCCCGCCAGCGCCGTAGTCCCCACTGACGCGGAGATTGCGACCGTGGTGGCGGGCGGGCAAAAGTATCTACTGGACCGATTCATTCCGGACGCTACTGACCTCACTGTTGGCCATTGGGGAACTTCCGTGCCGTTGGCGGATACCGCGGCCGCGGTGGCGGCCTTGCTCGAAACCGGCAAGTACAGCGATGCCGCCTATAAATCGGTCATCGACAAAGGGGTGAAGTACATCCTGGCCCAAGCGCAGGCGGATGGCGGTATCTACATCAACTACAACACTTATGAGACCGGCCTCAGCCTGGTGGCTTTGAGCCTGTACGGCAAGGTGGCGACGGTTGACGCCGCCTACAATACCGTGGTCCAGAATGCGGTCACCTATCTGGCCAATGGCCAATGTGCTTCCGGTGGCTGGACTTATTCGCCGTGTGGTGGCGGCAGCGGCGGCGATATCTCCAACACCCAGTTCGGTGTGATGGGCATGTTTTACGGCTCCAATCATCTCGGCCTGGCGATCGATGCCAATACCGCGGGGACCTGGGCGGCCAAGCTCTACAGCTATCTCCAGAACAATCAACAAGCGGATGGCCACTTTACCTACTCGGGCGGCTACGCGATTTCATCAACGACTGCCACCGGCGCCGGACTCTGGAGTCTCTACATGATCGGCAAGGAGCAAAGCTCCGAAGTGACGAAGGGCCTGGCGTGGTATGCCAATTACTATGACAATCAAGCGGCCGGGAGTGGTCGCTGGATGAATCGCGTTAACGATGGGTTCGGTTCCTTTATCCAGGATTACTATTTCGTCTATGCCATGGCGAAAGGCTTGACCGGGGTGCTGGGCGCCAACAATCCACTGGTGACGACGGCCACCCCGCCGGTTTCGTATCCCTGGCTCGACGACCTCAAGGAGTTCGTGTTTACCAACGCGGTCGCGACCGCCGCCAACAGTTGGTACAACTGGAACGATGGTTATTGGCTGAGCAACAACAGGGTTCCGGACCTGACCACGGCATGGGTGTTGATGTCCCTGACCTTTGCCGATCCCAATACCCCTTCCGGCCAGAAACGCCTCCCTGAGATAGGCGGCAGCGATGTTCCACCCGCCAACCAGGGTACGGTGACGCTGGAAGCCACCGGTGGCGTGCTCATCTCGGCGCCGGCGCGCGGACTCGTCGCGGGCGGCACGAAAGAGGCCAGTGTTGAACTGCCTGTCGGTTCGTTCGACTTCACCCTCACCGGCCTGACCGCCGCGACCACGAAGCTACGCATCACCCCGGCCCCGGGTTCGCTCGACCCCGCCAACCCGGCGGGTTTCCTCAACCTCGATGGCACCATCAAAGCGGGTCTGGCCTGGTTCAAGCTTCAGGGCGGCGCGTGGAAGGGGATGCCGGGTGTGCCAATTTCGCTCGGCCCGGTGGGCGGTCCTTACACTTACATCGAGGTCACCCTCACCGACAACGGACTGGAAGACACCGACCCGGCGGTTGGCGTGATCAAGGATCCGGGCGCACCGGGTGTCGGCTTTGTCGCCCCGGCTGCCAGTAGCGATAGCGGCAGCAGTACAGGCTGCTTCATCGCCACGGCGGCCTATGGCACCGACATGGCGCCGGATGTGCTTCTGCTGCGCGCCTTCCGCGATCGCCACCTGTTGACCAACGGGTTCGGTCGGATGCTGGTGAATACCTACTACAGCGTCTCGCCGCCCATCGCCAACTTCATTGCCCAGCATGACACGTTGCGTGCCGCCACTCGCGCGGCGCTGGCGCCGATTGTCTTCACGGTCAAGTACCCGTGGGGTTCGCTGTTGCTCCTCATCCTCGCGGCCGCGGCCGGGGCGTTTGTGGTACGGCGCCGGAGCATGGAGGTGTAAACCGCTTCCGCAAGGAGCTGGCTTGAACAACGCCCCCGCAAGGGGGCGTTGCCGTTTTATCCCCGCGAGAAACACTTTATCTCACCCCCTGATCCCATGGGATGCACCCTGTGCCCTATAGCGCCGGCCGTGTTTCTTCGGCACGAGTCTCGGCTACCGGCCGCTTCCTTCGTTAACGGTCATGGCGGCCAGGAACCACCCCGGATGATGAAGCCGGCGCTACAGGAGGGACGTGAGCTTGTTTCACGTTAACCCTTCATGGCCGATTGGCCGCCCCGGTAAAGGAGGCCCGCGGTCGTTTCACGAGGATCGCGGGTGTCTCATCCGCGCCCCTACCTCAATGGGAGGCTAGATTGAGCACCCAGGTTCCGTTGGCATCCGGCCTGCCGAACAGGTCGAGGATGGGGGTATAGCGCTTGCCGCGTTCGTCCTGCGGGGGGTGCAGGAAGAGTTTTCCATCACCGCCTTTGCCAGGGGAATAGTCGCCCGCGCCGTTGATCGCCATCGCGCCTTGCAGGGTCTGGATGGTGAACCGGGCGCGGCGTCCGTCGGGGTCGGCGCGCAATTCGGCGTGATAATCGCCCAGAGGCGCGGCAATCAGGGCACTGCGGGCTTCCCGCCAGTCGACACGGGCCTCGCCATGGATGCGCTGCTTGCCCAAATGAAGGTCGGGAATGGCGAGCGTCAGCCTGCCCTGGGGTTGCAGCAGGCTGAGTGGGCGAAAGGCAAAACCAAGGATGGCAGCGTCAAGCCGGCCTTGCACGGTTTTCAGATGCTGGCCGTCACGGCCAATGAGAAGGACGCCTTTCAGCTTGTTGGGCGCCTGGCCGAGTTCAAAAGCCAAACCCAGGCGGCCCCGCAGCAATTCACCCGGAACCCAGGCCCACACCAGGCTGCCGAGTTCCAGGCGGTCGTTACCCACGCGCCAGGTGACCTGGCGCACCGCGCCATGCCAGGGGGAGCCGCTGGCCTGGCGCAACTGCATCGGGCTATCCGCCGGCAACCGCGCGAGCAGCCAGGCGGCGGGCATTTGAACGAGCAGAAACAGAACATAGAAAAACAGCCCACCCAGAATCAGCTTGCCACGTAAGCGCGATGGCTGGGCGACGGGGTTCAAGAAGCGTTCCGCGACAGGGTGGCCTTGGCGCGAACCAGACCGGCGGTGGGCAGGGCCTCGACCTTGCAGGCGTTCAGGCTGACGCCTTGCACGCCGAGTTCGCCCACCCATCTCAACCAGGCGTCGAAGGAAACCCCCTCCATGCTCACCTCCAGGCGATCGCCCCCCTGCGGCGTCATCGCGCCCAGTTTTTCCGCCAAGCCGAAGCGCGATGCCGCCAGGCGGACCGTGGCGGCCAGCGTCTCGGCGCTGCGGATCGGCGTTTGCGCGCGCAGGGCTTTGACTTCCTCGCTGTCACCGCGCAGTTGCGCAAGTTCGCCGCGCAGTTGCGCGACCCGGCCGGCCAGGCGAGTGCGTTCCGCGGTGAGCGGTTGCCATAGATAGAGGTAAAGCGCGAGCGGCACGAGGACCAGCAGCCCCGCCGCGACCAGGTTGCGTTCGCGCGCGGCAAGGCCATCCCAGAAATCCTGGAAGCGCTCTGTTAGGGGGAAACTCATGGCCGGCTCCGTTCGATCGTGACCGTTTGGTTGCCGTCTTCTCCGTTCGCGGCGGCCATTTGATAGCCCTGGGCCGCAAGCGCGCCACGCAATCCGCCGAGGTCAGTGGCGCGGGGTTGAAGCAGGGTGAGGCGGCCGCCCTCGTAGTTCAGGCCGGCCACCCCACCCATCTGGCCGCCCGCCGCCGTCAGGGCGTGGAGGAAGTCGCCGGTTTTGGCATAGCCACGGGCGCCGCGTAGATCGGCCAGTTGCCGTTGCATTTGCAGGGCGGGATCGACGATGGCCTGAGTGTGCGGAAAGGTCTCCTTGAACACCTGGCGCATTTCTTCGCGCAGTTTGCGGTTTTCCCAAGACAGACGCGCCCAGTCCGCGGCCGTGCCGAGCACCTGCACCGCCAGCGCGGCGACCAGCAGGCCGGCGGCGAGGCGATACGTTGCAACTTGCCGTCCGCTGGCGAGGCCGAGGCGGTTGGCCAAGCCACCGCCGCGCCGCCTGGCGGCATAGGCGCCTTGCAACAGATTGATGGCGGGAGGATGCGGGTCGGGACGCAGGGCTTGCCGGTGAATGGGGCAATCCAGGGCGTGGCGCCAGGCGGCGGCATCCACTTCCAATGCGGTTTCCAGAATGAGGGCGCCGGGGGGTTCACCCAACTGGCGCGCTTCCGCCAGGGCCAGTTGCAGCGCCAGGGGCGGCGTGTCGGGGGTGCCGTCGTCGAGCGCGAAGCCGGCGCAGGGGCCGCTGCGCACAAAACCGTCCCGGCCATTCCAGCGCGCGTTCCACTGCCCCGGCACTTCCTCGCCAACCCACAGCAGGGTCTCGGGAATCGCGCCGGCGATCTGGATAGCCTGCCGCTGGCACAACGCCAACGCCTGTTCCAGCCAGGCGGCTTCGATCACCGCGACCGGATGCACGTCGCCCGGCAGCGGTTTGCCGAGGGCGGCATGTACCTGCGCCGGGTCGTACATCAACTGATCTTCCAAGGCATTGCCGAGGGCGCCGCTCAACTGGCGCAAGGCGCGCCGCGAAAGCTTGACGCGGCTGAGCAAGACCCGGCTGGCGGGGAATGCCAGCCAGATTTCATCGGCGGCCGGTAATTCCGCCGCGCGGTTTGCCTGGCCGCTCTCGGGCTGGCCGCCGGGCAGGCGCCAGGCGAGGACGTCCAGGCTGTTGGGCAGGGGGTCTGGGATCGAAATAAATAGTCTTTTCACGTTAGGTCTCGTGATAGGGGTCTCGTGGCGGCGGCGCTACATGAAGGCCTGCCTCGGCTAATGGACAGTCCATGCTCAACGCTGTTGCAACCACAGCAGCAGCGGCCAATTCTGCCCTTGGCGCTGGTAAAGCGCCAAATAGCGCTGCCGCACCCGGCCGAATTCAACGCTGAGATCGGCCTGAAAGAAATCGCTGGCGACACTGAGCAGGTTTTCCCGCAGGCCCAGGGCCTGCTCGGCGCTGAGTTTGCCGCGAAAATCGGCCAGGGACTGGCTGCCATCGCCGCGTTTTTCCACGAGTTGCCGCGCGTCGTCCAGGTTGAGGCCGGGGATGGCCGCGGCAAGCACTTCGGCGCCGGCGGTGTTGACGTTGACTGGCGTCGGGGTGGGCAAGACACAGACGTAGGGAGCCAACTTGGCCACGATGGCCCGGTCGAATCCGCGCACCATGGGCAATTCCGCCAGATCGACCAGAGCGCGGTTGGCCGGGTAATACGGCTCCGGCAATGCCAGGTAATACGCATCTTCCGCGCCATCGGCGCCAGTGGGCTGGTGGTCGGCATCGAGCCAGTCGACCAGGGCATCGGCCAGAGTGGCGGGGAGATCGAGCAGGCCAAGCAGGCGCTGAAAGACGGCGATGTCGGCGCCGCTGGCCTGGCCACCGCGTACCAGGTTGTTGAGGTTGAAACGCGCCTGGCTGTCGCTGATGCCACCGGCTACGCTGCCGCGCTCAACCGGCAGGGCGACATGCTGGTTCCAGGGCTCGCCGAGATGATCGACCTGATTCTTGCGCCGGTCTTCGCTGAGGATGGCGCCAGCCCAATCCACGCCGGCCCGCGCGATCGCCTCGCCCTGGGAAGCATCACGCAGATTTTCCACCTGCCGGGTCCAGACCTGCTGGCGCCAGGCGACAAAGCTCGCCACCGTGGTTGCCAGGGCGACGATGAGAATGACGGTAATCAGGGCGATGCCCCGCTGCCGCTCAGTACGCATACCAACGGGTGAGCGCTTCACCCGACTCCAGCCGCAACACCACTTTCACCGCCGTCGGATGGCCCAGGTTGGCGGCGGGCGGCCAGCGCGTGTTCCAGACTCCGGCGCTGTCGCGATAGGAAAACTCCAGCGCCGCGACCCGCTCCAGCAGTACGGCGACATCCGGCATGGCGCGCGGACCGCTGTCCAGCGCGGGCCAGCGCAGCCACTCGACCTTGCCGCCACGCAACCGGTAAGCCACTCGCTCGGGCGGCGCGTTGCCACCGTCGGCGGCGCCCAGACGGGTGAGCTCCAACTGCGCCGCATACTCGCCCATGGCGACCGGCTCGCCGAGAAAGGCGGCTTGTGGCGCGCTGCCGCGCAGGCGCGCGGGACGCTCGACGAAGGCCGAGAGATCGCGTCCCAGCCGGGTCCAGAACAAGGCGACGGCGCGCCACTGGTGATTCTCGTCATCCAGCCGCGCGCGCGCCTTGAGCACCGCATCCAGGCCGGAATAGGCGGCCATGCCGAGGAGCGCGAAGATGGCCACGGCAACCAGGACTTCCAGCAGGGTGAAGCCATGGGAGCGCATCATCGATTCACCAGATAGCCAACCAGGGTGGCGAGGGCGTGCTCGCTGTCGGCGGTCGCGGCGACACGAATTTCCACCCGTTCGACATAAGGGTTGGGCGTGCCGCTGACCTGGCTCTTCCAGTGGAAGGTGATGCCGGCCTGGATTTCCTCGCCGCGAATTTCGCCGCTGGGCGGCAGCACGCGGGTGGCGCGCAATTCGGCCAGGCGGTTGTCCGCCACCCAGCTTGCCAGCAGGCGTTGCTTGAGTTCGAAGGCGTTGTCGAGCGAGCCGGAAACCGCGCGCTGCACGGCGGCCAGGGCGATGGCCAGAATGGCCAGGGCCACCAGCATCTCAATCAGGGTGAAGCCACCGCAAAGAGGACGCCGGATTCGTGGTCCGCCGCCGCGCGGCTTCATGAGTCCGGTCCCTCACCCACATCGTCCTCGACACGCAGATTGCCGAGAGCGTCCGAAACCACGCGCACGCGCAGATCATCCAATGCGAGGAGAACGGAGAAGGGGGAATGGATGCCTGAGGGCGAGAACGCCACCCGCTCGGGGTCTTTCACGGAGAGTGGGATGGAACGCTGGCGGATACGCAGTTCGACGATGCGAATGCCGTTCGGCAGAGGCCGGTCGGAAAACAGCTCGTCGCCGGGACGCGAGCGCCAGACGTCATCCTTGCCCGCTTCCTTTTCCCAGAACGCATAGCCATTCGCGCTGAAGGAAACCGCGAGTGGCCGGCCACTGGTGACTGTCTCGTCGGCCAAGGCGGTGAGCAGGGCGGCCAGGCGCTCGCCTTCATTGCGCAGTCGACGGGCATTGTCGGAAAACAGATTGAGTTGAATGGTGGCAACCAGCACGCCGACCACCACCAGCACCACCAGCAGTTCGATCAGGGTAAAGCCGCCGGCAAGCCTTTTCTTCTCTCTCACAAAGGGGGAGAACGGACCCGATTCGATGGACACGGCCCTGAGCAATGCGTACTAGAGGTTCCAGGAACCGATATCCGCGGCACCGCCTTCACCGCCGGATTCACCGTCGGAAGCCAAGGAAAACACGTCGATTTCGCCGTGGACGCCGGGGTTGAGGTATTGATAGGGCGAGCCCCAGGGGTCTTTCGGCAGGCGATCCAGGTAACCACCGCCTTTCCAGTTGGGCGGCACGGGTTCCAACGCAGGTTTGCTGGCCAAAGCGGCGAGGCCCTGCTCGGTGCTGGGATAGCGGAAATTGTCCAGGCGGTAGAGTTTCAGCGCCTGCATGAGGGAGGCGATGTCCTGTTTGGCGGCAACCTGACGGGCTTCATCCGGGCGGCTCATCACCTTGGGCACAACCAGGGCGGCGAGGACGCCGAGGATGACCACGACAATCATGATTTCCAGCAGGGTGAAGCCGCTTGATCGGAAGGAGGGGGGACGCATCTTGCGAGGTTCCTGAATGAAGTAACAAAGAAAGCGGGGGGAATTCTATCCCGCCGGCGGGGTGTTTTCCCGACGGCGCTTCCAGACAAACGCCAGCGCCGCCAGCAGGGCGCAAGCGGAGGCGATGCTGAAGGTCATGCCGGCGCCTAGCGCATCCCAGGCGGCGCCGGAATAGAGGCTGCCGAGGGTGCCGCCGACACCGAAGGCGACACTGTTGTACAAGGCCTGGCCGCGCGCCTGGTTGCGGCCGGTGAAGTGGCGATGGACCAGGGCCAGGGCGGAGGCGTGATAGGCGCCGAAGGTGAACGCGTGCAGCAACTGTGCCAGCAGCAGCAGCGGCAGGTTATCGGCCTGCCAGCCGATCAGCAGAAATCGCACGGCAGCGAGGAGCAGGGTGGCCAGCAATACGGTTTCCACCCGCAGCGAACGGAACACCCGTGGCATCACCAGGAAAATGCCGATTTCGCACACCACCCCCAACGCCCACAGCCAGCCGGCCAGCGATTTGCTGTAGCCGGTCTGCACCAGATGGATGGTGAAGAAGGTGTAGTACGGCCCATGCGCGGCGGCCATCAGCAGGGCGGCGGCAAACAGGGCAACCACTTCGGGGCGGCGCAGCACCTCACGCAGAGGAATGTGGACAAGCTCATGGCGGGCGATTTCCGCTTCCGGGATCACCCGGGAAGTCAACACAATGCCGACCAGCAGGCCGAACACCACCCAGGGCACCAGGTTGATCGAGGCATGATCGAGCAGCGCCCCCAGCCCCACCACCACCAGAATAAAACCCACCGAGCCCCATAGGCGAATGCGGCCATAGCGGTCGGTCCGGTCACCCAGGTGCGACAGGGTGGTGGCTTCCACCAGTGGCAGCGAGGCGCTCCAGAAGAAGCTGATCAGCGACATTACCGCGAACAGCGGCCAGAAGGTCTTGGCGAAGAACACGCCGACAAAGGCGATGAGGCAGACCAGGGCGGCGAGTTGGACGATAGTGACGCGCTTCCCCGTGCGGTCGGCGATGTGCCCCCAGATGTTGGGCGCGAAAATGCGCATCACCTGCAACAGCGACATCAATACGCCGATCTGAAAAGCGTTGAATTCCAGGGAATGCAGATACAGCCCCCAGAATGGCGCCATCGCGCCGACAAAGGCGAAGTAGAAGAAATAGAAGCCGGACAGACGCCAGTAGGGAATGCCCGTCATGAGAGAAGGAAGACCCGCGCGACTAGTTCTGTAGCGCCGGCATCCTTGCCGGCCACGTTGAAAACAGCCGGCTGGAAGCCGGCGCTACATGGAACCAAAACCGATGTCTTCGTAGATCAGATCGACCGGAATGCTCAACTCCAGGCTGGGAAGCCTGACTGTTTCTCCGACGCCATAGGGATGCACGATCCACTCGACGCCTTCGCCCCGGCGGTAGACGAGTACCCGCGCGCTGTCCTGAGCAACCAGCACGTATTCGCGCAGAGAGGGTAGTTTCCGGTAAGCCTCGAATTTCGCGCCCTGGTCAAAAGCCGCAGTGGATTCCGAGAGCACCTCAACCACCACGGTGGGCTCGGATTGCACCAACGGTTGTTGTCTGTCGCCGGCGGAACAAGTGGCCATCAAATCCGGGTAGAAATAGCAGTTGGCGGCTTCCACCCGGAGCTTGATGGATTCCATGTAGACCCGGCAGGGCTTGCCGCGCAGGCCGTTTCTCAGAGCGACGAGAAAGTTGCTGCCGATGACGTTATGCGCCGTCGTCGTCCCGGTCATCAGGAACACCTCGCCGTTCACATACTCATGGCGCTCGCTTTGCTCCGACTCCCAGGCGAGATAAGCCTCGGGCGTGAACTCAGCGGCTTTTTCCAGTGCATTTCCCATTTCATTCCTCCACATGGCCCGGTATGGCCGGCGTCGCGCACACCACGTCCGCGTTCTGCGCCCGTTGCCGCAGGGCGTGGTCCATCAGCACGATGGCCAGCATGGCTTCGGCGATGGGGGTGGCGCGGATGCCGACGCAGGGGTCGTGGCGGCCCTCGGTCACCACTTCGATGGGCTCGCCCTGGCGGTTGATGGAGCGGCCGGGAATGCGCAGCGAAGAAGTGGGTTTGATGGCGATGGAGGCGGTGATGTCCTGGCCGCTGGTGATGCCGCCGAGGATGCCGCCGGCATGGTTGGAGAGAAAACCCCGCGGGGTCATTTCATCGCGGTGTTGCGTGCCCTTTTGCGCCACCACCGCGAAGCCGTCGCCGATTTCCACGCCCTTCACCGCGTTGATGCTCATCAGCGCATGGGCGAGATCGGCGTCGAGGCGGTCGTACACCGGTTCACCCAGGCCCACCGGCACGTTTTCCGCCACCACGTTGATGCGCGCGCCGACCGAATCGCCGGATTTGCGCAACTCGTCCATGTAGGCCTCCAGACCCGCCACCGCGTCGGAATCGGGTGCGAAGAAGGGATTCTCGCGAACGCTGTCCCAGGACTTGAACGGCACCGCGAGGGGGCCGAGTTGCGCCAGGTAGCCGCGAATCACGGTGCCATATTTCTCGAACAGCCACTTCTTGGCGATGGCCCCCGCCGCCACCCGCACGGCGGTTTCCCGCGCGGAAGAACGGCCGCCGCCGCGATAATCGCGGAAGCCGTATTTCTGGTCGTAGGTGTAATCGGCATGGCCGGGCCGGAAGGTCTCGGCAATATTGCCGTAATCCTTGCTGCGCGGGTCCTCGTTACGGATCAGCAGCGCGATGGGGGTGCCGGTGGTCTTGCCCTCGAACACGCCGGAGAGGATTTCCACGGTGTCCGATTCACGCCGCTGGGTGACGTGGCGCGACGTACCGGGGCGGCGCCGGTCGAGATCGAACTGGATGTCGGCTTCACCCAAACTCAGGCCAGGGGGGCAGCCATCCACCACGCAGCCGATGCCGGGACCGTGCGATTCACCGAAGGAAGTGACGGAAAAAACGAGGCCTATCGAGTTGCCGGACATGGTGGGGGAGGAAAGGAAACGGGCCCGAATTTTAGCGCATGCGGCGGGACGCCCATCGCGGCGCGGCCATCCTTACCTCGTTACCTCGATCAAGGGCATAATCGCGCGCTATTTCACGGCACTGGTAACAAACTACCAGCCGCGAAATATCACCGTAATATCCTTGCGCTAAGCTGCCGTGCCTCGGCCAGCCACCCGCGAGGCCAACTATGAGATGGATGGAGACGATAATGGAAACACGCAACCAGGCGGCGACACCGCCGCCAAGAAAGGAACGCCGCCGTAATCAGCCGCTGCGCCAGCATTTCGACGCCGCCCAGATGCTGCTCAGACCCCTGCTCGGCGATCCCGAAAACCACAACGGCACCGCCTTCTACCGGGCCATGAACAAATTGCAGGCCAGCTTCCCGGAGATGTCCGGAAACGAAATCGAAGCCCTGGTCGCCGCCGTCGTGCGTAGCGTGCAGACCCGCGCCGGCAACCGATGAACGCCCGCGAAAACGCCGCTGCGTGGCATGTTTCTTGAACCTAGAAACCTCAGTTGACCGCTCCTTGCCCCTCGTGAGGCCGCATTGGTGCTG
>PFJX01000072.1 GCA_002784045.1 Hydrogenophilales bacterium CG_4_10_14_3_um_filter_63_21
AGAAAGCGATCCATGCCGGTTTCGAATCGGGCGAGGTGGAAGGGTGGAATTCCACAGATGAGGCGTTCGCCGCAGTCGCGGCACAGCAGGCTCGGCGTGCCGGTAAGCAAGCGGCTTGAATGGTCGCCACGAGCTGGCGCGACTTGCTGGCAATCGAATCGTTCTACGCCGAGTACAGCCAGGCGACCGCTGATCGGGTCATGGGTGAGATTCGTCATTACGCTATCCAGCTTGAAACCTTCCCGCAGATCGGCCGAGCGGCCAAGTGGCTGGCACGCGGTAGTTGGTGATCATGAAATACCCTTTCCTGCTCGTGTATCGCATCGTCGGGCGGCGCGTCCGGATTGGCTGGGTCCTGCACCAGCATCAGAAGAAGTACCCGACATAGGCCGATCAGTCCCGCCATCGCATGGCCCGTCTACCCCGCTACTTCGTTCCCGGCATGCCGCTGCACCTGATCCAGCGCGGCAACAACCGCCAGGTAATCTTCGCCGGCGACGAGGACTTCGCCTTTTTCCGAGGCTGCCTGCTGGATGCCTCGCGCCGCGAGGGATTGGCGATCCACACCTACGTCTTCATGGCCAACCACGTCCACCTGCTCGCCACTCCCACCAGCGACACCAGCGCCGGGCGCACGCTGCAATCGGTCGGACGCCGCTACGTGCAGCACTTCAACCACCGCTACGGCCGCACTGGCACCCTGTGGGAAGGACGCTACAAGTCGACGGTGGTCGATGCTGAGTCTTACCTGCAGGCCTGTTCGCGCTATATCGAACTCAATCCGGTGCGAGCCGGGATGGTCGTCCATCCGCGCGATTACCGTTGGTCGAGCTACCGCGCGCATGCCGATGGCGAGTGCGACGACCTGGTGACCGACCATCCGCTCTACCTCTCTATGGGGAGCGATGCCGCAGCCCGCCAGGCGGCCTATCGCCAACTATTCCACGCCGGTCTAGAAGAGGCGCAGATTGCCAATATCCGAGAGGCCACCAACAAGGGCTGGGCGCTCGGCAACGACCGTTTTCGCGAACAGATCGAGGCATTGGCCAATCGCCGGGCCTCGCCCCGCAAGCCGGGCCGGCCTGCGAGGGAGAAATAGCATTGATTTGCACATTGTTTCACATTGATTCCACGATAAATTCCGGGTAACAACTGGCCACGGCCAACGCCACCGCGTCGGTTCCAGACCCGCCAGCGGGGAGCAACGGTTATCCTTGCGCCACCGTCATTTCCTCATCCCCCGCCCCTCTGATGAAACGACTAATCATTCGCCTAGGAGTCTGTCGGACTTTGGAATCGTCGGCTGCAAATCGACTGCGGCGGCCCATTTTTCACCGGCCTTTTGCCCCATGGAGCCACCATGCGGCGGGGAATCCGGTAAAAAATGGTCTCGCTGGGGCCGATTTTGGCTGCGCCGAAACATCGCTGGCTCGTTTTCGCTATCGACGACCAAAGTCCGACAGGCTCCTAGGCTGCACAAAGACCGCGGCCAAGCCGCTGGTTATCCCACTGGAGGGGGGAGCAAACCATGGCTGATTCCGAACTTCACAAGGGCGCCGCCAAGACCGCGCGCATTCCCATCAAGATCGTGCCCAGGCCGCGCTTGAGGCTGCCGGCGTGGATCAAGGCGCAGGCGCCGACCGCGCGGGAAGTGGTCGAGCTGAAGGCGATCCTGCGGGAAGCGAAGTTGCATACCGTGTGCGAGGAGGCGTCCTGCCCCAACCTGGGCGAATGTTTCCGCCACGGCACCGCCACGTTCATGATCCTGGGCGACCTGTGCACGCGGCGCTGTCCATTCTGCGACGTCGGCCACGGCAAGCCGCTGCCGCCCGATCCGGAGGAGCCGCGCCATCTGGCGGAAACCCTGGCGGCGATGCGCCTGAAATATGGGGTCATCACCAGTGTCGACCGCGACGACCTGAAGGATGGCGGCGCGCAACACTTCGTCGATTGCATCCGCGCCGCCCGCGCCGCTTCGCCCGGCACCCGGATCGAAATCCTCACGCCGGACTTTCGTGGGCGCCTGGAGGTCGCCCTGGACATCCTCGCCGGCGACCCGCCCGACGTGATGAACCACAATCTGGAAACCGTGCCGCGCCTGTACCAGGCTTGCCGCCCCGGCGCCGACTACGCGCATTCGCTGCGGCTGCTGAAACAGTTCAAGGAACGTTGCCCGGCCGTGCCGACCAAGTCCGGCATCATGCTGGGCCTGGGTGAGACCGACACGGAAGTGCTGGAAGTGCTGCGCGATCTGCGCGCGCATGGCGTGGACATGCTCACCGTCGGCCAATATCTGCAACCTTCCGGCCATCACTTGCCGGTGGAACGCTTTGTGGCGCCGGAACAGTTCGTTGAATTTGAAAGGATCGCCCTGGAAATGGGCTTCAGAAATGTCGCCAGCGGCCCGCTGGTGCGCTCCAGCTACCACGCGGACCAGCAGGCGGCGGGGGTGTAAGGGGCTGTCCATGAAACCCCCCTTTGAAAAAGGGGGGAGTGGACAGGCTCAGAGCTCGGAGCCCTCCGCGGCCGCTTTTTCCTGAATCAGCCGCTCGGTTTCACGCATCAGCGCGCGCATCACCTTGGTGGCGGTTTGCATGCCGTTTTTCGCCACGCTACTTGCCACATCGCCCAGGGGGGCGAGGTCGAGGCCGAGGTTCGCGCCGAGGCCACAACCTCCGCTCGTTCCCGCGTTACTCCGCGTCGTTTGGGCGCCTTCCAGGAACCCACGCTGGAACTGGGTGAGCTCCCATTGCTGGCGCATCAAGCGGCCGGCTTCGTAGGGGGTGATTTGGCCACTGCGCAGGGCGGCTTCTATTTTGCCCATTTCGCCACGCGCCACGTCCATGCGCGTGCCTGGTATGACGGCGGGCGCGGTCTGTGCGGCGGAAGCCGCCGGCGGGTCGAACAGGCAGGAACGGTCGTCGGCCTGGGCGGCGCCGGCGGTGAGAGACAGGAAAGCGAGGATGGCGACGGGCGCCAGGGTTTTCATGGGGGTTTTCATGATGGACTCCTTGTGGTTGCCCGCTTGCGCGGAATGCGCGGCGGGTAATTCCACTCTAGGTGGGGGGGGTCATCCTGGTATGTCCGAACCATTACCGATTGCAAGGAGCTGTTTCAGGGCGTTACCGGCCCAATAAAAACGGGGGCCACCCCTACCGGCGTGGCCCCCGCGCGAAGTGGCGGCCGTGGCCGCCCCGGCTTATTTCCTCGTGACCTTCTTGACCTTGGCGTGCTGGTCACGCAGGTCGGCGGCCATTTCCTTGATCTCGGCCAGATCACGCAGCATTTCGCTCCAGCCGTACCACAGGGCATAGTCCGGGTTGGCGTGGAAGGTGCCCTGGAAGGTGCGCATGCGATGCTCCAGGTGCATGACGAACAGCTTGTGTTCGATCGGACGCGGCGCGTCGTGGAAGGCCAACAGGTCGGGGAAGGCATAGGCGTAGCCGGCCGGTTTCGCGATCACGCCATCCTTGTACAGGTCGGCGATGATGCGGATGGCCTGGGCCAGCAGGTGGTCGGCCTCGCGGATGATCTTGTCGCCCTTTTCCAGCTCGCCGCGCGCGAACTTCTCGGCGTGGCACTGGGTACAGGTCTTGACCATCTTTTCGCGTTCCTTCTGGAAGGCTTCCACCGTCAGCCGCGCCACATCGGCGGCTTTGACCGCTTCGATACGGGCGGTGGGCTTGCCGGACGGGTCGAGAACGCCCAAGGCTTGCAGGATGGTGACCTGATCGGCCTTCCACTGCGGATCATCCGGCAGCGGCAGGCGCACGGCGAGGAAGCCCCAGGCGGTGCGTACTTCGTGGTTGCCTTCCTGCATGTGGCAGGTCTGGCAGGTGGGCGCCGATGAGGTTTCCGGCAGGACGCCGACCTGCTTCAGCAAAGCGCGCGTGCCATGTTTGGAAGTGGAATACATCTCCCATTGCGGATGGTCGAAGCCCATGTGGCAGGTCTGGCAGGCTTGCGGCTGCTGCGCTTCCTTCTTGCTGAAAACGTGGCGTGTGTGGCAGGCGTCGCAAGAGGCCATGCCATAGGCGCCTTCGGCATGCAGTTTCTTCTGCTCTTCCTTGCCCACGCCGAGCTTGTGGCAGCCGCCGCAGCCCTTCATGCCCTCGGAAAACTGTCTGGGCAGCATGTGGGTGGTGGGCATGGCCGACATCGCGAGCCAGGCCTGGTTGTGCTTGCCTTTCTTGAACTGGGTTTCCTGATCGTCGTGGCAGGAACCGCAGGTTTCCGCCGTCGGCATCTTGGCGAGCTTGGAGTCGTCCTTGGTGCTATGCGCCTTGCCGTGGCAGGTGGCGCAAGTGGCGCGGTCTTTTTTGGCGAGTGAATGTTTGCTTAACTGCCAATCGGCGACGATGCCGGGCGAGGTCTTCACGTGGCAGTCGACGCAGTCGTCAGACCAGGCTCGACCGAAGGTGAACAGGGTGAGTAGTGCTAGTAAAACCAGACGCAACATGGCAGTCCCCTTATTTTCTCGTCCACATGGACGGCGGGGTTATACGGTGCGGGAGGTTGCCCGGAAAATGATGTGGATCAAGGAGTCGGATTGAATCCGGGCGGGTCGCAGGGTGTCAGACCCCGCGCCGGGCCAGTTCCAGCAGGCGGGCGACGCGCTCTTCGGTGGCCGGGTGGGTGCGGAACAGGCCGGAGAGATCGCCGCCGGAAAGTGGGTTGATGATCATCATCTGGGCGGTTTCCGGGTGCCGGTCGGCGGTGTCCAGCGGCGTGCCGCGCGCGTGGGCCTCGATCTTGCGCAAAGCTGATGCGAGCGCTTCCGGGTCGCCGGAGATTTCCGCGCCGCCGTGGTCGGCGCCGAATTCGCGGGCGCGCGAGATCGCCATCTGGATCAGGGTGGCGGCCAGTGGCGCCAGGATCATGACCACCAGTTGCACGATCATGTTGGGCCGCTCGCGGTCGCCACCGAAGAGGAAGCCGAATTGCGCCAGCGAGGCGATGGCGCCGGCTACGGTGGCGGAAAGGGTGGAAGTAAGGATGTCGCGGTTCTTCACATGGGTCAGTTCATGCGCCATCACCCCGCGTAGTTCGCGCGCCGACAGCATCTGCAGGATGCCGGTGGTGGCGGCGACGGCGGCGTGTTCCGGGTTGCGCCCGGTGGCGAAGGCGTTGGGCTGGGCTTCGTCGATGACATAGACGCGGGGCATGGGCAATTGCGCGCGCCGCGCCAGTTCCGCGACCAGGTTGTAGAACTCGGGCGCGTCCGCCGGGCCGACTTCCTGGGCGTTGTACATGCGCAGGACCATCTTGTCGGAATTCCAGTAGGCCCACAGGTTCATGGCGCCACCGAGCAAGAGCGCGATCACCATGCCGGTGGCGCCGCCGAGCAACATGCCCACCGCCCCGAACAAGGCGACGATGGCGGCCATCAGCAGGGTGGTTTTCAGCCAGTTGTTGAGCATTGCGCGGTTCCTCTAATGAATTCAGTCGAGGCCATAGATGCGGGGAAGCGGGAAAAATTCAATCGGGGCTTGTAGCGCCGGCGCTACAAAAGCCGGTCGCCCGGTTTGATCGAACCGCCGGTGAGGAAGGCGGCGATGGCGAGGCGCTTGCCGCCCGGTTTCTGTACTTCCAGGATGTCCAGCGCGCCGCTGCCACAGGCGACGCGCAATCCTTCCTTGCTCACCGACAGCACGGTGCCGGGTTGGCCGGCATCCATTACCGGACGCGCCCGCCAGACCTTGATCGACTCATTCGCGAACAGCGCGTGGGCGCCGGGGAAGGGGTTGAAGGCGCGGATGCGGCGATCGAGTTCCTCGGCGGGGCGGCTCCAGTCCAGGCGGGCGTCGTTCCTGGCTATCTTCTTCGCGTAGGTCGCCAGGGTGTCGTCCTGCTTCTCGCCAGCCATCGTTTCCAACCGGGGCAGCAGGGCGACGATTTCCCGTGCGCCCAATTCCGCCAGCTTATCGTGCAGGCTGCCGGTGGTGTCGCTGTCGAGGATGGGCAGAGCGGCGCGCGTGAGCATGGCGCCGGTATCCAGGCCTTTGTCCATCCGCATCAGGGTGATGCCGGTTTCCCGGTCGCCTGCCTCGATGGCGCGGTGGATCGGCGCGGCGCCGCGCCAGCGCGGCAGGAGGGAAGCGTGGATGTTCACGCAACCGAGGCGCGGCATGGCCAGCGCGGCTTCCGGCAGGATCAGGCCATAGGCGGCAACCACCATGGCCTCGGCGCCTGCTGCAAGTAGGGGTTGCCGCGCTGCTTCGCTTTTCAGATTTTCCGGTTGCGCCACGGTCAGGCCATGCGCCAGCGCGACGGCCTTCACCGGGCTGGCCTTGAGTTTCATGCCGCGCCCGGCGGGGCGGTCCGGCTGGGTGAGCACCAGGGAAATCTCGTGCCCGGCGGCGATCAGGGCCTTGAGGGCGGCGGCGGCGAATTCAGGGGTTCCGGCGAAGATCAGGCGCATCACATCGCTTCCCGCGCCTGTTTTAAAAGTTTCTTGCGGATGCGCTCCTGTTTCAGGCGGGAGAGGTATTCCACGAACACCTTGCCGTTGAGGTGGTCGATTTCGTGCTGGACGCACACCGCCATGAGGCCGTCGGCTTCCAGTTCGAAAGGCTGCCCGTCGCGGTCGAGGGCGCGCACCCGGACACGTTCCGGGCGGGTGACTGTGTCATAAATGCCGGGCACCGATAGGCAGCCTTCCTCGTGTTCGCTCTGGCCACTGGCTTCGAGGATTTCCGGGTTGATGAACACCTTGAGGTCGTTTTTCGACTCGCTGATGTCCACCAGGATCAGGCGTACATGGCGGTCCACCTGGGTGGCGGCGAGGCCGACACCGGGGGCGGAATACATGGTCTCCGCCATGTTGGCGATCAGCGCCTTGATGTTGTCATCCACCGTGGTGATGGGCTGGGCGATCTTGTGCAGGCGCGGGTCGGGATAGTGAACAATCTTGAGGAGGGCCATGATGGGTGGGATTTCTGAGAAACTGGTTTAAGTTCGAATCGGATTGCATTATAAATCAGCGCGTTTAGCGCCTAACGATCATGGCGGCGAGGCCACCCCGCAGGATGGAAGCCGGCGCCACAGTGGAGACGCGAGCTTGTTTGACGTTAACCAACCAAGGGCAGGAACCATGCGCACCTTACTGCTGACCGCCGCTTTATCCCTGACGTTCCCGGCCTGGGCCGACCAGGTTCGCCTCCAGGACAACGCCCCCGCGCAACATGTCGTGGTCAAGGGCGATACCCTCTGGGGCATCTCGGAAACCTTTCTCAAAGACCCCTGGCAGTGGCCGAATGTCTGGCATCTCAACCGGGACGAAATCAAGAACCCGCATCTGATCTACCCCGGCGATGTGGTGCGGCTGGGCCGTGACGGCGCCGGCAATGTCCGCCTCAGCCTGGAAAAAGGGCCGCGCCTCAACGCGACGGTGAAACTTTCGCCGCACGCTTATGGTGAACCCATTGTCATCAAGGAAACCGGCATTCCCAGCATTCCCGAGCAGGCCATCACGCCTTTGCTGTCGCGCAGCGGGGTGGGCGACCCGAGCGACCTGGAAAATGCGCCGCGCATCCTCGGCTCCAGCGACGCGCGCGTGATGTTCGGGGTGAACGACCGCATCTATGCCGGTCGTGGCGATGGCGGCACCGTGGATTGGCGCATCGTGCGCCTGGGCCAGCCGATCAAGAATCCGAATGACAAGAAGGAAGTGCTGGCTTACGAGCTGGTGCACGTGGGTGAAGCGCAAACCGTGCTGCCGGGTGACCCGCAACTGCTGCGCATCACCCGCGCCGAACAGGAAGTGCTGGAGCGCGATCGCCTGCTACCAGCCTGGAAAGCGGAGCCCATTCAGTACCTGCCGCACGCGCCGGAAATACCCATCTCCGCCAAGGTGGCCGCCATGATCGGTGGCTCCGTGCATGCCGGTGTCTGGATGACTGTGGTGCTCGACCGTGGCCTGCGCGACGGCCTGGAACCCGGCCATGTCCTGGCGCTGTTCCGCGCCGGCCGCTCGGTGGCCGACCCCAAATGCGTGCGCGCCGACAAAATCGCCTTCCTGGCGGGGGGCGAAGACCACGGCAACGACTGCATCAGGGACCAGAGCGATAAAAGTGCCTTACCCGACACGCGTGTTGGCCTGGCTTTTGTCTACCGGGTGTTCAACAAGGTGGCCTATGCGCTGGTGATGAAAAGCAACGAGCAAATCAGCCTGGGCGACAGCGCCCGCAATCCCTAGTCGGCCTTGTCGCGCCGGCAACCTTGCCGGCAAGCAGGCCAAATCATGCCGCAACGCCCTGACGCCTTTTTCTGGCTGACCCTGGAAGCCGTGCCCGGCCTTGGCCGGGACGGCGTGCGACGTTTGCTCGACGCCTTTCCTGGCGTGGAATCCATCTGCCAGGCGAGTGCGGCGCAACTGGCGCCTCTGGTCGGCGACCCGCTCGCCCGTGGCATTGCCGCCGGTGTCGACGCCGCCCTGCTGCAGCCCGGCCTGGACTGGCTGGCGGCGCCGGAAAACCACTTGATCACCTGGGGCGACCCGGCCTACCCCGCGCAACTGCGCGACCTGCCCGATGCGCCCGCCTGGCTTTATGTGAAGGGCGACCCGGATTGGCTCGCGCGCCCGATGCTGGCCATTGTCGGCAGCCGCAACGCCACGCCGCAGGGTTTGCGCGATGCCCGCGCCTTCGCCGCAAGCCTGTCGCAAGCCGGGCTGACCATCGTCAGCGGTCTGGCGTTGGGCATTGATGCCGCCGCTCACGAAGGCGGCCTCGCGGGGCTTGCCAGCAGTGTGGCGGTGGTGGGCACCGGTCTTGACCGCGTTTATCCGGCGCGCAACCGCGAACTGGCGCACCGGTTGGCGGCGGGCGGCGCCATCGTCTCCGAATTTCCGATTGGAACGGCACCGAAACGCGGCCACTTTCCGCGCCGCAATCGCCTCATCAGTGGGCTTTCGCTGGGCGTGCTGGTGGTGGAAGCGGCACTGCAAAGCGGTTCGCTGATCACCGCGCGCCTGGCCGGCGAACAAGGACGCGATGTGTTCGCCATCCCCGGTTCTATTCATTCGTCGCTGTCCAAGGGTTGCCATCGCCTGATCAAACAGGGCGCCAAGCTAGTGGAGTCGGCCAACGACATCCTGGAAGAACTGGGCCGCGAGCTGCCACCCTCGGCGCCCGCCACCGCCGCCCCGGAGGGCGCCGATGACCTCCTGGAAACCCTGTCCGGCGGCCCGCTTGCGCCGGATCAGCTCGCCGGCCGCCTTGGCTTGACGGTGGAAACGCTTTCGGTCAGGCTTCTCGCGGCCGAAATGAACGGCCAAGTCGCGAGAATGCCCGGCGGCCTCTACCAAAGACTCTACTAACCATGTTCGACATCCTCCTTTACCTCTACGACACCTATCTGTTTACCGAGCATTTCCCAGCCCCGGAACAGCTTTCCCGCAAGCTGTCCGCCGCGGGTTTCGAAGATGCCGATATTGGCGCCGCCCTGAACTGGCTGGCCGCCCTGGACACCCTGGCTCCCGACACCGCCAGCAATGGCATCCCGTCTCTGCGTGTTTATAGCGATGCCGAAATCAGCCGCCTGGCCACCGAGGGACGCGGCTTTCTCACCTTCCTGGAAGGCAGTGGCCTGCTGTTCGCCCATGCCCGTGAATGGGTAATCGAGCAGGCGATGGCCCTGGAAGACCCCGAAGTCTCCGCCGACCGCATCAAGTGGATCGCCCTGCTCGCCCTCTGGAAACTCAACGGCGCGGGTGACGTGCTCTGGTTGGAAGACCTGGTGCGTGGCGGCAGCGGCGAATTCAGCGACGACGGTTGGCAACCCACGCTTCATTAACGAGCCAGCCTCCTGTGCCCAAACAACTCATCATCGCCGAGAAGCCCTCGGTCGCTCAGGACATCGCTCGCGCCCTGGGTGGCTTCACTAAAGAAAAAGAGTTTTTCGAGTCCGAGCATTACCTGCTGTCTTCCGCCGTCGGCCACCTGCTGGAGCTGACCGTGCCGGAGGAGTATGAGGTCAAGCGCGGCAAATGGTCGTTCGCGCATCTGCCGGTGATCCCGCCGCACTTCGCCCTGCAACCCGTCGAGAAAACCGAAGACCGCCTGAAACTGCTGACCCGCCTGATCAAGCGCAAGGACGTCGAAGGCCTGATCAACGCCTGTGACGCTGGACGCGAGGGCGAACTGATCTTTAATTACATCGCCCAGCACAGTGGCACGCAGAAGCCAGTGCGCCGACTGTGGCTGCAATCCATGACCCAGGGCGCGATCCGCGACGGCTTTCTGGCGTTGCGCGAAGCCTCGGAAATGGCCGGCCTGCGTGACGCCGCCTTCAGCCGCGCGGAAAGCGACTGGCTGATCGGCATCAACGGCACCCGCGCCATGACCGCCTTCAACTCCAAGACCGGCGGCTTTCACCTCACCACCGTCGGCCGCGTGCAGACGCCGACACTGGCTATCATAGTGGAGCGCGAAGAGCGCATCCGCCGCTTTGTGCCGCGCGCCTACTGGGAACTGGAAGCGCGCTTTGCCGGCGGACTCGGCGAATACACGGGGCGCTGGTTCGACGAGAAGTTCAAAAAGAACGAAGACGACGAGCACGCCACCGCCTATCGTCTCTGGGAACAGCCGCGCGCGGAGGCCATTCGCACCGCCTGCCTGAATCAACCGGCGCACGCGGAAGAAGAGACCAAGCCATCCAGCCAGCTCTCACCGCTCCTGTACGACCTCACCAGCCTGCAACGCGAAGCCAACGGCAGGTTCGGCTTCTCCGCCAAGGTCACTCTGGGCCTGGCGCAGGCGCTGTACGAAAGGCACAAGGTGCTGACTTATCCACGTACCGACGCGCGCGCGCTGCCAGAAGATTACCTGCCCACGGTGAAACAGGTGCTGGCTGGCCTGCCCGAGGCCTATGCGCCGTTGGCCGCCACTATTCTGGAAAAAAACTGGGTCACGGCGAACAAGCGCATCTTCAACAACGCCAAGATTTCCGATCACTTCGCCATTATCCCCACCGGCACGCCGCCCAAGTCGCTCAACGAGATCGAACAGAAGCTCTACGATCTGGTCACCCGCCGCTTCCTGGCGGTGTTCTATCCGGCGGCGGAATACTCGATCACCACCCGCATCACCCGCGTCGGAGGTTCCACGCAAAAGCAGGAAGCCTTCAAGACCGAAGGCAAGGTACTGGTGAACCCCGGCTGGCTGGCGGTGTACGGCAAAGAAGCTCAGGTCGAGGACGACGCGGGCGGTCCTTCCCTGGTGCCCCTCGTCCCCGGTGAGACCTTGCAAACCCGAGCGGTGGACATCAAGGCCGCCTTTACCCGTCCGCCCGCGCGTTTTAACGAAGCCACCCTGCTCTCCGCGATGGAAGGCGCCGGCAAGCTGCTGGACGACGAGGAACTGCGCGCGGCGATGGCCGGGCGCGGCCTCGGCACGCCGGCGACGCGGGCACAGATCATCGAGAACCTGATCTCGGAGGTCTATCTGCACCGCGAGGGGCGCGATCTGCTGCCCACCGCCAAGGCTTTTTCCCTGATTACACTGCTGCGCGGCCTCGGCATCAGCGAACTGGCTTCGCCGGAACTCACCGGTGAATGGGAATACAAGCTGGCGCAACTGGAGCGCGGCAAGCTCACCCGTGAAGAGTTCATGGGCCACATCACCGCGTTGGCCCGGGACATCGTCGAGCGCGCCAAACGCTACGAGTCCGACACCGTGCCGGGCGACTTTGCCACCCTGAAAACCCCTTGCCCGAAATGCGGCGGCGTGGTGAAGGAGAATTACAAGAAATTCGCCTGCCAGTCCTGCGACTGGAGCGCCTGGAAGATCGTCGCCGGGCGCCAGTTCGAAGTGGCGGAAATGGAAGCGCTACTGAGCGAAGGCAAGATCGGCCCGCTCACCGGCTTCCGCAACAAGATGGGCCGTCCGTTCGACGCCGAAATCCGCCTCAACGACGACAAGCTGCCGGAATTCGACTTCGGCCTGCCACGCGAGGGTGAGGCCGCCGAAGCCGTTGACTTTTCCGGCCAGGAAAGCCTGGGCAAGTGCCCCAAGTGCGGCGCGGCGGTCTATGAACACGGCAACGCTTATGTCTGCGAACGCAGCGTCGGGCCCGAGCGCGCCTGCGATTTCCGGAGTGGCAAGCTGATCCTGCAACAGCCGGTGGAGCCCGCGCAGATGCGGAAGCTGCTTGCGGAGGGCAAGACCGACCTGTTGACCGGTTTCATCTCCGCCCGCACCCGCCGCAAGTTCTCCGCCTTTTTGGTGCGCGAGAAGGAAGGTGACAAGGCCGGCAAGGTCGGCTTCGAGTTCGAGCCGCGCGGCGCGGGCGCCAGCAAACGCGCCGCCCCCGTGCCGGCCAAGGAACTTGGCACCCACCCGGGCGACGGCAAACCCATCACCCTCAAGTCCGGCCGTTATGGCCCTTACGTGCAGCACGGCAAGCTCAACGCCACGCTGCCCCGCGACATGAACCCGGATACGGTCAGCTTGGAGCAGGCCGTGGAACTGCTGGCGATCAAGGCGGCTGCGGGCAAATAGCCGAGTGCTTCACGATAGATCGACACGCCAATACCGGTCAGATTGACCAGCCCGAAAAACAGCCGGATCCAGGGGGCTGGCTTGGCGGGAAGGAGATTGCCCATGTCACGCATACTGATCGTTGCGGGTGATCCTTCGCTGGCGAAGCTGATCGCCATGCACATGGAGGCGCTGCATCACCATCCGGCTGTCGCGGTGACCCTGCGTGATGCCAGAAATGCCTTGATCGACCCTGATTTTGATGCCGTTCTGCTCGACCAGCAGATGCCGGACGGTTTCGGACTCGATCTATTGGGTGAGATCAGGGCCAAGAAAACCGACCTGCCGGTCATCATGATCAGCGGTCTTCACGATACTGGCCTGCCCATCGAAGCCATCAAGCGGGGCGCTTATGACTTCCTGCGTAAACCCCTCGATGAGTCGGAACTCGACCGCACGCTTGCCGCCGCCTTATGCCATGACCGCCACACCGGCGGCATGGAAGCCACCACGGAGGAACGGCGCCATTTCTCCCGCATCATAGGCAGCAGCCAGGCCATGACCGAGGTGTGCAAAATGCTGGGGCACATCGCGCCGACGGATTCCAGCGTGGTCATCACCGGTGAAACCGGCACCGGCAAGGAACTGGTGGCACAGGCCATCCACCAGCACTCGGATCGGGCAGGTACTTTCATCGCGGTAAACTGCTCCGCCATCGTCGACACCTTGCTCGAAAGCGAGCTTTTTGGGCACGAGAAGGGCAGCTTCACGGGAGCGGACCGGCGCACGCAGGGGAAATTCGAGATCGCCGCCGGGGGCACGCTGTTTCTGGATGAAATCGGTGAAATGTCCCCCAACCTGCAAGCCAAGCTATTACGGGTACTGGAAACGCGCACCTTTGAACGGGTGGGGGGCACAGAAACACTCGCCGCATCCGCGCGCATCATCGCCGCCACCAACCGCGACCTGAAAGAGGCGGTACGCCAGAAAACCTTCCGCGAGGATTTGTATTTCCGCCTCAATGTCTTCGCCCTGCATCTGCCACCCTTGCGCGAAAGACGCGAGGACATTCCGCCTTTGGTGGAGAACCTGCTGGCCAAGATTCGGCGCAAGGTGCACAAGTCGGTTTCCCAGATCAGCGAACAAGCCTGGGCGTATCTGCGTGCCTATGATTGGCCTGGCAACATCCGCGAACTGGACAACGTTCTGACTCGCGCCGTCATCCTGGCGCGGGATGACACCATTACCGTGGACTTGCTCGGGGTCATGCCGGCAGCAGGTGAAATCGCGCCTGGCGGCGCCGGCATGCAGCCTTCACTGATCAGCCTGGAAGAACTGCAACAGCGCCATGTTCGTGCCGTGCTCGAATATACCCGGGGGCACAAGGGCCGGGCCTGCACGATCCTGGGCATCTCGCGACCGGCGCTGGAACGCAGAATCGCGCGCCTGGCTCCGCCCCTTCGCGGCATCCATGAATGAATCGTTCAATGCAGGGCGGAAATAGTTGAACAAAATATTCAACTATTTCCACCCCGCCACCGACAAAACAAGAATATTCATTGAAATTCAATCAATTACAGTAAACATGCACGCTGGCACGAATGATGCTTTTACTCCTGCACCCGTCACCAAGCCGGGGATTCGTTTCACAGAGGAAAAGGAGAAAATCATGAAAAAACTCATTACATTCGCGGCAATGTCCCTGTTGACCATACCGGCTTTCGCGGCTGGAGCCTGGCCAGAAAGCTCCGACACCTACGGCAATATCCTGAATGACGAGCGGCCAGCCTTTGTCGGTACCGGGCTATCCGAACAAGCCCGCCAGGAAAACATTTATGGGAGTTTGGCCGGTCCGGACAACCAGGATGGATTCAAGGTCGGCAATGCCGGTCCGGAAAAAGGCAACAACGACAGTTACGGCTCCGTGCTGCACGACGCGGGCAATCCGATGTAAGCAATGAATTCCGAGCCACAGGGGAACGGCCAGGGCGACCTGGCCGTTTTTTCTGTCCGAGTGGGAAGAGGGATCTGCGCTGGCTTGAGCAGCAGCGTCGGAACGTGGCTGGGAGCTCGTTCGGTTGCGAGTCAAAGGAACCGTGAGGCGGCCATTCACCTATGTGGTTGATCAGCCACCCACGAATTCAAATGGGCTGTCGCTGCCGAGAAACTTGTCATAACGCAGGTAGTGCGAGCCGTCGCAAGAAAAGGTGAGGCTGACCATCCCGTTGAAAATATTGATCGACGACATGCGCAGATAGATGTTCTCGTCGGCCAGGCGCAACGAGCGTAGATGGATGAGAATGCGTCCGATGTCCTGCTCCGGGATCAGGGCATCGGCCGGGTAAGGCTGCGGCGGGTAGAGCAGGCAGATATCCGGATCGGCGAGTGCCTCCTGGTCGAGGATGCGATAACGGTAGGGATCCTGCACGGTCCAAATGGTGGCCTGGCTGCTGGAGAAGTGGATCTGGCACTGGAACACGCCACGATGGGCGAGGAGTTCTTCCAGAATGGCCAGCCCTTTGTCCAGATTCAGGTCCATCGGACTCTCGATGCGGCATTGCTGGAACACCGCGCCGCGGATCGAAGGGTCGCCCTTGATCTGGCGCCAGTCGCCGGGTTCTTCATAAATCTCGGCGGTTGTCGGCAGATTACGCAAATCAAAATCGGCCCCCAGATAACCCAGCGCGGCACCACGCTGGCTACGCACGATTTGCAGGGCGGTGAGTGAGGGCCGCTGCTTCATCAGGCTGATGTAGGCGTCCGAAAGCAGAAATCCCCAGGCCGGTACCGCTTCCTTCATGTACGGCCGTTGCGAGCGGTCACGTCCAAAGTGGCCGGGGACCAGGTTCGGTTTGCCATCCTCGATGCCAACGTCGTCGCAGATCTGGACGCCGTCGAAGCCAACGCAGTAGAGAAAGGAACAATGGGGAATATCAGGGAAGCCTTCTAGCAGCACCGCGTTCAAGGCTTCGCGCTCACCCCAGGCCGGCGCGCAGCGTTCGGCCAGGCGCGCGAGGGGGTCTTGCAGGATGCGGGCGAGTTGCTCGCGTTGCAGATAAATGCTGTCTTTCCAGGTGTTCGTCATGGCGTGCCATTCCGTCAATCCGATAAAAAACGCGCGTAGGGTAAGCCATCACAGGAAAGAAAAAGCCGGACATCGCCCGGCTTTTTTGCGACTAGCAGCCTGTCGGATCAGGCCTTGCCGCTTGCTTCCACCATGCGCTCGATGATCGGGCCGAGGATGACTTCCATCGCAAAGCCCATCTTGCCGCCGGGCACCACCAGGTTGTTGGGGCGCGACATGAAGGAACCGGGGATCATGTTGAGGAAGTAGGGAAAGTCAACGCCCTTGGGATTGCGGAAGCGCACCACCACCAGGCTTTCATCCGGGGTGGGGATGTCGCGAGCGATGAAGGGGTTGGAGGTGTCGACCAGGGGCACGCGCTGGAAGTTGATGTCGGTGCGCGAGAACTGTGGCGTCACGTAGTTCACATAATCCGGCATCCGGCGCAGGATGGTGTCGACGATCACTTCGGCAGAATAGCCACGCTCGGCCGCGTCGCGGTGAATCTTCTGTATCCACTCCAGGTTCACCACGGGCACCACGCCGACGGCCAGATCCACGTACTTGGCCATGTCCACCTTGTCGGTTACCACCAGGCCATGCAGGCCTTCATAGAACAAGACGTCAGTGGGGGTGGGAAAATCTTTCCAGGGAGTGAACTCGCCCGGCTTCAGGTGGGTGCCCAGTTGGGCGTTGTGCGCGGCGGCTTCTTCATCGCTGTGGATGTAATAACGGCGCTGGCCACCGCCGGTTTCGCCGTAGGTCCTGAACAGGTTTTCCAGGGCGGCGAAGTCGTTGGCTTCCGGGCCGAAGTGGCTGAAGCTGTGGTTGCCCAGTGCCTCAGCTTTCTTCATGGCTTCTTTGAACTCGGCACGGCCCAGACTGTGGAAGCTGTCGCCCTCGACCACGCTGGCGGACAGTTGATCGCGCGTGAAAATGTGTTCGAACGCGCGCTTGACAGTGGTGGTGCCAGCGCCGGAGGAACCAGTGACGACAACAACGGGATGCTTCTTGGACATGGGTGCTCCCCCAAAAACGTGAAAGATGGTGCGGTATAAAAGAAATGGGAAAAATGAAATGTGTCGGCGTGTTTCCGCCACATTTTATGTTTCGCTTCTCACCCCGCGCTTCTCACCCCGGTTAGGCCGATCGGGCGCGAAAGTATAAACGCGGCCACGCCGGCCTGTCATCCGAGGCGGCTATAATCCCGCGCTCCTTCAAGCACCTATGACCCCTTCAGATGGACGTTCATTACCGACCGGAAATCATCGAGCCGGAAGCGCAACAACATTGGGAAGAAAAACGGAGTTTCCGCGCCACGGAAGACGCCACCAAGCCCAAGTATTACTGCCTGTCCATGTTCCCCTATCCGTCCGGGAAACTGCACATGGGCCATGTGCGCAACTACACCATCGGCGATGTCTTGGCGCGCTACCACCGAATGAAGGGCTACAACGTGCTGCAGCCGATGGGCTGGGACGCCTTCGGCCTGCCGGCGGAAAACGCCGCCCTGGCCAACAACGTGGCGCCCGCCGGCTGGACATACGCCAACATCGACTACATGCGTGGGCAGTTGAAACGCTTGGGGCTGGCGGTCGACTGGAGCCGCGAACTGGCTACCTGCAAACCGGATTACTACCGCTGGGAACAATGGCTTTTCACCCGGCTATTCGAGAAGGGCCTGATCTACAAGAAGATGGCGACGGTGAACTGGGACCCGGTCGACCACACCGTGCTGGCCAACGAACAGGTGATCGACGGGCGCGGCTGGCGCTCCGGTGCGCGGGTGGAAAAGCGCGACATCCCCATGTACTTCTTTCGCATCACCGCCTATGCCGACGAGTTGCTGAACGGACTCGACAACCTGCCCGGCTGGCCCGAGCGGGTGAAGACCATGCAGCGCAATTGGATTGGCAAGAGCTTCGGGGTGGAGATTCATTTCCCGCTGGCCGAGCGCCACCAGGACGGCGAGGCTGGCCAAAGCGTGCTGAAAGTCTTCACCACCCGCGCCGACACGCTGTTTGGCGTTACCTACGTCGCGGTCGCCGCCGAGCATCCCCTGGCGCAGCGGGCCGCTGCCGACAATCCTGAACTTGCCGCTTTCATTACCGAATGCAAACAGGGCAGCGTCGCTGAAGCCGACATGGCGACCATGGAAAAGAAGGGCATGGACACCGGCCTCAAGGTTTATCACCCCTTCACCCACGAGCCGATTCCCGTGTTCATCGCCAACTACGTGCTGATGGGCTATGGCGAAGGCGCGGTGATGGCGGTGCCGGCGCATGACGAGCGGGATTTTGCCTTCGCGAAAAAATACGGCTTGGCCATCAAGCCGGTGATCAAGCCCGCCGACGGCGAGCTGGCCCAGCCGCTCACGGAAGCCTATGTGGAACCAGGCATCCTGTTCGACTCCGGCGATTTCTCCGGCCGGACTTCGCAGGACGCCATCGAAAAAATCGCCCTGGTGTTGAAGAGCCTCAAGCTGGGCGAGAAGCGCACCACCTATCGCCTGCGCGATTGGGGCATTTCCCGGCAGCGTTACTGGGGCTGCCCGATTCCCATCGTGCATTGCCCAACCTGCGGCGATGTGCCGGTGCCGGATGATCAGTTGCCGGTGGTGCTGCCGGAAGACGTGAAGATCGACATCGGCTCGCCAATCAAGAAAATGCCGTCGTTCTACGAGACGACTTGCCCGAAATGCGGCGGCCAGGCGGAGCGCGAGACCGATACGATGGATACCTTCGTCGAATCGTCCTGGTACTACGCCCGCTACGCCTGCCCGGACAACGATTCGGCCATGCTGGATGAGCGCGCCAACTACTGGCTGCCGGTGGATCAGTACATCGGCGGTATCGAGCACGCCATTCTGCATCTGCTCTACGCCCGTTTTTTCCACAAGCTGATGCGCGACGTCGGCCTGTTCGGTGATAACCCAAGCAGCAACGAACCGTTCACCAACCTGCTCACGCAAGGCATGGTGATCGCCGATACCTACTTCCGCGATCTGGGCGAGGGAAAAAAGCAGTGGATCAACCCCGCCGAGGTGGAAATTCGCGACGGCGCCAGCGTGCTCAAGGCCGACGGACTGCCGGTGACGGTAGGCGGCACCGAGAAAATGGCCAAGTCGAAGAACAACGGCGTTGACCCGCAATCGCTGATCGACCAGTACGGCGCCGACACCGCGCGCCTGTTCATGATGTTCGCCGCGCCGCCGGAACAATCCCTGGAGTGGAGCGACGCCGGCGTCGAAGGCGCCAACCGCTTCCTGCGCCGCCTGTGGAAGATGGTGTATGAGCATGTCGAGGCGGGAGTGGTGGGGCCGGATTCATCCGGCCATGGCGGGTTGAAACCCGCCCTACACGACTTCCGCCGCCTGCTGCACCAGACCATCGCCAAGGTTAGCGATGACATCGAACGGCGTCGCCAATTCAACACCGCCATCGCCGCCAACATGGAGTTGATGAATGCCCTGGTGAAGCTGGATGGCAACGACGCACAGGCCCACGCGCTGAAACAGGAAGCCCTGGACGCCATCGTCCTGATGCTCTCCCCCATCGTGCCGCACATCTGTCGCAGCCTGCTCCAGGCGCTGAAACCGGGCGCCTGCCTGATGAGCGCGGCCTGGCCGGAAGTGGATGAAAGCGCGCTGGTGTGCGACGAGATCGAGTTGATGCTCCAGGTCAACGGCAAACTGCGCGGCAAGATCAAGGTCGCCGCGGACGCGGCCCGCGAGGCTATCGAACAGGCCGCGCTCGCCAGTCCAGATGTCCAGAAATTCATGGGTGGCAAGCCGGCCAGGAAAGTCGTGGTGGTGCCCGGTCGCCTGGTCAACATTGTTGTCTGAGGAAAAAGCTATGGCTCTGTTTCCCCGGCGCGGCGCAATCCAGTTCCTGGCCATCCTCGCCGTCGCGAGTCTGTTGGGTGGCTGCGGTTTCCAGTTGCGTGATCAGGCCCAGTTGCCGTTCGCGGCCGCCTATGTTGATGCCCCGGGTGGCTCGGCGTTGGGCGAGGGGCTGCGCCAGTCGCTGCGTAGCCAGGGCAAGCTGGTGGAAATGCGCGAAGGGGCTCCGGTACGCATCAAAGTGTCCGGAGAAGCCCGCCAGAAAAATATCCTGTCCCTCTCGGGGGGCGGCAAGGTGCGGGAATTCCGCCTGGAATATCGGGTCGATCTGTCCGCATACGACGCCGTCGGGACGCAGCTGATCGCGCCCGCGCAAATCCATCTGACGCGCGAGTTCTCCTACAACGACGACCGGGTACTGGCCAAGGAGAGCGAAGAAGCGGCCCTCAACCTCGCGATGGAACAGGACGCCCTGCGCCAGGCTCTGCGCCGCCTGTCCTATCTCAAACGCTGATGAAATTACGTGGCGAGCAACTCGACGCCAACCTCAAACGCGGCCTGGCGCCAATCTGGCTGGTCAGCGGCGACGAACCGCTGCTGACCGACGAAGCCTGTGCCAGCATCCGCGCCGCCGCCCGCGCGCGGGGCTACGACGAACGCCAGTCTTATCAGTCTGAAACCGGCTTCGACTGGAAAGCCTGGCTGGCCGGTTTCGATTCGCTTTCGCTGTTCTCCAGTCGCCGCCTGATCGAACTGCGCTTGCCCACCGGCAAGCCCGGCAGCGAAGGCGGCAAGACCCTCGAAGCCTGGGTAGCCAATCCGCCCGCCGACACGGTACTTCTGATCACCACGCCCAGGCTCGACAAGGCCACGTTGGCGACCAAATGGGCCGGTGCGCTGGAGCGCGGCGGCATCCTGGTACAGACCGCGCCGCCGCCGCTGGAGCGCCTGCCCGACTGGATTGGCGAGCGCCTCGCCCGCCACAGCCTGAAAGCCGACCGTGAGACCCTGGCCTGGCTGGCCGCGCGGGTGGAAGGCAACCTGCTCGCCGCGCACCAGGAAATCGAAAAACTCGCGCTGCTGCTGCCCCCCGGCCTGATGGAGCGCGAGGCCGTGCGCGCCGCCGTCACCGATGTCGCGCGCTATGATGTGGCCGACCTGTCCGATGCCTTTCTCAAGGGTGATGCCACACGCTTTTGCCGGGTGCTGGATGGCCTCAAGGCGGAAGGCGAGGCGTTGCCACTGGTGCTGGCCTTTATCGGCGGCGAGGTGCGCACCCTCTACCGCCTCGCCGCCGGCCTCAAACGCGGCGAACGCCTACCCGCCCTGATGCAGGCCGCGCGCGTCTGGGACAGCCGGCAAAGCCTGGTGGAGCGCGCCCTGCAACGCGCGGGCTTGAGCAAGCTGGCCTGGGCCATGCGCGGCCTCGCCCGCCTCGACCGCGCCGCCAAGGGACTGCTGCGGGAAGACGCCTGGGATGAACTGAAACAACTGGGGCTGGCTCTCATGAACCAGGGCAACGCCCCCGCCTTTGTAGCGCCGGCTTCCAGCCGGCTGGTTTAAGACGCCGGCCGCGAGGCCGGCGCCACGGAGAAACAAACATGGACATCAAGACTTACATGCACACCCTCGGCCGCCAGGCGCGCGACGCCTCGCGCGCCGTCGCCCGCGCCGACACCAATCAGAAGAACCGCGCCCTGCTGGCGATGGCCGCCGCGATCGAACGCGACGCCGCCAGGTTGCTTGCCGCCAACGCACAAGACATGGACGCCGCCCGAGCGAGCGGCCTGGAACCGGCCATGCTCGACCGCCTCGCCCTCAATGAAAAGACCGTCGCCGGCATGGCCGAAGGGCTGCGCCAGATCGCGGCCTTGCCCGATCCCGTCGGCGAGATGGACGAACTCAAATACCGCCCCTCCGGCATCCAGGTCGGCAAGATGCGGGTGCCGCTCGGCGTCATCGGCATCATCTATGAGGCTCGCCCCAATGTGACGGCCGACGCCGCCGGCCTGTGCCTGAAATCCGGAAACGCCGCCATCCTGCGCGGCGGTTCCGAAGCCCTGCGCTCCAACCAGGCCATCGCCGCCTGCGTGCGCGAAGGCCTCGCCGCCGCCGGCCTGCCGGAAACCGCCGTCCAGGTGATCGAAACCAGCGACCGCGCGGCGGTGGGCGAACTCATCACCATGAAAGACTATGTCGACGTCATCATCCCGCGCGGCGGCAAGGGCTTGATCGAACGCATCAGCGGCGAAGCGCGCGTCCCCGTCATCAAGCACCTGCACGGCAACTGCCACGTCTACGTGGACGACCGCGCCGACCTCGCCCGCGCGGTCAAAATCGTCGAAAACGCCAAGACCCAGCGCTACGGCACCTGCAACACCACCGAATCGCTGCTGGTCGCGCGCATCGTTGCCGCCACCGCCCTGCCCGGCATCGGCGCCATGCTCGCCGGCCACGGCGTGGAAATGCGCTGCTGCCCGGAAGCGCTGGCCATCCTGGAAGGGGCCCATATAGCCGGCCTGAAACAGGCTAGCGAGACCGACTGGGACGAGGAATACCTCGCCCCCATCATCGCCATCAAGGTCGTCGATGGCCTCGATGAAGCCATCCAGCACATCAACGCCCACGGCTCCCACCACACCGACGCCATCCTCACCGAAGACTACGGCCGCGCCCGCCGCTTCCTGCGCGAGGTGGACTCCGCCAGCGTCATGGTCAACGCCTCCACCCGCTTCGCCGACGGCTTCGAATACGGCCTCGGCGCCGAAATCGGCATCTCCACCGACAAAATCCACGCCCGTGGCCCGGTCGGGCTGGAAGGCCTCACCAGCCAGAAATGGGTGGTGCTGGGGGAGGGGCAGGTGCGGGGGTGATTGCGAATGCGGCTTCCACGCGGCATTATGTAGCAGCCACTAAAGTTCTTATTAATCAATGAGTTATTATGCAATCGTAGGATGTGGTGAGCGATAGCGAACCGCATCAACCGTATTGGGCATTGGGAATGATGCGGTTCGCTATCGCTCACCACATCCTACGGCCCTTATCTCAAGGTCAGAAACAAGTCAGTTGCCGTATGACAGCCGTAAGTCAATGATTTTGCGTGGGGTGGCTGCTCCATAAGGCCGCTTCCACGACGCGGTTTCTCGTCGACTTACCAAGCGAGGTTTACATGAGAGCGATCAAATTCACCTTTTGGCAGGATGGCGATTTTTATCTCGGGTATCTCAACGAATATCCTGACTATCCGACCCAGGGAACGACCAAGGAAGAACTGGTCGAGAACTTGAAAGACTTGTTGGTCGATTTCGAATCGGGCCAAGTGCCCTATATCCACAAAGTCGAAGAACTCCTGGTGGCCTGAGTGAAAAGGCGCGATCTAATCAGAGCCCTCGAACAAATGGGTTGTGTGCTGGCACGCAATGGCGGGCGGCACAACTGGTATACCAATCCGATCATGAAGCAATCGCAGCTGGTGCCACGCCATAACGAGATCAATGAGTTATTGGCGAAGTCGATCATCAGGAAGCTGGGCAATGATTAGTCACTTACGACTCAAGTCTTCACATTTCATGAGCAGATATGTAGCCCGGATGCAGCGAAGGCGGAATCCGGGGAACGCGTTACACCCCTTCCCGGATTCCGCCTTCGCTGCATCCAGGCTACCTGTTTGGTTCCGGCTCTGCCGGCGTTGGAATCGGCCAGGCCACGGACGGGTTGAGCAACGGCAAGGCAGGATGGCTTCCCGCCTGCGCGGGAATGACGGAATCAGCTTGGCGTATGACTTCGCATAAGTCGCCTGCCCCCCTCGCCCTCCTTGGCGGCACCTTTGACCCCATCCACTTCGGCCACCTCAGAATGGCCGAGGAACTGGCGGAAACGCTGGGTATCGGTGAGGTGCGTTTCATCCCCGCCGGGCAGCCGCCGCATCGGGGCCAGCCGCGAGCCGAGGCCAGGCACCGGCTGGAAATGGTGCGCCGGGCGATTGCCGGGAATCCGCGTTTTGTTCTGGATGAGCGGGAAATCCAGCGCGCCGCGCCCAGTTACAGCGTGGATACCCTGAGCGAGCTACGCGCGGAGTTGCCGGCCGCCACGCCGCTGGTGCTGTTCATGGGGGCGGATGCTTTTTTGGGCCTGACTACCTGGCACGCGTGGCGGCACTTTTTCGATCTGGCGCATATTGCGGTGGCGCATCGCCCTGGTTTTTCCGCTGCGGCATGGGAAGATGCGTTACCCGATCCTTTGCGCCGTCTGCTTTCCACGCACCGGGCGGAGCAGGCCGGCGAAATTCTGGAAAAACCATCCGGCCGGGTTTTCCTTCACAGCATCACCCAACTGGACATCTCGGCCAGCCAGATTCGCGACCGCGCCCTGCGGGCAAAAAGCCTGCGCTATCTGTTGCCGGATGCCGTAATCGACTACCTCACCGAGAACCACCTCTATGTCTGACTATCCCTCCCCCGAACAACTCGCCAAGATCGCCATCGCCGCACTGGAGGACATCAAGGGCAAGGACATCACCGTCATCAATGCCGGCCACCTGACCTCGCTGTTCGACAAGATGATCATCGCCAGCGGCGATTCCACCCGCCAGGTGAAGTCGCTCGCCGACAATGTGCAAAAGAAACTGAAGGAAGCCGGCGCCGAGATCATCGGCGTGGAAGGCGAGCAGGTCGGCGAGTGGGTGCTGGTAGATGCCGGCGACGTGGTGGTGCACGTCATGCACCCGACGGTGCGCGCGCATTACAACCTGGAAGAACTCTGGGGCGCGGCGCGCAAGGCGCGGGCGGCGCATTAAGGTGAAACAAGCCCATGTCTGTGTTGTAGCGCCGGCGCTACAGGGGCACCCAGCTTCGTGGGCATGAAATGACGCCCCTGCCCGACATCCGCCGACTGCGCGCCTGGCTAAAACGCGGCGGCGTGATCGCCTATGCCACCGAATCCTGTTTCGGCCTGGGCTGTGATCCGCGCAATGCCCGCGCGGCGCGGCGGATTCTGGTGTTGAAGGGACGCCCGCAAGCCCGTGGCTTGATCCTGATCGGTTCCGAATTCCGCCAGTTCGCTCCTTTTCTGGCGCCGGTGCCAAGCGCGCTCGCCAGCCGTTTCCCGACCTGGTGGCCGGGCCCGAACAGCTTGCTGCTGGCCGCCGCGCGGCGTTGCCCACGCTGGCTGACAGGGCATCACGACCAGTTGGCGGTGCGGGTGACGGCCCATGCCGGAACCGCGCGCCTGTGCCACGCGCTGGCTAGGGCCCTGGTTTCCACCAGCGCCAATCGCGCCGGCCGGCGTGCCCTGAAAACGGCCAGCGCCTGCCGCCAAGCATTCGGCGCCCGGGTCTGGGTTCTGCCCGGCCGCATTGGTCGCCGCCGCACGCCTTCGACCCTTTTTGATCCGCTTTCCGGCGCGATCATTCGCGCCTGAAGCCATGTTCCCGGTTTCCTGGCGCGTCCTGCTCGCCTATGCCGTATGCAGCCTGGCGCTGGACGCCGCCAGCAACCCGCAAACGGTGCTGCCCTTGGCGCTGGCGCCTTGGACGCCGCCGATCGGCCTCTCGCTCGCCTTCCTGCTGTTGTATGGCGCGCGCTATGCGCCCTGGTTGATCGCCGCCACCTTCCTGCTCGGCCTGCCCATCCACGGCGTGCCCTCCAACTGGCTGGCGGCTTTGTGGGCGGCCACGCTGCTGATGCTGGGCCTGCTGGGGATCAGTACCTGGCTGGCGCGTGGCCTCAAGATCGACGCGCGCCTGACCAGCCAGCGCGACCTGTTCTGGTTTCTCCTGGCGGCGGTGGCCGGTGCCTGGCTGGATGCCGGCGTGCATGTGTTCGCGCGCAGCCCGGAGGCCGCGTCCGATGTCTGGGGCTGGGGAGCCGATCTGGTGAACTATTGGGTGGGGGCATTGATTCGCCTGCTCATCATCGCGCCCCTGGTGCTGGTCCATGCCGGCCACGACTGGGCCACCTGGCGAAGCTGGCGGCTGGAACGTGAAGTGCTCCTCCAGGCCGCCTCCATCGCCATCGCCCTGGCGGTGATCTTCGGCCTCAAATACACCGACGAATACAAGTTCTTCTACCTGCTGTTCCTGCCGTTGATCTGGGTCGCCATGCGCCACGGCATCCAGGGCGCCACCGCCGCGCTCGCCTTTACCCATGTCGGCCTCAACGCCAGCCTCGAATGGCGCGGGTTGCACGCCATCGCCGTGGTGGAATTCCAGATGCTGATGCTGGGGCTGGCCATCACCGGCCTGTTTCTCGGGCTCACCGTGAGCGCGCGGCGCGCGGCGGAAGAAAAGCTGCACCAGCGCGAGGCGGAGTTGAACCAGGCCATGCGCCTGGCCGCCGCCGGCGAGATGACGCAGGCCATCGCCCATGAACTCAACCAGCCCCTCTCCGCCTTGGCCAACTACGCGCGCGCGGCTCAGGCGATGCTGGAAACACCGGAAAACAACCTCCCCCTGCTGGCGGATACGCTCGCCAAGATCGACCGCGAAGCCACCCGCGCCGGCCAGGTGGTGCGCCGCCTGCGCGAGTTCTTCCGCGGTGGCGGCCTGCGCCTGGAACCGCTCAGTGCCAACGAACTGATCGAGGAAGGCCTCGCCCCCGCGCGCCGCCGCGCCGAACGCGCCGGCATCAATGTGACGGTCGACTTGCGCGGCGACTTGCCGCAATTCATGGCCGATCGCGTGCAGACAGGCACGGTGCTGCACAACCTGCTGGTCAACGCCATCGAAGCCATCGAGGGCGGCGATCCGAAAACCCGGGAAATCGCCATTACCGCGCGCCGCCTGGACGATGCGCGCCTGCGTTTCTGTGTGCGTGACAGCGGACCAGGGGTCGCCCAGGACATGCGCGAGCGCTTGTTTGATTCCTTCGCCACCAGCAAGCCGGAAGGCATGGGCCTGGGGCTGGCGATCAGCCGCACCCTGGTGGAGGCGCACGGCGGCAAACTCTGGCTGGACAATCCGCGTCCCACCCGTTTCTGTTTTTCCTTGCCGATCAGGCCATGAGCGTTTCGCACGGCCGCCCGAAGGAACGCGACGTCCCTCCGGGAGGGAGTGCGCGCAGCGCGAGAGAGCTCCAATGACCGAACCCATCATCACTATCGTCGACGACGACGACGCCGTGCGTGACTCGCTGGCGTTGTTGCTCAATTTTCGTGGCTTCCGCTGCCGTGGCTACGCCAGCGCCGAAGCGTGTCTCAAGGCCTGGGATCCAGGTTGGCGAGGCTGCCTGCTGCTCGACCTGCGGATGAGCGGCATGGACGGCTTAGGCCTGCAGCACGCTCTGGCCGAACGCGGCTCGCGCCTGCCGGTGGTGTTCCTCACCGGCCACGGCGACATCGCCCATGCCCGCGCCGCGCTCAAGGCCGGCGCCGTCGATTTCCTGGAAAAACCCTATGCGGAAGACGCGCTGCTGGAAGCCGTGCGCGAGGCCGTGGCGCGTGATACCCGGCAACACGCGGAACACCGTTATTCGGAGGAAATCGCCGCGCGCATGGCACGCCTGTCGGAGCGCGAGCGTCAGGTCATGGATCTGGCCGTGGCCGGCAAACCGAATCGGGAAATCGCCGCCCTGTTGGAAATCAGCCCGCGCACGGTGGAAGTGTTCAAAGCCCGCATGATGGAAAAAATGCAAGCGCGCAGCCTCCCGGAACTGGTGCGCATGGCCATGGAGTCGCGCACGGGGGCATAGCGCCTGTCGGACTTTGGAATCGCAGGCTGCAAAATGACCGCGACGACCCATTTTCCGCCGGATTTTTGCCCCATAGTTTGACTATGTATGCGGCGGCAAATCCTGCAAAAACCGGCCTCACTGGGGCCGCTTTTCGCTATCGACGACCCAAGTTCGACAGGCTGCTAGTGTAGTGTCTCATAAATGACTATACATATTTGCGACCCTGCCTATACTCGAAGCAGAGCCTGTTTCGAGGAG
>PFJX01000010.1 GCA_002784045.1 Hydrogenophilales bacterium CG_4_10_14_3_um_filter_63_21
GCAGACCGCGTCGGTCATATCCGCCACCAAGCCGCGCGCGCCGCTGGTGCCAAAACGCACGCCGCTGGTGTCCATCAGGTGTTGTATGTTCATAAGGTCAAGTTGAGATTAATGCAAAACCCACTACTTCCGTGCAGATGGGAATCCCCTACGCGGGTCTGAATTTTCATAGATCAGGTTGCTAGTGCTTACCTGCAGAAGTCTCGCTACATTCAATCTGCTTGGCATCCCCGCTCACTGCGTTGGGAATCCTCGCCATAGCTGGGCTATGGCTACGGTTCGCGCCTTGCGATCGGGGCGCCAAGCGGCTCTCGGTGCTAACGCAGACTTCTGCAAGTAAGCACTAGCGTACCCCATGCCACTTCTCTACCACACGAATCCCGGTTGCGTTACGATGAAAGAGAGTCTGTAATGCGCACACCACTTCCCATCCGAACGAGCGGTAGCCGAAAAAAAAGGGCAGGAGGCGAGTGGAGCGCCGGCACGAAACCTGAAGAACCTGGCGTCGGAAATCGGCGCCGGCCACTTTACGATTCGCGCTCAAAGGCAGCATTACGGGGTGCGGGCAGGTTTCGCCGGTCTGGTTACACGACGGGGTAAAAGCCACCAAATGTTAATCGACCTGCAAGCTGGCGAAGCCCACTCGGTCTCTCTTTTATTCTACGGGGCGGCTCCAAAAGAGCCATGTCTGGTTACCGTGAAACACCGACCTGCTGTAGGAGCGGACCGAGTCGGCGATTGCAACGGTATCTACCGCGGACTCGGTCCACTCCTACGAGAATCAATGGGGCCGCAAAAGTAAGCAAATGAGCCTCATTCATAAGCCTTTTTTATTATCCAAGAATTAAATTCTATGGATACCATGCAGCCCCCTGAGGAAACGCCCTCATCCCTATGTACCCTCATCCAGCATGACTCACCCGCTCCTGACCTCATGGACATCCTCTATCTTCTGATCCCGCTCAGCCTGGTCTTCGTGGTGGTTATCGCTTACGCCTTTCTCTGGGCCGTCAAAAGCGGACAGTTTGAAGATATGGAAGGCCCGGCGCACCGCATCCTGATGGACGACGAGCCGGCATCGCTCATGGCTGAGTCAGCCGCACAGGGAAAATCAGACAACAACGTCCATTGACTTTAAGCAAGCCGGCCAATAGCATTCGGATGTCGAGTCCTCGACGTTAATTAAATTTAGACCCAGCCTCAACTGCTCAAGGAGACCCGTATGGAAGCAACCTACAACTACAAGGTCGTCCGCCAGTTCGCCATCATGACTGTTGTATGGGGAATTGTCGGGATGTTGGTGGGCGTCATCATCGCCTCCCAACTCATCTGGCCTACATTGACCGAATCCCTGGGGCCTCTGGCTCCTTACCTCTCCTACGGACGCCTGCGTCCGCTGCACACCAACGCAGTCATCTTCGCTTTCGGCGGCTGTGGGTTGTTCGCCACTTCGCTGTATATCGTCCAGCGCACTTGCCAGACTCGTTTGCTGTCCGACGGCCTGGCGTCCTTCGTGTTCTGGGGCTGGCAACTGATCATCCTGCTGGCGGCGATCTCGCTGCCGATGGGCTACACCACCGGCAAGGAATATGCCGAACTGGAGTGGCCAATCGACTTGCTGATTACCGTGGTCTGGGTGGCTTACGCCGTGCTGTTCCTCGGTACCATCGTCATCCGCAAGACCAAGCACATTTATGTGTCCAACTGGTTCTTCGGCGCCTACATCCTCGCCATCGCCCTGCTGCACCTGGTCAACAGTGCCGAATTGCCCTGGGCATTGGGCGGTGGTAGCTGGCTGAAATCCTACTCCGCCTATGCCGGTGTGCAGGATGCGATGGTGCAGTGGTGGTATGGACACAACGCGGTGGGCTTCTTCCTGACCGTCGCCTTCCTGGGCATGATGTACTACTTCATTCCCAAGCAGGCTGGCCGCCCGATCTATTCCTACCGCCTGTCCATCGTGCACTTCTGGACCCTGAACTTCATCTACATGTGGGCCGGTCCGCACCACCTGCTCTATACCGCGCTGCCCGACTGGGCGCAGTCTCTCGGCATGGTGTTTTCGCTGATGCTGCTAGCGCCTTCCTGGGGTGGCATGATGAACGGCATCATGACCCTGTCTGGTGCCTGGCATAAGCTGCGCACCGACCCGATCCTGAAGTTCCTGATCACCGCCATGTCCTTCTACGGCATGTCAACCTTCGAAGGCCCGATGATGTCGGTGAAGACCGTGAACGCGCTGTCCCACTACACCGAGTGGACTGTCGGCCACGTGCACTCCGGCGCGCTCGGCTGGGTGGCAATGGTTACGATCGGCTCCCTGTACCACCTCATCCCGCGCCTGTTTGGCCGCGAGGAGATGCACAGCGTGAAGCTGATCAACGTGCACTTCTGGTGGTCGACCATCGGCGTGGTGCTCTACATCGCCGCACTCTGGATTGCCGGTGTGGCACAGGGTCTGATGTGGCGCGCGACCAACACAGACGGCACGCTGACTTACAGCTTCGCCCAATCCGTCGCCGCCATGTACCCCTTCTATACGATTCGCCTGATCGGCGGCACCATGTTCTTCGCGGGCATGCTGTTGATGGCTTACAACGTGTGGAAGACCGTCGCCGCAGGCAAAGCGGTGAACGACGCCCGTATCCCCGAAGCCGTCGCGGCTTAATCCGTTACGTTTAACGGAAAGGAGACATCGCATGTTTTCACACAAGGCTCTTGAAAAGAACATCGGCTGGCTGATGGTCCTGACGTTCATCGTCGTGTCCATCGGCGGTATGGTCCAGATCTTGCCACTGTTCTTCCAGAAATCGACCATGCAACCCGTGGAAGGACTCAAACCCTACAACGCGCTGCAATTGACCGGTCGCGACATCTACATCCGGGAAGGCTGCTACAACTGCCATTCCCAGATGGTGCGTCCGTTCCGCGCCGAGACCGAGCGTTATGGCCACTTCTCCGTGGCCGGCGAGTTCGTCTATGACCGCCCGTTCCAGTGGGGTTCCAAGCGTACTGGCCCGGACTTGCACCGCGTCGGTGGGCGTTACTCGGATGACTGGCACTACACCCACCTGATGAACCCGCGTGACGTGGTACCGGAATCCAACATGCCTTCCTATTTCTGGCTGGCGGAGGCGCCCGCGGACGCCGCCGACATCCAGGCGAAGATGAAGACGCTCAACATCGTCGGCCATGGCTATACGGAGCAGGAAATCGCCGAGGCGCCCGCCATGCTGGAAGGCAAGACGGAAATGAACGCCCTGATCGCCTACCTGCAAGTGCTGGGCACTTCCGCGCCGAAGGACAAGTGACATGGACACCGGCACCTTTGGTGCAGTGGTCACCGTCCTCTTCTTTCTGCTGTTCATCGTCATCCTCTGGTGGGCTTTCCGCCGCGAGAACAAGCAGAAATTCGAGGACGCCGCCAATCTTCCCTTCCAGGAAGACGCCAGGGAAACCGGTAAACGCCGTACAGACTAGGAGACACTTAACATGACCGATTTTGCTGGATCAGACTTTTTCAGTGAGTTCTGGCATTACTACATTGCCGCATTCACTGTCGTTGGCATCCTGTTTTCACTCTGGGTACTCAGCAACCAGACCACCAAGAAACTCGCCGAAGGCGAGCAGGCCGAAGTGATGGTCCACACTTGGGATGGCGACCTGCAGGAACTCAACAACCCGCTGCCGCGCTGGTGGATATGGCTGTTCTACGGCACGATTGTCTTTGCCATTGGCTACCTGGTGCTCTATCCCGGCATGGGCAAGTTCGCCGGCACACTGGGATGGACTTCCTTCCAGGAATGGAAAGACGACAAGGACGCCGTCGACGCCGAGTTCGACAAGGTCATGGCGCCGTTCAAGACGCAAGACCTGATGGCCGTCGCGGCCGACCCGAAAGCCAAGCAAATGGGCCAGAACCTGTTCATGACCTACTGCTCGCAGTGCCACGGTTCCAGTGCGCAGGGCGGCAAGGGCTTCCCCAACCTGACCGACGCCCAGTGGCTGTTCGGCGGTACCCCGGAAGACATCCAAGCCAGCATCACGGGTGGCCGTGTCAACGAAATGCCGCCGATGGGCGATGCTGTGGGGGGGGAGCAAGGCGCCAAGGAAGTGGCCAACTATGTCCTATCCCTGGGAGGCAAGCCGCATGACGCGACCCTGGCCGCCGCCGGCCAGGCCAAGTTCGCGGCCTGTGCAGGTTGCCACGGTGAAAACGGCAAGGGCATGCCCGCCGCCAGCTTCCCCGACCTGACCGACGATGCCTGGCAGTACGGCGGCAGCGAATCCGCCATCGCGCAAAGCATCATCAAGGGTCGCAAGGGCGGTATGCCCGCTCAGTCACAAGCTTCGGGTGGAGCCTTGAATGACTCCAAGATCCATCTTCTGGCCGCCTACGTCTGGAGCCTGGGGGGTGGCAAGCAGCCTGCTGTCCCGGCACCCGCCACTCCCGAGGTACCGGCTGACGCGGCTCCCGCGGCAAACTAAGCCTGCAAGGGCTATGAGGCCGGCCCCATGTGGGCCGGCCCCGGAACCCAGCTTATTCGCGAGAGTGGGCTGGCTTCCGGCACGACAATGACCCCAGGCAAGATAAACAGAGGGCTCACCGGAGACAGGCATGGAGGACAGGCTCGCTTGACTGATACCTTTATTGAGAGAGAGAAATACTGTGTCTGACCATAAAATTGAAGGCATCCCCATCATCAAGGATGCTGGAAGCGACGCCGAGCAATCGCTCTACGCCGTTCACCAGAAAATCTATCCGCGTGCCGTAACCGGCATTTTCAATTACTGGCGCATCGCGCTGGTGGTCTTTACCCAAGCGATCTTCTACGGCCTTCCCTGGATTACCTGGAATGATCGCCAGGCGGTTCTCTTCGATCTGGGCGCACGCAAGTTCTATCTGTTTGATCTGGTTTTCTGGCCGCAGGATTTCATCTGGCTGGCCGTCATTCTGATTCTCTCCGCGCTCGGCCTGTTCCTGTTCACCGCCATCGCCGGCCGCCTTTGGTGCGGTTATGCCTGCCCGCAAACGGTTTACACCGAGTTATTCATCTGGATCGAAAGCTGGATCGAGGGTGACTACAAGAAGCAGCAGAAGCTCAACGCCATGCCCTGGAACGGCGAAAAGCTCCTCCGCCGGGGCGGCAAGCATGTGGCCTGGGTGCTGTTGTCACTCTGGACGGGGTTTACCTTCGTGGGCTATTTCACGCCTATTCACGTTTTAGGCCAGGAAGTTCTCGCACTCTCGACCGGCCCCTGGGAAACCTTCTGGATTCTGTTTTACGGTTTCGCCACCTGGGGCTTCGCTGGCTTCATGCGCGAGCAGGTGTGTAAATACATGTGCCCCTACGCCCGCTTCCAGAGCGTGATGTTCGATACCGACACCCTGATCATCACCTATGACTACCAGCGCGGCGAGTCGCGCGGCACGCGCAGGAAAGGCGCCGACTACAAGACGCAAGGTCTGGGCGATTGCGTGGACTGCGGCATCTGTGTACAGGTCTGCCCGACTGGCATCGACATCCGCAACGGTCTGCAATACATGTGCATCGGTTGCGCGGCCTGTGTCGACGCCTGTGATCAGGTCATGGACAAAATGGGCTACCCCAAGGGACTTATCCGCTACTCGACGCAGAACGCCATCGACGGTGTCTACAGCGACAAGGAAATCCCCAAGCATGTATTCCGTCCGCGCACACTGTTCTACATCGCCGTCGTCAGCATCATCACCGCCGCCTTCTTCTACACCCTGGCCATGCGTATTCCCATGCGTGTCGACGTGATTCGCGACCGCTTGACGCTGTCGCGGGAAGTCGAGAATGGGCAGATCGAGAACCTGTACCAGTTGCGCATCATCAACATGGAAAACAGCGCCCATCATTACCGCATAAAGGCCAGCGGCATCAAAGGGTTGCTAGTGACGACAGGCGACAACGTGGGGGTTTCGGCCTTGAGTACAGTCAACCACAATGTCGTGCTGCGCGCTGATCCTGGCGAGTTGAATCGTCCCAGCCAACCGGTCTTGTTCACGATTCAGGCGGATGAAAATCCCAAGATCGTGCGTGAAGCAAAATCCAGCTTTTTGAAATAAAGCGGAAACAGGATGGCGCTCGATCCCGCTCCAAGTCGCCCCTGGTGGAAGGAACCCATGGTCTGGCTGGTCGCCGGACTGCCTGCCACCGCCGTCATCGCCAGCTTCACCACTTATTTCATCGCCGCCCACAACCCGGACAGCCTGGTCAAGGCCGATTACCGCAAGGAAGGCCTTGCGGTGGTGTCGCAATTGACCGATGCCGACAAAGCAGCCGCCGCAATGGGGCTGATTGCTCATCTAAGCGTGAGAAACGGCCAGATTGAAGTCACGCTGAAAGGGCGGCTGACGGCAACGCCCAGGCGTGTTTCACTTAACATCGTGCACCCCACCCAAGATAATCAGGATATTCATATCCTCTTGGATCGTTCGCACGATTTATCGTATATTGTTCCTGTACCGAACACGGGGTCGGGAAAGCGAATTCTGGTACTCGAACCGGAAGACCAGGCCTGGCGGATCAGCGGCCAGTGGATGGCACCCTTCTCTGGCATGACAGAGCTGGTAGCCGAAGGAAGCAAACCCTCAACGCACCCATAAAGGGGCAATCAATAGGAGCACGCACATGGACGTCGTGATGAATCTGTTGTTCAACTCCCCCATCGGGCTACTTAGCCTGTTCACCATCGGTTTCATTATTGTTATGGGCTTGTTTATCTGGGCCAAGCTAGCCAAGAAATCGCACGAGAGTTAAGATTTCCCGGCGCCCCTCAGGGCGCATACCCATGGGAAAGCCGGCCTTGCGCCGGCTTTCCCATTCTCGGGGACGGCCCGGCAGGCTCGGACCACTCCTTGTAGCGCCGGCTTCCAGCCGGCCGTGCCGGCAAGGCCCCAAGGGGGTACCGTCCCTTCGGGACATAATGCCAGCGCTACATCCCTCAGTCGAACACCACCGTCTTGTTGCCATAGACCAGGATGCGATTGTCGATGTGCCAGCGCACGGCGCGCGATAGCACCACTTTTTCCAGGTCAGCACCCTTTTGCACCAGGGTTTCCAGATCGTCACGATGCGAGATACGGGTGACGTCCTGTTCGATGATCGGGCCGTCGTCCAGATCTTCTGTCACGTAATGAGAAGTCGCACCAATCAACTTTACCCCCCGATCAAAGGCGCGCTGGTAGGGCTTGGCACCGTGAAAGGCGGGCAGGAAGGAGTGGTGGATGTTGATAATGCGGTTGAGGTAATGGGCGATGAACCCGGATGACAACACCTGCATGTAGCGCGCCAGCACCATGAAATCGACGTGGTGGGCTTCCAACAGTGCGCGTTGCTGCGCCTCCGCTTCCTGCTTGTTTTCCTTGCTGACAGGAATGTGCTGGAAAGGAATTTTGTAAGCCTCGGCCAGCCAGTGGGTGTCCGGATGGTTGCTGATAATCAGGGGGATGTCGCAGTACAGCTCGCCGGCATGGTGGCGATATAGCAAATCAGCTAGACAGTGATCGAGCTTGGACACGAAGATCGCCATGCGCGGACGCACTGAGGAAAGCGACAGATTCCAGGCCATGTCGTGTTTCACCGCGATGGGTCCGAAGGACTCGTCGAACTTGTGCAAGCCCAGTTCGAAGCCTTCCAGCGCCCATTCCACCCGCATCAGAAACAGGCCAGCGGCGCTGTCCTGATGCTGATCAGCGTGCAGGATGTTGGCGTTGTGCTTGAGCAAAAAATTGGCGATGGCGGCGACCAGACCCTTGTTGTCGGGGCAGGCGATGAGGAGAACGGCGGTATTGCGCATGGGGGGTGCGGTGCAAAAAACGGTCGCCATGATACCCCGGTGCTTCACCCGGTCGACTGGCGTGATGCCTACGACTGTGGATAAGTCATCGTCAGACAGCCAGTTCCCGCTCCCCAATCAGCCTCGCGCCGGACAGCCGCCTGTAGACAACCTTGTGGCTATCCTGTGGATAGCCTGTGCAGAAAAATAGCGGTTGACGGGCCGACCTTCAACACTAGAATTAGCGCCAGGCAAGACATAAAAACTCTATATTTAGTGTTTTCTAATAAACCACCGAATACCAGGCTAAAACTGGCGTCAAGCTCGAAGGAGACTTTCCGATGCAGCTTTCCACCGATACAAAGGCCAAATGCCAGCTTATTCCTGGCAATGATGACCTGCCCAGGGCCCACGCTTCCACGCCCGCCTACGCCGACCACAAGATCATCCGCCGCAACGGCGCCGTGGTCGCGTTCGAACCCAACAAGATCGCCATCGCCCTGACCAAGGCGTTCATCGCCGTCAGCGGTGGCCACGCCACCGCCAGCGCCCGCATCCGCGAACTGGTCGAGAGCCTCACCGACAACGTCGTATCCGCTCTGATCCGCCGCCAGCCCAACGGCGGCACCTTCCACATCGAGGACATTCAGGATCAGGTGGAACTGGCACTGATGCGCTCCGGCGAACACGAGGTCGCCCGCGCCTACGTGCTCTACCGCGAGAAACGCAACGAGGAACGCGCCAAGCAGAAACAGCAACAGGTCGAAGAACACACCCTGTTCTGCCTGGAAAACGGCGAGCGCCGGCCGCTTGACCTGCAACATCTGGCCAAGATCATCGGCGCCGCCTGCGAAGGCCTGCCGGAAACCAACCCGCAAGCCATCCTGCAAGCCACCCTGCGCGACCTCTACGACGGCGTGCCGATGGACGAAGTGCGCCGCTCGCTGATCCTTTCCGCGCGTTCGCTGATCGAGAAAGACCCGGAATACAACTACGTCACCTCGCGCCTGCTGATGCACTCCATCCGCCGCGAAGTTTTGGGCGAGGAAATCGGCCAGGCAGAGATGGCCACGCGCTATGCCGATTACTTTACCGACTACATCAATAAAGGCATCGAAGCCGAACTGCTGGACGAGCGCCTGCGCCAGTTCGACCTGCCGCGCCTGGCCACCGCGCTGGATTCGAAGCGTGACCTGCAATTCCAGTATCTCGGCCTGCAAACCCTGTACGACCGCTATTTCCTGCATCTTTCCGAGCGCCGCATCGAACTGCCACAAGCCTTCTTCATGCGCGTGGCGATGGGTTTGAGCCTCAACGAAATAGACCGCGAAGCGCGCGCCCTGGAGTTCTACGAAGTGCTCTCGCGCTTCGACTACATGAGCAGCACGCCCACCCTGTTCAACGCCGGCACCCGCCATTCGCAACTCTCAAGTTGCTACCTGACCACCATTCCTGACGACCTCGACGGCATCTATCAAGGCATCAAGGAAAACGCCCTGTTGCAGAAATTCGCCGGCGGCATCGGCAACGACTGGACCCGTGTGCGCAGCCTGGGCGCCTACATCAAGGGCACCAACGGCAAATCGCAGGGTGTGGTGCCGTTCCTGAAAGTCGCCAATGACACCGCCGTCGCGGTCAACCAGGGCGGAAAACGCAAAGGCGCTGTATGCGCCTTCCTGGAAACCTGGCACATGGACATCGAGGAATTCCTCGAGCTGCGCAAGAACACCGGCGACGACCGCCGCCGCACGCACGACATGAACACCTCCAACTGGGTGCCGGACCTGTTCATGAAACGGGTGATGGAGAACGCCGAGTGGACGCTGTTCTCACCCTCCGACGTGCCCGATCTGCATGACCTGTTCGGCCAGGCCTTCGAAGCCGCCTACACCCGTTATGAAGAGAAGGCCGCGCGCGGCGAGATCAAGGTATTCAAGAAAATCGCCGCCATCGGCCTGTGGCGCAAGATGATTTCCATGCTGTTCGAAACTGGCCATCCCTGGATCACCTTCAAGGATGCCTGCAACGTGCGCTACACCAACCAGCACGTCGGCGTGGTGCACAGTTCCAACCTGTGTACCGAAATCACGCTGCACACCAACGACAACGAAATCGCCGTCTGCAACCTGGGCTCGGTCAACCTTGCCAACCACATCCAGGACGGCGGCCTGGACCTGGAGAAATTGCAGAAGACCATCCGCACCGCCATGCGCATGTTGGACAACGTCATCGACATCAACTTCTACAACGTCGGCAAGGCGCGCAATTCCAACCTGAAACACCGCCCCGTGGGTCTGGGCACCATGGCCTTCCAGGATGCGCTGCACCTGCTGCGCATCCCTTATGCCAGTAATGAAGCCGTCGAATTCGCCGACCGCACGCAGGAAGCCGTCGCTTACTACGCCTACTCGGCTTCCGCCGATCTGGCCGAAGAACGCGGCCGCTACTCCAGCTTCAACGGCTCACTGTGGAGCCAAGGCATCCTGCCGCAGGATTCGCTGCGGAAACTGGCCACCGAGCGCGGTGGATACCTGGAAGTCGACCTGTCCGAAACGCTGGACTGGAACGCCTTGCGGCAACGCATCATGACGGTCGGCATGCGCAACTCCAACTGCCTGGCCATCGCGCCCACCGCCACCATCGCCAACATCGTCGGCGTCTCCGCCTCGATCGAGCCGACCTACCAGAACCTGTTCGTCAAATCCAATCTGTCCGGCGAGTTCACCGTGGTCAACCAATACCTGGTGCGCGACCTGAAGGCGCTCAACCTGTGGGACGAAGTCATGGTCGGCGACATCAAGTACTTCGACGGCAGCCTGGCCAAGATCGACCGCATCCCGGCCGAACTGCGCCAGCTCTACGCCACCGCCTTCGAAGTCGACCCGGTCTGGCTGATCGAAGCCGGCGCACGTCGCCAGAAGTGGATCGACCAGGCGCAAAGCCTCAACCTCTACTTCAACGGCGCCAGCGGCAAGAAGCTCGACGAAACCTACAAACTGGCCTGGATACGCGGCCTGAAAACCACCTACTACCTGCGTTCCATGGGCGCCACCGCTGCCGAGAAATCGACCGGCAAGGGCGGCGAGTTGAACGCGGTGTCGGCGCACGGCGACAGCGGGATGATCGCGGGCGGCTATGTCGCCTCGCCCAACCCTTCGATTGAACTCAGGACAGCCCTGCCGGAACCGGAAATCGTCGGCCGCGCCTGCACCCTGCGGCCGGGCGATGCGGGATTCGAGGAATGCGAGGCGTGTCAGTAAGCCAACCTCAAAGTCGAGCAACTTGTAATCTATAGCATTACGAATTAAAGGGGCCAGGGTCGCAATAAATCGTAATTATTTGTTTATTCCGTGCTTATCCGGTTGTCACAGACACCCACTAGATGTAGTGGTCCATGGCTTTGCGGCGTAGAGCTCA
>PFJX01000062.1 GCA_002784045.1 Hydrogenophilales bacterium CG_4_10_14_3_um_filter_63_21
GCGCGGCGGCACAAGAACGTGGCCGCCGTGGCCTTCGAGGCCGAGAAGCCTATAAGCCCCCGCCGCGCGGATGCCCACCATGGCCAGGAGGCATCGCCCTCCAGTAACAGGTCGAATATACGCGCGCAGTCGCACCTTGGTGCCGGATGCGTGATTCGCTCTTGGTTTCCCCGGGTCGCCGAGTTGATCCCGATTGCCGTGGCAAGAACCGCTGGCTCGATCCACCGCTTTGCCGAGTGCGACGCGTTATCCACCGCCGCCCCGGGCGCATCCGCCTTGAAAAAATAGACCCGCTCTTCCTTGTTTATTGGGAGGAGTCCATATAGGCGCTACAAGGGCACCCGGTTTCCGGGGTTACCGAAGGGTATAAGCAGCGACTTGGCAGCTGTTTTTTGGCTGCTTAGTCGTTCGCTTAAGGGGACATTTAACAAATTATTTAGTGAATTTGGTTTCTTCCAGGATCACTTTGTATTGGTAACCCGCGCCAAGGTTGACATTGGTTTTTACCAGGCCGTGGGCGGTGACGACATCGCCCACGGAGGGTGTTTCCAGTGTCACGGCGATGATTCTGTCGTCAGGCGATTTACCCGTTCCATCGGCCAGAGTGGCCCAATTCTTGCCAAGAATATTTTTGCTGATTTTCACCACCTTGGCCCGCAGCAGGACTTTGCCGCCTTTCAGCTTGTCTTTCTCAGCGAAGATTTCCGCGATGCTTTTCCCGTCCTTGGGCTTCACGATCTCACTCGACTTGACTGGGGCAATCGCCACATTCGCGGCGCTGAGGCCCTTGTGGACGTCATCTTTCGGCATTTCTTTGGGCATTTCTTTGGGCTTATCCTTGCCAGGGACATGAACGCGCGTGACAAAGCGGATGGAATCAAAGGTTTTGTCCATCGCCTTGCTGTGAAATTGGGTCATGATGTCCCCGCCCGAGTATTCGATTACCTCGCCGACCGAGACTCGCATTGGCAAAGTCGCAATCCATACCTCCTTGCCGGATTCCTTGACTTTCAGGTAGCTATAGCCCCCGGCGGTCTTCACATAAGTGACGGCGCCCTTGTGTATTTCCTCCTTCGCGGCGGGCGGGGCGGCAGGCTCCTTCGCGGCAGGCGCGGCGGAGGCGAACAGGGCAGCCGCCAGGGCGGGAATCAACAGCTTGTAGGTCTTCATCATTGCTCCAATAGTTTGCGGAAATGCTCAAGATTATCCTTGGCGACCCTGTTGGTCGGGTCAAGGGCCAGGGCATGATTTTCCTCCCTTATCGCGGCGGCCATCCTGCCGGATTTTGCCTGCACCACAGCGAGATTATTCCTCAAGGTGGACGAATCTTCGCCCACGGCGATGGCTTTCTTCAAATTGTCCTCAGCCTTCGCTAGCAGCCTGTCCGGGACGCTACAAGTGCGGGCCTCATCAGCCGGCCCTACAGGAGCGTGTCAGTGGCGTTTCTCCGCTGCGATACACGGCAGCGGGCCGATGATTCCATGCCAATACGAGGCACAGACCGCGCTCAAATGACCCTTGCCGCCGTGGCGGGTGGGCTGGCCAGGGTCAGCGTTCCGCCATGATGGCCCTTGAACGAGGGTTCGAACCGCTCGGAATCGTCGGAGGGGTTCACGGTGTAGCGGTGAATGACCGTCTCGCTCACCGCCATGCCGCCGGCAAAGTTGTGTACCCGGAAGGGCATTGGCACCCCCTCGACCAGACGGTAGTCCGAGAACACCGCCCCCAGGTCCGTCGCGGCGCCGCCAAAGGTGATGTGGCCGCTGACCCGGACGATGTAATGGCTGGCGCTATCGACGTTGACCCGCATGGACGGCCCCTCCGCATCCGAGACCTCCAGCACCTCGGTCTCGACGCCATCGACGGCCTCCTTGCCGGCGTGGCGCAGGTTGTAAACGCCCTTCAGCAGGCCGTAGGGAAGATCGAGCTGCTTGTACTGGTAAACCACGGCGAGCGCGCCCGGGCCGGAAATGGACTTCAGCGCGCCGCCGCCGCCACTGCGCCAGACCTGCTCGCCATTGAGTATCCTGACCTCGGCGCCGCGCTGATACGCCGTTTCCACGCGCAACAGCCGGGACCGCCGCAACCAGCGTTTGTAAGACCCTTGATCGCCGCGCATCCGTGCTTTGATTTCTCCCTCCGCATTCACGGCCACGATGCGCTCGATCGCCGCCGCGCCGCCGTAAGCCTGGACGATCTTTTCGACCACGGCCAGGGAGGCCGGATCCTGCTCCAGCGCCGCCGCCGGAAAACTCGGCAGCAAGGCCGCACAGAAGGTTAGCCGCGACAGGTTCTTTAAAATGGACATGAATCACATCTCGTTCAGGTTGGAGTAATCAGGGCGTCAGCGACGGCTCAATAGGTGCTCTTCAGCGGGACGTTGAGGGGGTCATGGGTGGCGCCGTGGCAATTCAAATAGCACTTGCCACTGCCAGGCCCGGTCTTTTCGAAGTAGCGCCTGCCCTGTCCGTCGGGCAGGACGATGTTGAGATCAAAGTTGATGAGCGCGGCGTTGTTGACCGGATTGCCCTGGGTGTTGCTGACCCCGTGGGCATCGTGGCAGGCGGAGCACGGCGCCCGGTAGGCCACGATATGCGAGTTATGCGCCTTGAAGCTCTGGTTGGCGAGCAGGCTCGCCCGGCTGTGGCAGGTGTAGCAAACCTCATAGGCCAGGGGACTTTCCGTGGCGTTGTCGGCAGTCGTGTAATTCTTCGCCAGCAGATAGGCGTTGGTTGAGCCATGGGGACCCTTGGGGCCGCTAGCGTTATCGTTGTTGTGGCAATCCGTGCAGCCAATCCGGCTGGTGGTGGTATAGGGCGGCAGCAGGCTGGGCACGTACTGGTTGACCCCGATTCCCGCCACCGGGTGGAAGGCGGGGTTGGCCGGGTCGAATTCCAGCCGGGTGTTCAACTGGGCGATCTGCCGGGTAATCGAGAGACCGGTGCTGACGTTGTTGTCGCCGTGGCACTTGTAACAAATTTCCTGCTGGTTCTGTGCGTACTTGACGGCCTGGCCGGAGGCATCAATACCCGTCACGCCGGTGATCGCCCCCGAGACCATGGGCGCGCCCGGCGACGGCGTCGCGTTCGACTGATGCGAATTATGGCAATCGGCGCATTCGACGTGTTTTGGTACCCCGCCCAGGACAAAGTTTTCCACCGGGTTGTGCTGGCCCATGTAGTTCTGCACAAAATGGCCGTAGGGCTTGGCCAGTTCATTGCCGATATTCTGGGTCGCCACGTTGCCGGTATGGCAGACCAGGCAGTTGTCCTCGTCGATGGCGTAGTTCATCAACCGCTGATGCCCGCCCGCCGAATGCGAAACGTGGCAGTTGCCACAGCCGTTTTCCGCCACCGTCGGATAAGTTGAATTGGGCCAGGGGTTGGCGCCGGCGCCGTTCCATATCTTGCTGGAGGTGGAATGCGAGGTCAGCGCCCAGCCGTCCTTGTTGTGGCAGGTGGTGCACAGTCCGGAATATTGATTGGGCATCACCAGGAACTTGCCGTTGCTGTTGTCATGTGAATCGTGGCAGGCGGTGCATTGCAGCTCCTTGTTCTGGTCCAGCCGCACCTGCGGCGGCAGGGCCAAAGGGTCATTCAGTTCGAGGTTGCTGCTGGCCAGGGCGCTGTCATAGACCAACGAGACCGGATGGTCGTCCGACAGATCGGTACCCAGATTCGTGCGCCCGGCCGGCAGGAAGCGGACCCCGCCGGCGAAGGGGATTTCCGCCGGCCGGGTCAACAATGCGCCCAGGGCGACGGTGCCATCGTGGCAACTCAAACAGAGTTTCGAGGCGCCGGTCGGCTGCCCCACGGCGGCATGGAGGGTGGTGCTCTGATAGGGCGTGTAGCTGGCCGTCGTGTCGCTCTTGTTCCAGAGATAGGGGATGTCGCGCCGGGTGTTATGGGGCGCGTGGCAGAAGACGCAGATCTCGCTCTCGGTGGTCGATTTCACCGGGCCGGGGCCGGAGACCGAGAGGTTGTGCTTGGTATCCAGGATGCTGCCGGATGACACCGGGCCGGGGATAAGCAGGCTTCCCAAGGCGAGGAAGACCAGACCGATTTTGTAACGCTTGGGCATCATGGCAATTCCCCTCCCTTCAGGTACTGGAATATCTGGACGCGTTTGTTGTACGAGTCCGACACATAAATTCGGTTGTGGCGGTCGATGAAAATGCCTGAGGGCAACCAGAACTCGCCTAATTCCTGGCCGGGTTTACCGAATGACATGAGCAGCCTGCCCTCCGGGTCGAATACCTGAATGTTGTCGAACAGCGCATCCACCACGTAAATATTGCCATCGCCATCCACGGCCACGCCCTTCGGCCGTGAGAAATAGCCGGGGCCGTCACCGGCCGCGCCGAAGCTACGGATGAATTTCCCTTCCGGGGTCAGCACCTGCACCCGGAAGTTGAGCGCATCGGTCACGAAGATCGTGCCGGCCCGTGAGACCGCGATATGGGTGGGCGAGTGGAATTGCCCGGTTTCGGCCCCCTCCAGGCCGATCACCCCCTTCAGGCTGTGGTCGGCCAGGGAATAGCGCTGAATGCCGGAATGGAGGGTATCCACGACCAGCAATTCATCCGTCGCCTCATTCACCGCGATGCCGGTCGGCCGCCCCAGGCCACCACTCTTGATTTCCCCCACCGGCTGGTCTTCGCCCTTGGCGAATATCTTGACCACGGCCTGGGCCGAATCGGTGACATAAATGCGGCCACGCCGGTCATCGACGGCGATGCCGATGGGCGACACAAAGCCATCCCCTTTTTCCGGCAGCAGGGCATAGTTTTCTTCTTGTCGGTCATAGACGTGGATCTTCTTCAGGAAGTTGTCGACCACATACAAGCGGCCTTCCGCATCCACCGCCAGGCCATAGGGATTGACCATGGGAGTCGCTGGCTTGCCGAGCAGGTATTTCAGGAAGCCCTTGAAGACGCCGTCCTTGATGCCCAGGTCTTCCGGCCGCGCGATGGCATTCACGAAGCTGATTCGCGGAATCTCCGGCGGCGCCGGCCAGAGGATAACTGTCGCGGGCTTGCTGTCCGGCACCGCCATCTTGAAGCAGCCGGCGGTCAGTGTAGCTAGTCCCACAGCCAGGCAGACGGCCAACCCGTATCTAAAGATGCGCTTGAGTCTCATCATTCCCTCGCTTGCAAGACACGCTTAACCCGAACATTTGATCATGCCCGCGACGAAGGCTGCGGCGGTATTTAACAACCGCCAACCGTGGCATAGCCAAAGTATCTGACATCAATACAACGCTCTGCGCAGCGTGACAAACACGGAATTCCGCTTGCGACTCTGGCCGCTCTGTAAATCTTCCTGTTCCAGGAAGCGGTAGGTGGCATCGGCCCGCCAGATGCCATAAGACCATTCCCACACGGCCGCCGCGCCCTTGTCCAAGGTGCTCAGGGTCGTGCCCTCGCTGACGTTGTACAACGCCTCGAGCCGTATCTTGCTGGTGCCCGAAATAAGCCGCTGCAAGTCGGCCCTGAAACTGTAAAACTTGTCCTGGTCGCCGGTTTCCTTCAGGGTCGTCTGGCCATAGGTGGCCGATGCCCCCAGAGAGGTCGTGTACGATGGCCGGAACCGTAGGCTTTCTTCCAGGCGCCACCGCTGCACGGAAATACCCGCCGATGAGGTGGTGTCTTCGTAGTAAAACCGCGTGGTGCTCCACTTCCAGGTCAGGTCGGAATCCAGGGTCTGCCGGGTGTCCTCATTCAATACATCCGGGCGGACGCCGGAGAGAAAGTCCTGCTGGGAATGGGAATAACGGTAGTCGATCCGCCAGGCCGACCAGAGATAGAAACCGAGGCCATAGCTCTGCCCATAGGTGGCATCGTTGAAGGCGGGATTGCTCAGATAGGCGTAGGTTACCGCCACACTCTGACCCTCTGTGATGGCGCCTAAGAGTGCGCGGCGTATTCTGACCGACGTGCCGATGACCTCTATCGTGTAATCCACATTTAGTTGATACGTGGTAATAAGGTCTGAACTGGTCACTCTGATGGTCGCCAGATCCACGTTTCTATTACCCAGCAGTGTGAAACCGTCGGTCGTCAGGAATAGGAACTCGGTAGGGGCTTGAAGGGGCACCCCGCCAACCGATCGATTGGTCACTCGGTAATCCTGTCCCATGCTGGCATAGATCATGCCCCAGGGGATGCGGCGCTGATAACTGAAAGCCAGATTGCCGCCATAACCGCTGCTGCCGGAGGAACTCCGGCTGGCGCCCACCCCGACCGCGGTGGTGAGATTTTCATACAAGGTGTGCGACAGGCCTGCGCCGACGGACATCTGGTCGATGCTGGTTCCCTGGGCGGTATCCTGGCTGTAATTGAATGTGTAGTTACTGCTGAGCTTCTTCCGGTGCCGCCAGCTCAGGTTCTCCGCCAGGGAAAAGCCCGAAGCGGTGTACAAGCCGCTGTTTGACCAGCGGTAGGACAAGCTGGAGTTCAATGACTTGCGGCTGTCAGGCGTGATCCGGTAATTGTTCAGCAGGTTGCCGAACACATTCTCGGTATGGATGGCCGATCCCTCCGTAATCCGATCCTGGATCGTATAGGAGGCATTGAGATCGGTGTCATTGCTTTTCCGGTTATGCCGCATGATCAGGCGGACATCGTCGCGGGTTTCCTGGGCATCGTAAAACCCGGTCTGCGTCGTCGAGTTATGGCTATAGGCCAGTGAGCTGGGCAGCACCTTGTACTTCAGCCGCAGGGTGGCGCCATAGCTGTCGCTCTCCGATTCTGACTGGGTGGCGAGGCTGCTGGTCAAGGTCGAGCGCTGTTTATTGGCGAACAGGCTCACGGTATAGGGTTTATACGGCAGCAAGGTCAAGTCAAAGCCATAACCCAGTAAAAACGAGTTGCTGGTGTTCCCTTGCGACTGGTCGGATTTGTCCATCGTCTGCTGCCATTCAGGCAACAGGTGGAGGGTATAGGTGGCCATGGTGGGGTGATACAGCCAGCCCGCCGTTTCGAGGTCGAGCCGCTCGTTCAGGTAATGGGCCTCGTTGGTCGCGTTAAGGGAAGGCCCGGTCCGGGTCTCGGAGTCGAAACGATAGGAAACATCGGCGCCCAGTTTCGGCCGGTCGATGGTGAATTGCCGGCCACGATACTCCGCCCAGGCGTCGTTGCCGAGCGGCAGCAGGCAAAGCTGGGCAAGCCCCGCCGCGAGCCACCAGGCCCGCCGTCCTCTATTCACCGACCAGCGTTTTCCGCTGGCGGCGCGACAGCGATGGCCCATTACCATAGCTCTTGATAATCCGCCTTCAACAGGCGGCTATCCTTGCCCAGATGGGCGTTGTGGCAGGACAGACAGTCCGGCTGGTCCTTGTGCACGGCCTGGTTGTGGATCAGACCCTCGGCATGGCATTCACGGCAAATTTCCGCCGCTTTTTTCGCCAGCATATAGGGCTCGGGGCCGGCGTGGGGACCATGGCACAGGGTGCAAACCCCGGTGCTTACCGGGCCGTGCAGCCAGAGGCCATCCGCCTCCGCCCGCGCCCGCGTCTTGTCGGTGTGGCAGCCAACGCATAACTCGGGCAGGGGCACCACCAACTTGCCGGAAACCCCCGTGGTCACGGTGACGTCGCTCTTCACCTCCTCCTTTTTGCCGAAGCCCCGGTAACCGCCGCTGCCTGACGTCTGGTGGCAGAGATAGCACTGATTGGCGGCATAAGGGCCGTGCGAGAAGCGGGTGGATTTGACGACGATACTTTGCCCCCGGCTCACCTTCTTGATCTCAACCGGTTTGACCTCTTCCTCCTCCGGTTTTTCCTCCTCGCCGTAAGGCGGTACCCCGGTGAAGAAAAAAGTCAGCACCTTATAGCGGGTGAGCGGGTCGCAACCGGTCGCCAGGGTCATGACCAAGCCCACCGCCAGCGCCAGGCCGAGCCCCCGCCACCCACTCCGGCCAAGCCGATGAGGCCCCGGCCGGCGCGGCGCGCCAGTCCATGACGACATGCCGCATCAACCTTATTTAATGTTTGCGCTTTCCTCTTTGGCGGGTTCCAGCTCTCTGCCGAGGCCTCCCTGTTTAGGAGATTCCGCCGCCATGGGCTTGATCTCGACTGGTGGCAGGGGCTTGCCGATCCAGTCGCCGAAGCCATAGACATTGACCTTGTGGTCGCCCAGCAGATTGCCGACATAGACCAGATAGTTGACCTTGAAGTTCGGGTCGACGTACTGCTTGAAATAGTCCACATTGTCGTAATCGATGTGCAGCCCCGAGGGTAGATACATGCTGCCGGTATGGGGGCCGTAGCCGCCGAAGAACATGACCAGGTCGGTGGATTGTTGATCGAAAATCTGCGCGTTCTCGAAGGCGCCATCCACGGCATAGACAAAGCCGTCACGGTCGACGTCGATGCCTTTGGGCCGGGCAAAGCCGCCCAGGGTATCGCCCTGATAGCCGTATTGCTTGAGGTACTTCCCGCTCGGGTCGAACTTCTGGATGCGGAAATTGAACGAGTCGTTGACGTAGATGTTGCCTTCGCGGTCCACGATCACATGGGTTGGGCGGTTGAAATGGCCGTCCTTGTCGCCGGGCTCACCGATTGTCTGCACGGTCTTGCCGGTCTCCTTGTCCACCACCTGCACGACTGATTTCTTGAACTCGACGACATAGAGCTTGTCCTTGTACACCGCCACATCCGCCGGCCGATCGAACTGGTCGGGCTCGCCATAGGCGCGCACAAACTGGTTATCCTTGTCGAACACCAGGATCTGCTTGCGGCCGGTGTCGGCGACATACTTGACGTCATCCTCGCTGACCCACAGGCCCATGGGGTCACCAATGGCGCCTTCCTTCTGGTCCTCGATCTGGTTCAACGTCTTCTTGGCCAGGTCGATGAACAATATCTTGCGGAAGGTCCGGTCGAGAATATAGATTCGGCCTTTGGACGCGCCAAAATCTTGCGGCCGAGCGATCATCTTCTTCGCCTGGCGGCCGCCGACCAGCCATTCCTTCAAGCCGCCCGATGATGCCGCGCCACCGATGTCCTCCTCAGTGGTGATCGCCACCAGAAACTGTAGCTTGGGCGACTCCGGCAGGGACGGGAAAAACGCCGTCTCGGCGGGCTTTTCCACCGTCCCGGCACACCCCGCCAGCACAGCGGCGGCAGATAACGTCAACAAGATATTTCTCACGGTAGCGTTCCTCATGTTAAAGATTGATGGGGTAAATCCTGTGGCAGTGCGCTCGTGGCGGCGGGCTTGCTCGCCGCCGCATCCGTTAAACAACCGGAATTGGCTTCATGCCGTAGGAGCGGGCCGTGTGATGAAGCTCCTACGGCGGGTTTCGTTTTTTCGGGTGGCCATCCGAGCATGGCCGGCGGTTTACCGATAATTCGACACCCCGCGGCCGCGCGCTGGGTCATTTCTTTTCCTTGCCGCAAGCCGCCTGCAATTCCGCCTCGGTGGCGTCTTTGCCCTTCCTGGGCGTGGTTTTCAGGGTGTAAATCTCGCTCTTGCAGCGGTCGTAGGCAATGCTGCTGTGGCAGGCTGGCGAGCAGGTGCCGCCGGTCTCGGTCTTTTCGTATTTGATCCCCAGCGTCCGGGTGCCGAAGTGCATCGACGTGTTGATGAGTTTGGGTTGTCGGGAGCCGTGGGGGGAATGGCAGGCGCCACAGTAGCGGCCCTTGTCGCGGTTGACGTGGCGGTAATGCAGGTTGAGGTTGCCGCTGCGGAAACCGGTGTCGGCGAGTGTCCTGGGTTCCTTGAATATATCGCTGGCATGGCAGGTGAAGCACAGGCCATAGGTCGCCTCGGAATAGCTGGCGTAGAAGTCGAGCGGGTACGCCGCGGCCAGCAACCGGCGAGCGTCCGAGGCATGTGGCTGGTGGCAGGTGGTGCACAGCCCCGCCTCGAAGGGTGGGTGAAGCTGTATGTCCGGAATCTCGTCCTTGGCCTTGTCACCGTCCTTGCCCTTGCCGCCGTCCTTGGCCTTAATGTCCTTACCCTTGTCCGCCTTGGCCTTGGCTTCCGCCTCCGCCTTGGCCTTCGCCTCGAACATCCACTTGGTCGCCGGCAGGGTGATGCCCTTGGCATCCTTCTGCACTTTGTCGTGACAGCCGAAGCACAGCTCGGGCGGCTCCTTCCTCAACATGCGGGGGTTTTCCTCCTGGTGCGGATGATGGCAGCCCAGGCATTTGCCCTCCGCCACCGGGCCATGCACCACCTTGCCCTTGAACTTGTCCTCGCCATGGCAACCCTGACAAAGTTGCGGCACCGGCTCTTTCAACAGTTTGGCCTGATCCGACTGATGCGGGTCGTGGCAACTGGTGCACATGCCGGATTCGAACGGCATGTGCCGAACCTTCTTGCTCGGCGCCTGTTCGTTGTGGCACTCGAAGCAAAGCTCGGAGATGGTGTCCGGTTGCGGCTTGAAGGCGTGCTTGTTGGGGGAGGCGGGGCGATGGCAGAACTTGCAGGCCTGGCCGGTGGTGGCGGCGCGGTGGACATGCTTCTTTTTGCCGTAATCCTGGTGGCAGCTCGCGGTGCAGGACGCCTCGGTATCGATCTTGCCGGTCGGCGCGGCTGGCGCCAAGGGCGATGCGGGTGCGGCTGGCGCCGCTGGTATGGTAGGCGCCGCTGGCGATGCGGGTTTGGCCGGCGCCGCCAAGGTCAGCGCCGACAGCAGAAAGACCAGGCCCGCAAAAACCGCCACACCGGCCCCAAGGCGCGGGGCATGATTTCTCAACGTATTATTCCTGTGGTTCATCTCTGGCATGCCCTTGCGCGACTGTTTGTGGCGTAACACAGGCACAACGTTTCATGCCTGTTGAAGCGGCCTGGGGTGCGGGCACCCCAGGGTGCGGGCACCCCAGCGGAAACATCCGACTTTTAGGCGTGAAACAAAGTTCCGAGGAAACACGAGGCCGCTTTACTTTTAACCCGAATAATCCATTAGCCGAAGTAGACGCCCCTGTAGCGCTGGCTTCCCGCCGGCTCGTTCGTCTGATCAGAAGTATGAAGCCGGCTGGCCATAAAGGACACCGGCCCTTCAGGCCATAAAGCCGGCGCTACAAGCGGGGCCGCCTCCGTGGCCTTGGCTAATGGACAATCCTGGTTTAATCCTAGAAAGCTCAGTTGACCGCTCCTTGGCCCTCGTGAGGCCGCATGGGTGCTGGTGTTTGCGCCTCCGGGGACGCTCACCCATTGGGTGGCGCCGCTACGCACCCGATTGCACGGTTT
>PFJX01000117.1 GCA_002784045.1 Hydrogenophilales bacterium CG_4_10_14_3_um_filter_63_21
TAGCGGCGTCACCTAAATGGTGAGTGCAACCGGAGGCGATAACGTCAGCATCCATGCGGCCTCACAAGGGCTGGGGAGCGGTCAACTGAGGAATCTAGGGTTAACGCCTTTGCCGGCGTTCAACTGCGCAACCGCGGACAACAGGCGCTTGGCGTTCGCCGGTGTGCGCAAAAGATAGGCAGTTTTTTCAAGCGCGTTAAAGTCTTCGAGCGAAAGCATCACAACGGACTGTCCACCGTTGCGGGCAATAATCAGGGCCTCGTGGTCGTTGCAAACTTGGTCCAGGGTGTTTGCAAGGTTCGCACGGGTGGCTGTGTAGGTAATGGCATCCATGCTGGGCCCCTTATATGTACGCATTGCTGTACATATTGAGCAAGGCATTGTCTACCATGCTAACGCCGCCGCCCAACCTATCGTTGCCGGGTACGCGAACGTTATCCGCTTGCCAACAGGCGCCTGGGCGCGGCTTTGCCGTCCTGATCGACTTCGGCGACGCCAAGGAAACGGCCGTCCGGGGCATAGAGGCGCAACAAATCGCCGACGCGCAGGCCGCCGCGCCAGATGGCCTGGCCGTGGCTGATCTGCCAGGCGGCTTCCAGGTCCAGGTCGAGGCGCGGCAAATCGAGGGTGAGGTTGTCGGGGGGCAGCAGGCGGGCGTCGCGTTCGTCTTCCGTGAGCTCCGCCAGGGTTTCCAGGCTGATTGCGTCGTCGAGGTGGTAAGGACCGACTTTCAGGCGGTCAAGACCGGTCAGATGGGCGCCGCAGCCCAGCACCTCGCCTAGATCGTCGGCCAGCGCCCGCACATAGAAACCTTTGCTGCTATGCACACGCACGCTGGCGAGGCGGCCATCGAAGCTTTCCAGTTCCAGGCCGTATACGGTAACGCGGCGTGCCGGGCGCTCGACTTCAATGCCTTGGCGGGCGTATTCGTAGAGCGGCCGGCCGGCGTGTTTGAGGGCGGAGTGCATCGGTGGCACTTGCTCGATTTCGCCGCGGAAGCGCTCCAGCGCCTGGCTTAGCATCACTTCGTCGATATTCACCGGCCGTTCGGCGATCACCTCGCCGTCCAGGTCACCGCTGGCGGTGCGCACGCCCAGCAGAATTTCGGCGCGATAAACCTTGTCGGCGTCGAGCAGGAATTGTGAGAACTTGGTGGCTTCGCCGAGGCACAGCGGCAACAGGCCAGTGGCGAAGGGGTCGAGGGTGCCGGTGTGGCCAGCCTTTTCCGCGCGGTATAGCCACTTGGCTTTCTGCAGCGCGGCGTTGGAGGTGAAGCCGGCGGCCTTGTCGAGCAACAGCACACCGGAAATAGCGCGCCTGGCGATCTTATTCATCTGAATTCCTCAGCGGGGCGCGACGTGAAGACGAGAAGAAACGCTGTAGGGTGCGCGCGGCGCAGCCTACGATACCGACGCTTTCATTCCTCGTCCTGATGATGTTTGCGGTCTTCCGCCACGGCCTGATCGATGAGTTCGGACAGATAGGCGCCGCGCTCCACCGAAGCGTCATGGACAAAATTGAGCTTGGGCACGGTGCGCAGGCTCATGCGGTGCGAGAGTTCGCTGCGCAAAAAACCGGACGCGCGGGTCAGCCCCTGCCGCGCGGCTTCATGATCGGCGCCGAATACGGTGAACCAGACCTTGGCGTGTTCCAGGTCGGAGGTGACGTCCACGGCGGTGAAGGTGACGCCGACCACGCGCGGGTCTTTCATCTCGCGCATGAGAATGCCCGCCAGTTCCTGGCGAATCTGTTCGGCGACACGGAGGTTTCTTTGATTGGCCATAGCAAAGGGTCGGTAGGAGCGGACCACGTCCGCGACCGGGTTGACTCACGGACGTGATCCGCTCCTACGTCAAGGCTTATAAGGTTCTCGCCACCTCGACCACCTCATAGCATTCGAGTTGGTCGCCTTCTTCGATGTCGTTGAAGTTCTTGAGTGAGAGGCCGCATTCGAAGCCGGCCTTCACTTCCTTGACGTCATCCTTGAAGCGCTTCAGGGAATCCAGTTCGCCATCGTGCATCACCACGTTGTTGCGCAACACCCGCACGCGGGCGGCGCGTTTCAACAGACCGTCGAGCACGAAGCAGCCCGCCACGGCGCCCACCTTGGTGATGCGAAACACCTGGCGAATTTCGGCCAGGCCCAGCGCGTTTTCCTTCTTCTCCGGGGAGAGCAGGCCGCCCAGCGCGGCTTTCACATCATCCACGGCATCGTAGATGATGTTGTAGTAGCGGATATCGACCCCGGCGGACTCGGCCAGCTTGCGCGACTGGGCGTCGGCACGCACATTGAAGCCGATGATCACAGCCTTGGAAGCGATGGCCAGGTTGACGTCGGATTCGGAAATGGAGCCGACGGCGGAGTGGACCAGGACGACCTTCACTTCGTCGGTGGACAGCTTGTTCAGCGCATGCGCGAGACCTTCGTAGGAACCCTGGACATCGGCTTTCAGAATCAACGGCAGGGTTTTCACCTCGCCCTCGCCCATTTGCTCGAAGATGTTTTCCAGCTTGGCGGCATGCTGCTTGGCGAGTTTGACATCGCGGAACATGCCCTGGCGGAACAGGGCGATTTCCCGCGCCTTCTTCTCATCCGGTAGCACCAGCACGTCCACGCCGGCACCTGGCACATCGGAAAGCCCCTGGATTTCCACGGGAATGGAAGGGCCGGCCTGGTTGATCTGCTTGCCGTCCTCGTCCAGCATGGCGCGCACGCGACCAAAGGCGGAGCCGGCCAGGATGACATCGCCACGCTTCAGCGTGCCGGACTGCACCAGCACCGTGGCAACCGGGCCGCGACCCTTGTCGAGGCGGGATTCCACCACCACCCCCTTGGCGGGGTTATCGATCGGAGCCTTGAGTTCGAGCACTTCAGCCTGCAACAGAATGGCGTCAAGCAGCGTGTCGATGCCCTGGCCGGTCTTCGCCGAGACATCGACGAACATCGCATCGCCGCCCCACTCTTCCGGCACCACCCCCTCGTTGGAGACTTCCTGGCGGATTTTTTCCGGGTTGGCGCCCGGTTTATCGATCTTGTTCACAGCCACCACCACGGGTACTTTGCCGGCCTTGGCATGGTGGATGGCTTCACGGGTCTGCGGCATGACGCCGTCGTCGGCGGCAACCACCAAAACCACGATGTCGGTGGCTTTGGCGCCACGCGCGCGCATGGCGGTAAACGCCTCGTGGCCGGGCGTATCCAGGAAGGTGATCATGCCCTTCGAGGTTTCCACGTGATAGGCGCCGATGTGCTGGGTGATGCCGCCCGCCTCGCCGGCCGCCACGCGGGCCTGGCGAATACGGTCGAGCAGAGAGGTCTTGCCGTGGTCGACATGGCCCATGACCGTAACCACCGGTGCGCGCGGCCGATATTCCACCGTCTTGTCGACCGCCTCGTCGTCCAGATAGGACTCGGGGGTGTCGATAGGCGCCGGCTTGGCGATGTGGCCCAATTCTTCCACCACGATCATCGCGGTGTCCTGGTCCAGTACCTGGTTGATGGTGACCATCGAGCCCATCTTCATGAGCACCTTGATCACTTCAGCGGCCTTCACCGACATCTTGTGCGCCAGATCGGCGACGCTGATGGTTTCCGGTACCAGCACCTCACGCACCACCGGCTCGACCGGCGCGGCTTGCGCAGGTTCGTGTTCGTTCTTGTGGCGGCCCTTGCGCGCGCGCCAGCCATCGCCTTCCACGGCGCCACGGGTCTTGAGGCCGGGTCGCTTGCCACTGGCCGGCTCTTCCTTGCCCTTCTTGGCGGTGGGCTTGGATACCCTGGGCTTGACCGCAGGCTTGACCGCAGGTTTGACCTCCGCAGGTTTGGCCACCGCAGGTTTGGCCACCGGCGCGGCGACTTCCGGACCACGCATCTGCGCGGCTTTAGCGTCCGCTTCGGCCTGCCGGCGCGCGGCCTCGCGATCCTGCTTGGTCTTCAGTTCGGCTTCCTGAATGGCGCGCAAGGCCGCGGCCCGCCTGGATTCCTGTTCACGCGCATGGCGTTCTGTTTCGCCGATAACGGACGCGGGGCGTGCCGCCAACACCTTTGCGTCAGCGCTTTCTTCCGCCGCCACCTCCATCTCCTGAATGAGCTCAGCCGTGGCCGCCGCGACGGCTGGCGCCGCAATCCCTTCGGGCTGCGGCATCGCTTCCACGACCAGCTCGGGCTTAACAGCAACGGACTCCACCACGACAACCGGCTCGCCGACGAGCAGATCAACCGCGCCGACAACTTCGGTCGGCTCCTCGGCATTTTCCTGGGCAAGCGCTTCGCCATGTCCGACTTCACGCTTGATCAGGGTGCGCTTTTTGCGCACCTCAACCTGCACGGTGCGGGTGCGGCCGCTACTGTCCGCGGTCTTGATCTCACTGGTCTGCTTACGGGTCAGGGTAATCTTGGACTTGCCCTCCCTGGCGCCATGCTTGCCACGCAGATAGTCCAGCAAACGCGACTTATCCTGGTCGGAAAGGACATCGCCAGTTTCCTTGACGGTCACGCCCGCGGCTTGCAACTGCTCCACCAGCAGTGCGGGTGCTACCTTGAGTTCAGTGGCGAATTGTTCGACGTTCATGCTACCCCCGTTCAGGCGCCCGCCAGCATGGGCGCCCGCGCTGTCATGATCAGCGCCTTGGCGCGTTCTTCGTCCATGCCGACGAGTTCCATCAACTCGTCCACGGCCAAATCGGCCAGATCGTCCGCCGTGTTCACCCCTTGCGCGGTGAGCTGCGCGGCGGTTTCTTCGTCCATGCCAGCGACGCTCATCAGGTCAGCGGCGGCGGATTCCATTTTTTCTTCATGCACGATGGCATCGGTGAGCAACGCATCGCGTGCCCGCGAACGCAATTCGTTGACGGTATCTTCGTCGAAGGATTCGATTTCCAGCATTTCGGCCAGCGGCACATAGGCCACTTCTTCCAGCGTGGAGAAGCCTTCCTGAACCAGCACCTCGGCCACGTCCTCGTCGACATCCAGCTTTTCCATGAACATCTCGCGGATGCCAGAAGCTTCCTGTTCGTGTTTCTGCTCGGCTTCGTCCACCGACAGGATGTTGATGGCCCAACCGGTCATTTCAGCCGCCAGGCGCACATTCTGGCCATAACGGCCGATGGCGACATCGACCTGGTCGGGCTCCACCACCACGTCCATCGCATGTTTTTCCTCATCCACCACAATGCTGCTGACCTGCGCGGGAGACAGGGCATTGATGACGAACTGAGCGGGATCGTCGGCCCACAAAACGATGTCGACACGCTCGCCATTGAGTTCGTTGGTCACCGCCGTCACACGGGTACCACGCACGCCGATACAAGCGCCTTGCGGGTCCATCCGTGGGTCGTTTGACTTGACCGCGATCTTGGCGCGTATGCCTGGGTCGCGCGCGGCCGCCATGATCTCGATGACCCCTTCCTCGACCTCCGGCACTTCCAGCTCGAACAACTTCATGATGAATTCCGGCGCGGTGCGCGACAGCACCAATTGCGGCCCGCGCGCGGCACGCTCGGCACGCACCATGTAAGCCCGCACACGGTCGCCGATACGCAGATTTTCCTTGGGAATCATCTGGTCTTTTTCCAGACGCCCTTCAATTCTGCCGGATTCGATAATGGCCGCGCCCCGCTCCATGCGCTTGATGGTGCCGGATACCAGGGTATCGTTGCGCGCCAGGAAGTCATTCAGCAGTTGCTCGCGCTCGGCATCGCGAATCCTTTGCAGGATGACCTGCTTGGCGGCCTGGGCACCGATACGACCAAAATCCACGGCCTCGACCGATTCCTCGATGAATTCGCCCACCTGAATATCCGGTTTTATTTCGCGTGCTTCGAAGAGCAGATACTGGCGCTCCGGAAACTCCAGGCCCGCCTCGTCGGGCAGCACTTCCCAGCAACGGAAAGCCTGGTATTCGCCGGTGGCGCGGTCGATTTCTACACGAATATCTACATCGTCGAGGTAACGCTTTTTGGTGGCATGGGCCAAAGCAGCCTCCAAGGCACCAAACACCACCTCGGGTTCCACATTTTTCTCGCGCGCCAGCACATCGGCCAGCATCAAGACTTCCCGACTCATCGCACCCTCCGGGTTGAACCCTCTAACAGCGGCGCCAAGTGAGCCGAATCCACTTCGATAAGCGGAATCGCCACCAGCACACCCTCCACATCCATTTGCAACACGCCGTCCTGGAGACCACGAATCAAGCCGGTGAAGCGCTTGCGACCGTCGAGGGGGGCATGCAATTTGACCAGCGCGCGCTCGCCATTGAAGCGGACGAAGTCGGCCTCCTTGGCCAACGGCCGATCAGTACCCGGCGAAGAAACCTCGAGGCGGTCGTAATCGACGTTCTCAACCATGAGCAGGCGGGTCAACTGGTTGCTCACCCGCACACAATCATCCAGATTGACCCCATTCGGACTGTCGATGAACACACGCAGCAAGCCCCGACCAGCCTTATCCAGGGTGACCAGTTCGTAGCCCATACCAGCCAGGGTTGGTTCGATCAGTGTCTGCAAATCCATGTTTAAGAAATAAAAAAAGGGCGCGAAGCCCGTAGAAAACTTGCTGAGTATACACCAGGTTAGTGCTTCTATTACCAGTGTCGTTTCACTCCAGCTTGGCTCATAGGGCCATACGGAACGCTCGCTACCCCTGTTTTCCGACAGGACGCACGCCTCTACCAGGAGTGAGCGTGCGCCGCGGAATCATGGTCAACGGCATGTTCCAGGACGATGTGTTTGCCCGCGGCGTTGAAGCTGATCACCGCCACCCAGGCACCCGCGGCGCGCAGTGCGACATGGCTGCGGTAATCGCCGTTGCCAACTTCCCGCATTAACTGGCCCTCCGCCGCCGGCTGGCCGGGACGAGTCAGGGCGAAGCGCAAGCGCTGGCCGCTGACACCGGTGCCATCGGCCTGGCGCAACAGCACTTTTACTTCGCTGCCGCGCTCATGGCTAAGCGACTCCAGTCCAGTCACCTCGATGTTCCAGCCCAGCTTCGCCAGGCGCGCCTCGAGGTTGCGTTGCTGCGCGATACTCTTGGCCGCTTCCTCGCCATGCTCGATGACCCCGGCAAAACCGGTATGCAGGGTCTTGCCACGGGCGTTGGGCAGCAGCACTTCCGCGAGCGCCGGCGGCAAGCCGTTGCCAGCCACATAGACGAAGCCACCGAGGACCACCGTAATGACGACGAAAAAGGCGATCAGCAACTTGGGCACCCAATGCACATGCGGCGCTTTGCCAGGCTTGTTTTCATAAAGCTGAAACAACAGCACCGCGACGGTCGGGAAGGCAATCACATGCAGCGTCACCACGTCCAGCCCTGGCCAGTTGGCAACGGCATAAAACAGATATGCCACACTAGGCAAACTCGCCGCCGCAACCGCCGCCCAGAAGTTCGACAGTTTGATGAAGCGGGCCGCGCCATAGAGCAACGCGGTTAGCAGCATGCCGCCGAAGATGGAAATGAGCAGATTCATTGATGCTGGCCTGGGGTTATTTGCTGGTGAAGAAGCGTACCGGGTCGATCACGGTTTCGCCCTTGCGGTTACTGATAAGGAATTCAAATTCATGCAGACCCGCCGCGCGCATGGGATCAAGCTGCACACTGGCCTGGATGATTACACTCTTGCCATTACGAATATGAACTTGCTGGAAATTGCCCAGGTCCAGCGCGCCCGCCGGAAGGCCACGGGCACGGATCGAATAAACCTCTTCACCGCCGGAGAGATTGGTGAGACGGATCTGGTAACGGTTGCGGATGCTGCCATCGGACAAAGTGACGAATAATGGCTGGCGGATCTGCTGCGTGCTGTGCTCGAAGCTCTTGCGATGGCCGATGTCATAAGCCAGATAGGCACACATGAGGATCAGAGAGACACCGTAGCCCAACACCTTGAGACTCTTCCAATGCGGGCGCACCGGCCCCGGCCGCGGCTTGGACAGGTTAGTTTCCGAGTCGTAGCGCACCAGGCCACGCGGATAACCCATCTTGTCCATGATGCTGTTGCAGGCATCCACGCACAGGCCGCAGGAAATGCAGGTGTATTGCAGGCCATTACGGATGTCGATGCCGACCGGGCAAACCTGTACACAAAGACCACAATCGACGCAATCGCCGTGGCCCAAGGCCTGCCGTTCGCCGCGATCACGCAAGCCGGCGCGGGCAAGCGTCCGCCCGGCCTCGCCCTCGCCACGCTTCTTGTCGTAATGCACCGTCAAGGTTTCCGGTTCGTACATGGCACTCTGGAAACGGCCATAAGGACAAATGAAGGTGCAGACATGCTCGCGCAGCAAGCCAGCGGCGGCATAGGTGCTGATGCTCAGCGCGAGGGTGGCGATATAGGCGGCGGCCGCGGCCTGGCCGGTAAAAATCGCAACCAGCAAGTCCGGGGCATAGCCGAAATACAAGACAAAAGTCAGCGCCGTCCAGAACGACAGCAACCCCCAAGCCAAGCGGGTGCCCCCCACCTTGAGCAGCTTCTCGCGCTTGCTCCAGGGCTCACGCAACAGGCGCAGGCGGGCGGGGCGTTCTCCCTGAAACAGCTTTTCCAGCAGGATGAAGGCATCGGTCCACAGGGTCTGGAAGCAGAAATAGCCGCAGAACGCGCGGCCAAACAAGGCCGTGACGAAGAACAGAAAGACAGCGGCAATGAACAACAGCATGGACAGCCAGAAGATGTCCTGCGGGTACACCACCAGATTAAAGATCAGATAGCGGCGGCCGGGGATATCGAACATGACCGCTTGTGAGGGCGCGTCCGGACGCGCCCAGGGAAGCCACGGCAACAGGAAATAGACCGCGAAACTCAACCACAGAAGCAGACTCTTGAAACGGCGGAATGGCCCCTTGATGGAGCGGGGGACGATGGGGATCCGTTTGAAGTAGAGATCGCCGCTGGGAGATTGTTGCTCGTGCACGTTGGTACCTTTAGGCCCAGTCAGCGAACTATCGCCTGCGGGGCAGTAACTGGGCGCCAGCCGCGCCCTTCGTCGGACGGCGACCGTTGGCGCCGCTGAAAACCAAAAACCCCGGCGAGCCGGGGTTATTTTGCTCAAACCGGGGCATGCTTACTTGCTTACTTGCCGCCACCCAACTCGTGGACATAAACGGTCAGCAATTTGATCTGCTGCTCGGAGAGACGGCCTTTCCAGACCGGCATGACGCCCTTGTTCACCCCCGTACCGATGACCTTGCGAATCGCCGCGACTTTGCCGGCGGCATCACTGGCGCCGGGAACATCGGCCCAGAGCCAGACCCGGTCGGTGAGATTGGCGGAACCCATGTCCTTGCGGCCCTTGGCATCATCGTTGTGGCAGTAGAAACAGGCTGCCACGTGCGAATGAAACATCTCCTTGCCGCGAGCGGCCTTGGCGACATCCGCCGGCAAAGCCGACAAGGTGGCGACATAGTTGGCCAGATCGTCGATCTGATTGGCTTGCAGCGCTTCGCTGAAAGGCGGCATATAACCATGACGCCCGTTGCTGATGGTCTCATTGATCTTGTCGTAGGAACCACCGTATATCCAGTCGTCATCGGTCAGGTTCGGGAAAAAGCCAATCTTGCCTTGCCCGCCGGACTGGTGACAGGCCGCGCAGTTGTCCGAGAACAGGGTTTTCCCGGCAGATACCACAAAACTGTTGAGTTCCGGATCCTTGGCAATCATGTCATAGGGCAGGGCAGCCAGCTTGTCGAAGTAGGGTTTCTGCGCAGTGGCGGCTTCCTGGGTTTCCAGGAGCAGCTTGGAACGGGTGTTCCAGTGCCAGGATTCGTCCTGGCCCTGTGCGTTCTTGTAAGTAATGGTGTTGAGGCCGGGCAGGTAACCCTTGCCGACCGGCCAGGACGGGTACGCCACCCAGTACACCACGGCGAACAAGATGGTCACGTAGAACGTGTAGGTCCACCACACCGGCAGGGGATTGTTGAGCTCCTGAAGGTCGCCGTCCCAGACGTGGCCGGTGGTTTGCGCCTGGCTCGTCGTCGGGTTTGTCGGATGATCAGCCATTGGACTTGTCCTTCTTCACTTCGTCGTCGTCATCAAGAAAAGGAATGTTCTTGTACTCTTCCAGCTTCTTGCCCCGTTTCCTGCTGCCATAGACCCAGAACACGATCAGGCAGAAGGTAATGAAAAAAATCAGCAGGCCAAGCGGCTTGGTGTTTTCCGGATAAGCAAACCACTCCATCAGCGGAATTTCACCAGTTCTTCAGGCTTGATCTTGCTGAAGTCCACCATGGTGCCGAGCACCTGGAGATAGGCCACCAGCGCATCCATCTCGGAAACGCTGGTGCGGTCCCCGTCGTAGTTGCCTTCCTGCGCCTGCGCCACCAGATTCTTCACCGAATCCGGGATATGCAGGGTTTTGGCGACAGCCTCGCCGAATTGCTTGACGTTGCGCTGGTATTCCGCTTCGTTGGCGGAATACGGCACACCGGTGATCCGCTGTGCGCGCATCCGGTCGCCGATATCGGAAACGTCCAGCTTGGTGGTCTGTAGCCAGGGGTAGTTGGGCATTACCGACTCGGGCACCATCGACTTGGGCTGGGTCAGATGCTGCACATGCCATTCGTTGGAGTACTTGCCCCCCACACGCGCGAGATCGGGGCCCGTGCGCTTGGAACCCCACTGGAAGGGATGGTCATATTTTGATTCTGCCGCCAGCGAGTAGTGGCCATAGCGCAGTTGCTCATCACGGAACGGACGAATCATCTGCGAATGGCAGAGATAACAACCCTCCCGGATGTAGATATCGCGGCCGCGCGATTCCAGCGGCGAGTAAGGGCGAACACCCTCGACCTGCTCCACCGTGTCCTTGTTGAAGAACAGGGGCGCGATTTCAACCAGGCCGCCCACGCTGATGGCCATCATGGTCAACACCAGCAAGACACCGGCATTGGTTTCGATATTTTCGTGTTTGAAGCTCATTTCCTAACCTCGTTTTGCGTCAGGCGGCAGCGGTGGCGAGACGTGCGCTTTCGACATTAGCGGCACGCACACCCTGGCGGATGGTCTGGTAGACGTTGTAAGCCATCAGCAACATCCCTGTCAGGAAGAACATGCCGCCGAAGGCGCGCATCGCATAGAAGGGATGCATGGCGGCGACCGACTCCACAAAGGAATATTGCAGGTTGCCGAAGTCATCGAAGGCGCGCCACATCAGCCCCTGCGAGATGCCGGAAATCCACATCGCGGTGATGTAGAGCAACACGCCGATGGTGGCCAGCC
>PFJX01000146.1 GCA_002784045.1 Hydrogenophilales bacterium CG_4_10_14_3_um_filter_63_21
TTCAGCCACTTCGTTGCCTCCATGACTACTCCAGTTGCTTCCGGCCGGAGCGAAAGTGGCCGGGCGGGCTTCGCACCCGCTGGACAAACAGCGCCTTTGCACGGCGCACTGGAATCTAGGTTAAAGATTTCCGGCTTGCCGTGGATGCGCAGCGCATCCTCCAGGCAATCGACGCAGAACACCGCTTCCATGCTGTTGCTGGTCCGCCAACTCAGCACCCTTAACCGGGCCACTTTACGGCCATAAACATCCATGAAAAACGGGCTCCCTCGGAGCCCGTTCTTCATTTCAGCCCTGTCAAAAGGCTAATGCATCGTGGTATAGCCCAGCAGCGCCAGGGTCAGCAGGCTAAGGCCGATGAAAATCAGCAACGTAGTCAGTGCCGTCGCGCCGATGTCCACCCTTCTGCTTGGGCGCTTGACCAGATACTTGTCCAACTCCCCGCTGGCCAGCAGGCGCTCGTACTCCAGCCGGTGCTCATGCTTGAACTCTTCCAGCGGCACCGCCCCGGTGAAGATGGTGGTGTTCATCGGGAATTTGTCCGGCCGGAAGTGCACGTTGAAGAAGTGCACCGAGAACAGGAACACGGTCGCCAGCAACGCCTCTTCCGCATGCACGATGGTCGCGATGTTGAACACCCAGCCCGGCAGAAGGGTCGCCGTCACGGTTGGGAAGAACAGCATCAGGCCGGAGAAGCCAATGATCGCGGCACCCCAGAAAGGCGCCCAGTAATCGAACTTCTGCCAGTAACTCCAGCGGTCGAAGCTCGGGCGCGGTGAGCGTCCAAAGAACCAACTGAACATGTGGCCGATGTCGCGCAGATCCTGCAAGGAGGGCACCAGGGAGGTGGGGCCGAACCACTTGAAGGTCTTGCGAGTGCGCCAGATATTGCTCACGGCGAACACGAAGTGGGCAAGGAACACCGTCAGCCAGATAGTCGCGGCCGTGCGGTGGATGATGGCTTCCACCTTCGGCCCGCCAATCAGGGTAATGACCGCCTTGGCCCACTCGGTGTGCGAGAACAACAGGGTGGTGCCAGTCAGCACCAGGGTCATGGTGCTGACCGCGAACAGCAGGTGCATCCAGCGCCAGGTGGCACTAAAGCGGCGGAAGTACACCGTTTCGGGCCTCGCCAGGTCTTCCATGTAGCCCTTGCCAGCCAGGCGGTCCATGAATTCACGGTAGAACCACAGAATGACGTGGCTCCAGAAGAACAGGAAAACGCCGAAGATCAGTGCCTGCATGAACTTCTTGGCGATGAACATGGCCGGGTACTTCTGGTAATCGTCAGCATTGCCGTGGGTATGGAAGCTGAGGAAGTTCTCGGTTGCGTTCTTGTGGCAGGTATTGCAGGTCTTCAGGCGGTTGTTCGCGTGCACCGAGGAAGTCGGGTCGTCGATCTTTTTGACGCCGTGGCCGCCATGGCAGTCATAGCACTTGGCGGTGTTGGTGAAGCCCAGCCGGTTGACCTGGCCGTGGTAGGAAGCGAAGTAGGTTTTCTGCGCGTCCTGGTGGCAACTGCCGCAATTTTGGGTAATAGCTAACTTCATCGGGTCACCCTTGGGCGAGCCGATGTTGTGCGTGGTGTGGCAGTCGGAGCAGACCGCGGATTTGGCGTCCTTCTTCTCCACAATCGCCTTGCCATGGACGGAAGCAAGGTAGGCGGCCTTCTCTTTCTCGTGGCATCTGCCGCACACCTCGGGGTTCTTCAGGCGGTGCTCGGCGCGCTGCAGGCTGCCCAATGTGCCGATGTTGTGGGCGTCGTGGCAGTCGTGGCAGGCGGCGTTGGTTTTCGACAAGTCTTTCTTGTTGGGGAGGGCATGGACGGAATGCATGTAGCTTTCCATCTGCTGCACCACCACGCCCAGGCGCTTGTATTGCGGGTCCGGATTGTCCTTTTGCGCCTCCCACTTCTGCTTGTGGCACTCGATACAACCGATGCTCTTGGGCAACGGTTCGGATGTGGCAACTTGGCGACGTTATTGTGGCAGCCGGTGCACGGCTGCTTGCCGTGGACACTATGCTCAAACACCTGGGAGTCGATGAAGATGAAGTTGCGGCTGCCATCGCGGCGAACCTTGACCTTCTCCTCCGGATCGGCGTGGCAACGCAAACAGCGGTAATTGGCGATGGCCGGTTTTGTTTCCTGTCCGCCCCCCGCCGCGACGGTATCGACGGTAGCGGCGACCGTGGCGTGCGCGAACGTGGAAAGCGATAGACAGATCACACCCGCTATCACGGCTGCAAGCGACTTCCAGGCAATTCTTGCCATTTTTGTGTCTCCTCATGGGCGATGGTGCTGAACCGGCAAGAATCCAACCGTCCTCTTGCCGAAGTGGTTACCCGAAATGACCTTTTCACTCCATCATTTTCGGTACGTTTCTACCAAATCCGTGCCATAGACTACGAGGAAGAGAGGGGCATCGCAATCCCATCCAGAAAATTAAGCAATCAAGAATGTTATTAAATATCAATATGTTGTAGCGCTCAAAGCGTGCGCATTGCTGCTTGCTTAATCAATCTCGCCGGGTTAAAAGTGCACAAAGCCATTATGTTGAGAGGGGTCGTGGTAAGGACCTCGCTGGCGTTTTGTAAGTGACGAGGAAAAAGCAATTCCTCGTTTTTTTTATTCCCTGAGCAAAAGGAGGAGACGATGCGCAAGGGAGCAATGGCCGTAGCCCTATTTTGGGCGGCCGGTTCGGCGATGGCGGCGATGGATATTGAGGTTCTGGCCCGCACTTGCAACAACTGTCATGGCGTGGGCGGCATCAGCGCCGGAACTTCCATGCCATCCATTGGCGGGCTGCCGAGAGACTATTTGAAGAACGTCATGAAGCAGTGGAAGTATGACGAACGCGGCGCGGCCACCATGAACCGCATCGTCAAGGGTTTCAGCGATGACGAGATCGACGCCCTGGCCACGCATTTCTCGAAGAAACGCTGGGTGCCGGTTCCGCAGAAAACCACCGCCGCGCTAATGAAAAAAGGCAAGTCGGTGACCTTTGAAAACTGTGAAGACTGCCACGGCGCCAAGGGCGACGACCCGGACGAGGATGCGCCGATGATCAACGGCCAGTGGGCAAAATACATGACACTCGAACTCGAGAAGTACCGCGACGACGGCTTCAAGATGCCGCATCGGAAAATGAAAAAGAACACCCGCAAGCTGAAACAAGCCGACATCCCCGCCGCCGCGCATTTCTTCGGCGCGCAAGGCCAATGAGCGAGGAAACAGCCATGAACGCATTTGATCGCCGTACTTTCATCAAGGCCCTCGCCGCCGCTTCCGGCGCTTCCATCCTGAGCATCCCCAATGCCCATGCCGCCAAAACCCGTGCCCGCGTGGTCGTGGTCGGCGGCGGCTACGGCGGCGCCACCGCCGCAAAATACCTGCGACTGCTGGACGCCAGTATCGATGTCACCCTGATCGAACGGGAAACGCGCTACACCTCCTGCCCGCTTTCCAACGAAGTCATTTCCGGTGAGCGCGAAATAAAGACCCTGCAAGTTGGCTACAAGGGCTTGCTGAAGCACGGGGTCAAGGTGGTGCATGACGAAGTCACCGAGGTCGACCCGGCCAAGAAAATCGTTACCACCGCCGGCGGTAAGCACTTCGCTTATGACGCGCTGGTGCTCTCGCCCGGGGTCGACTTCAACTATGCCGCCGTGGAAGGCTATTCCGAGCAACTGGCACAGACCAAGCTCCCACATGCCTGGAAAGCCGGTCCGCAAACCCTGCTGCTGAAGAAGCAACTGCAAGCCATGCCGGATGGCGGCAAATTCATCATCGCCGTACCCAAAGGCCCGTTTCGCTGCCCACCCGGGCCCTATGAACGCGCCGCCCAGGTCGCCCTGTATTGCAAATACCACGGCAAGAAAAAAGCCAAGGTCTTGATCCTCGACGCCAACGACTCTTTTTCCAAAAAACCGTTGTTCGAGCAGGCCTGGAAAGAACTCTACGGCTACGGCCCGGACGGCATGATCGAATGGACCTCCGCCGCCAACGACGGCGCGGTGACCCGCGTCGACGCCGAAAGCATGACCTGCTTCACCGGCTTCGGCGACCACAAGGGCGATGTCATCAACCTCATCCCCCCCCACCATGCCGGCAAAGTCGCCAAGAACCTGGGCCTGGCCACCTTCAAGGACAAGTGGTGCGAGGTGAAGCCGGAGAGCATGGAATCAACCAAGCAGAAAGACATTTACGTGATCGGCGACGCCTGCGTGGGCGGCGAACTGGCGACCAACAACGCCTTCCCCAAGTCCGCGCACATGGCGATGACCCAGGCCAAGGTGGTCGTCGCCAACCTGATCGCCAAGTTCAACGGTCTGCCACCGCCCGTGCCGGTCTATACCAACACCTGCTACAGCGTGGTGGCACCCGACTGGGGCTTCTCCGTGGTGCACCTGTATCGGGTGGAAAACGGCCAGTGGGTCTACATCAAGGCCGGCAGCGGTATCTCACCGGTGACCTTCGGCACCAAGGAAGCGCCGCTACCGGTGCCACGCATCTACCGCAAGCTGGAAGCGGAATATGCCGACGGCTGGCTGCGCAACGTATTGGCGGATGCCTTCGCATAAGCGGTCACTTCCCGGTGGGGTCTCCCACGATGAAACGTTGATAACCGCCGGGAAGTTCAAACAGCTCCGCCCGCGTCGCGCGGGTTTCATGGCCTTGATAGACCCGGCTATGGCCGCACCCAGTAGTGTATCGCCAGAGGTAACCTGCTGATATTCCAGCCCCGCCTCTCGACATCCAAGACCAGTGAACAGGGTGAGCGCAGCACCTCCAGCATGGCGTTCCAGGCTAATGCCTGATTGCCGGCCAGGCGGCGGAAACCGCGCAACAGGCACGCCTCGTCTTTCAGGATCGTTCAACCGCACCTGAACCGAGGCATTACCGGCGCTAGTCTGATGTTCCTGGAAAAGCTTCCAGCCTGTCGACCAGGCCACCGTTTTCGCCACCGATTTCATCGACTGCGCGGGAATACCGGTGAGGCGAAGGTTTGAATCTCACACCGACTCTCCTTCTTCCCCAAAGCAAACCCCAAGTTTTCCGCTTCATACCGGCTGTGTTTCATGTGTTGCGAAAGTTCAATAGCCACCTGTGTTGATGCCCGGATGGCCTTTTTTTTCGTGAAGGTATATTAGAAATAGGTTATATTGCTAGCCAGTCAGGCGCCTAAGTAATTCTACCGCGTCATGACGGATGAACATCGACCGAATCTGGCGAATCTGGCAAATCTTGAACAATACTGCCGACATTCCACCAGGGTATTGTGTAGTTTTTATTATTTTTAATATTTTTATTATTTTAATCAGTTGGTTACAGATTTACCCCGGCAGATTATGGCGGCATGGCAATTGCTTGATCTGAATGCCACCCAATTGGCGACCTTTACCGCGCCATGAGGGGTGGGACATCAACCCAAAAGAGCCAACACATCATGAAATCATTCGCATTGATTATTTGGTTGCTCACCGGGAATGGCGGGCATGAGGTCATCGCTACGCAGCACGTCGATAGCGCGGCGACCTGCGCGGCAACCGCCAAGGTTCTGGTCGACCAGCAGACGGCGCAAGGAAAGCAGGTGCGCTTTCTATGCCATGCGGTCGTGCCCGAGATCGCGGAAGTGGATGAAAATGGCAACGCTGTAACACCGGAGTACGACACCGTGAAATCGGTGCTCGCGGAGGGTCATTCGCGGAAGCCTTCCACCTCGATCACCAATTTCACTTCGTCGCCGATCAGGGGAATGCCGTAATTCATCCCGAAATCGGAACGTCGGATCGTGGTATGGACATCCGCGCCGCACAGCGGGCGAAGCGTTAGAAATTGCCGGGTGCAGGTGTAATCACGGATTTCCAGGATGACCGGCCGGGTGGCGCCGAGCAGTGTCAGATTGCCGCTGGCTGAAACCGGCTTACCGTCCCTGAATGCCACTTCATTGGATACGAAGCGTATCTCCGGAAACTGAGCGGTGTTGAAGAAGTTGCTGCCCAGCAACTTCTGATTGAGGCCGTCGTGGCCAGTATCGCCGGAACTCGCGTCCACCCTCACTTCGATGTGGCTGGCCGGCCCGCTTGGGTCGAGCACCACACGCCCTTGGCTGCGGTTGAATTTGCCACGCATCAGGGAAACGCCGTGATGGCGAATCTCGAAACTGGGAAAGGTATGGCCGGGATCGAGGACAAAGTCTTCCGCCGCCAAGGCGGGAGCGCAGGCGCACAGCAGACAGGCGAATAGCTTTTTCATGGCGAATCCTTATGGCAGCAACAACAGGCTGAAACGCACTTCCAGGCCATCAGCCACCACGTCGGCCCAATCGCCGCCGCCGATGTCGTAGGCACTGCGTTTCAAGGGGAAGCGGCCCTCCGCCCGCCAGCCACCCGCCTGGCGGATGAGCGTGAAGGGTGCCGTGAGCGCGTGGCTCTGGCCTTTGATGCCGAGATCGCCGAAGGCGGTATAACGACCCTCCGCCTCACGCCGCACGCTCCTGGCGATGAAGGTCGCCTGGGGATATTTTTTCGCATCAAACCAGGCCGGCCGTTTCACTTCGTCGTCGCCCTCGGCCGATCCGGTATCGATACTGGCCGTATCCACATCAACACGGAAACGCCCGGCTTCCGGCCTGGCGGGGTCGAAACTGGCCCGCGCGGTGAAACGCCGGAAGCCACCCTCGGTCGGCACGTTCATCTGTTTGATGATGAAGTGGACCTGGCTTTTCCCGGCATCCAGCTTCCAGTCCTGCGCCGAGACCGGCAACGACAGGGTCAGGCTTATCAGTAAAGTAACCAAACTTTTCACGGCTTGCTCCTCAACCAGGGAACCATGCGGGCCAGCACGCCATCATGGCGGAAATGCTGGTGATACAGGGCCGCCGTCGCGTGCAGGACAACCAGGGCCAACAGAAGATTCACCGAGCCGGCATGGAGTCCCTTGAGAATTTCCGCCAGCGCCCTATCTTTTTCCACCAGATCCGGCAGTGGCAGCGCGCCGAACCAGACTACCGGGAACCCCGCCGCCGAGCTTTGCAGCCAGCCCAACAGCGGCGCCGCCAGCAGCAATAGATATAGCGCGCCATGCATCGCCGCCGAGGCGCGCGCCTCCCAGGGGAACAGGCCGGCGGTGGAGTCGAGGCGATCGGTCAGCCGCAACAGCAGGCGCCACGGCAGCAGAAACAGCACGAGCATCCCCAGCCACTTGTGCCAAGCGTAGAGCTTCAATTTAAGCGGCGACAGCGTCATGTCTTCGAGCAAACTGCCGATCACATAGGCCACCACAATCAACAGTAGGGTCAACCAGTGCAGTCCCACCAAGGGCCAGCGATAACCTTGTTTCATCAATCATCCTTTTCAGCAATCACAACCAGCGCCGCACGCGCGCCTTGTAATCACGGTATTCGTCGCCGAAGTGCGCTTCCAGGTGGCTTTCTTCATGGGCGATGACCATGAAACGCATCACCAAAAACACCAGCGGCGCCAATAGCAGCGGCCAGGCCGTCCGCAATAGCACCATGGCACCGGCATAGACAAACCAGTCGAAGAGGTAGATGGGATTGCGCGAGTAGCGGAACGGCCCGCGCGTCACCAAATTGGACGCCGCCTTGTAGGGATTGACCGTGGTGCGATGTCCCCAGATTGCCGCCAGTGCCCAAGCGAAGCCGGCCAGGCCGATGCCAATCAAGGTCCAGCCCAACGGTCGCGCCAGTTCGCCGAGGTCCAGCGTCAGCGGCAACCGCCTCTGTAGCCACCAGGCCGCGAACAGGGCAATCGCGTAGACCAGCGGCGGCGGGATCAGGGTGCGCGGGCGGATCGCCGGGTCGCGCATCACTTCAGCCCCGTCGTTGAAATGGCGCGCATGAACTCGTTGCGCAACTGCGCGTCATCGCGGAAGCAGCCGGCGAAGGCCTGGGTCACCACCCGCTCGTCGCCGCGCCGGTCTTCGCCCAGCAACAGACACAGCTGTTCGGCCTCGATGATGCACGCGGCACCCTTGGCCTTGCCGTGGTGAATCAGGGCTTCCGCCACATCGCGGGTCATCCATTCCTGATAGGTGAAGCGGTGGCCAATTGCGTCCACCAGGCGCGCAATGCGGCCGAAGCCGTGCAGGCGCCCGCCCGGCACATAGGCTACATGTGCCACCCCGCGAAATGGCACCAGATGATGCGGACACACCCCATGCACGGCGATACCGCGCACCACCACCATGTCCTCGCGTGGGTCATTGAATCCTTCGCCCAGCGCCTCACCGGGGTCGATCTCATAACCGCCCAGGAGGCGCCGCTCCCACAATTCCCGCACGCGCCGCGCGGTGCGCCCGGTATGCTCGGAATCCGGCGCCACGCCGCATGCGAGCAACAGATCAGTCACCGCCTGCTCGAACGCCTCAGGATTGAATTTTCCGATGCGGGGAATACCCGGATGGCCAGGTTCCGGGGGGGGGCAATCGTGATCGCAGCAATCGCTCATGGGCGTTCCGATAAGAGAAGCGCCAACTGGCGGTCATGCCAGCGGCGCAACAGAAGTTGTGAGGATAACGCGCCGAGCAAGGCCAGGAACATGTCCCACTGGGTATCCCAGACATCGCCCTGGGTCGCCAGGAAGGCCACCGCCTGATCGCCGGAACTCTCCGCCACCCACCATTCGATCAATTCATAGCACGCGGAAATCGCCAGACATACGCAAGTGACCACGAAAAACAACCACTTGCCCGGCCGTAGCGGTGAGCGTCGCAGCAAAATTTCGCGCGCCACGATAGCCGGGATGAAGCCCTGGGCGAGGTGGCCGAGCCGGTCATAGTGGTTGCGAGAAAGTTCGAAGACGTCGCGCAGCCAGTTGAACAGCGGCATCTCGGCATAGGTGTAATGCCCACCCACCATCAATATCGCCGCGTGCCCGGCCATCAACCCATAAGCCAGCGACGTGAAGGGAAAGCGCTGGCGCGTGGCCAGCAGCAGTGGCAGCGCAATCAGCACCGGCGCCACTTCAAGAAACCAGGTGAAACGATCCTTGGGGGCAAAGCCCGACCAGGCCAGCATCATCAGAACGGCAAGCAACAACCAGCGCGGATTCATCGCGGCTCCCACCAGGGAAAGCTCGCACTCTGCCACAATCCCAACGCGAAACCCCACGTGATCAATACAGCGCTACGCTTGTATAGTTGCCAAACTGCTCAAGTCGTTCGCCGGGCAGCCCCAAGAACGACTTGGCCCCCTTGGGGGGGCGGCTTGGGCGTTTTTTCCAAGCCGGGGGCGCAACATATCTTTCCCGACCCATAAACCAATCCACCCCGACGAGGAGAACCCCATGAAATCATTCTTGTTACTCGCGGCATTCGCCGCCAGCCTGTCCACCCCGGCCACCGCGCTGGCCCTCGACTCACTCACGCCAACGCAGGGTCAAGAGGTTTACGACAAGGCACTGCAATCTTATAGCTGCACCGATTACGAAAAGGCGCTGGGCATATTCAAAACCAATGCCGAGGCCGGGCACGGACTCTCCCAATACATGATGGGCATCATGCTGGAGCAGGGCCAGGGCACTGAAGCCGATGTCGCGGCGGCATTCAACTGGTACATGAAAGCGGCCAAGCAAGGCCTTGCTGACGCCTATTACGCGCTCGGCGACATGTACAGCCGCGGTATATCGGTGAGCAAAGACGCGGTACAAGCCTATGCCTGGTTCGACCTGGCTGATCGCGGCGGCCACAAACTCGCCAATGACATGAAGCAGAGCGCGGCCGCGCGCCTGCAATCCGAGCAAATCGAAAGCGCAAATAAAATAGCCACTGACTGGCTCGCAAAACTGGGCCGCTGATTTGCTGGCTAACCCACCCACCTCCCGAGGCAACCCATGAAACTTCGCGCACTCGTCCTGGCGCTCGCAAGCGCGAGCACCGCGCTGCCGAACAGCGCGCATGCAGCCGATGATTTATGCAGCCGCTTGATCGTCCAGGCAGTCAACCAGTTCTGCCAACTGCTGCCCAATGGCTTGAATCTCTGCCAACCGGTCGCTCTGGTCGGCCCCGGCCCGGAGTGCGCCATGCCGGAACGGCAGGCCCTGGTTCCGCTGGGGCCACCGGCCTTGCAGCCGCTGGCGCCCTGGGCCGCGCCCTACGCAAGCCGTCCCTGGCCAGCAAACCCGATGACGAGCTTGCCGCCCTGGAAGCCAGCGTGGACCAGCCCGGTAGCCCCGGCGGTGACGGCCCCGCCCCCACCCGCGCCCCCACCCGATCTGCCCCGCATCATGGCCGAAATGCCCAAACCGATCATCGCGACAGCGCCAGCACCGCTCAGCGCGCCAGCCACAACCGCGACAACGGTAGAGGCCAAAGCGCCCCTTCCGCCGCTAGCCGGCCCCGCCGCGGCAACGACGGCAACCGTAGTGATGGCTCCCCTCCCCGCGGCGGCCGTTGCGGCAACCCCGGTGCCATTCATTACGCCAGTGGCCGCGCCAGTTCCGGCCGCCGCGGTGGCCGAACCCGCGCCCGCGACAGTGGCAATGGCGGTCACGCCAGTCCCCGCCAATGTGCCGCAAGCCGATCTCGCCGCAACCCAGCCGGCCACCCCAGGGGTGGAAGCCGCGGCGGTGGATGCACTCGCCCATTTCGACTTCGACAGCGCCAACCTGACCGTGGCCGGCCGCGCCGTGCTCGACGCCTGGCTGGCCGAAGCCCCCAGGGACAAGCCCGTGCGGGTCAGCGGCCATGCCGACCGCCTCGGCCCCGTGCCCTACAACCTGAATCTATCCTTGCGCCGCGCCGAGGTGGTCAAGCAATACCTCGTCGGCAAAGGCATCGACTCACGCACCATCCAGCTCGAAGCCAAGGGGGAATCGGAGCCGGTGAAACGCTGCAAGGGCGGCGCAACGCCGACCGCCAAGGCCTGCCTGGCACCCAACCGCCGGGTCCAGATCACCCCAGAATGAAGCCATGTCCCACACCTTCCGCATGGCCTCGCACTGCCCCCTCGCCACTTGGAACCCTTGAAAACCATCAACAACCTGGAGCCCTCGGTGAACGACCCGCAACACACTTCCAATTTCTGGCTGGGCAATACGCTGCTGGGCTTGTCCCTGTTCATGCTGATTTTCATGGGTAGCTTGTGGGAATCACTTGGCATCTGGGCGATGGTGCTATGGATGGGCCTGGCCGCCGGGGGCATCTACCTGGTGATGAAGGACAAGGGTCCGTCGTCCAACCTGCCGGATTGAAGCTGCGCCGGGGCGGATCGGAGATTCCACCGCCCCCGGCAGACTCGACAGCTCATCACCCCATGTCCCACACCCGTACCAGCGCCTTATCCCTGCTTAACGACGTCTTCGGCTACCCCGCCTTTCGCGGCCACCAGGCGGCGATCATCGAGCATGTCGTGGGCGGCGGCGATGCACTGGCATTGATGCCCACCGGCGGTGGCAAGTCGCTCTGCTATCAAATTCCCTCCTTGCTGCGGCAGGGCGTCGGCGTCGTCGTCTCACCCCTGATCGCCCTGATGCACGACCAGGTCGCGGCACTCACCGAACTGGGGCTACGCGCCGCCTACCTCAATTCCTCCCTGAGCATGGAACAGGCCAACGCCGCCGAGCGTACCCTGCTGGCGGGCGGCTACGACCTCGTCTACGTGGCGCCGGAGCGCCTGCTCATGCCGCGTTTCCTGAACCTGCTTGAGCGGCTGCGGGAAAAACCCGGCATCGCCCTGTTCGCCATCGACGAGGCGCATTGCGTGTCGCAATGGGGCCACGACTTCCGCCCGGAATACATTCAGCTTTCCATTCTCTCCGAACGCTTCCCCGGCATCCCGCGTATCGCGCTCACCGCCACCGCCGATAGCGAAACACGCGCCGAGATCATCGAGAAACTGAGCCTGCAAACGGCATGCCAGTTCGTTTCCAGCTTCGACCGCCCGAACATCCGCTATCGCATCGTCGACAAGGCCAACGCCCGCGCCCAGTTGCTGGAATTCATCCGCGACGGCCACCAGAATGAGGCCGGCATCGTCTACTGTTTATCGCGAAAAAAGGTCGAGGAAACGGCACAGTTTCTCAACGCCAACGGCATCACCGCCCTGCCTTACCACGCCGGCATGGACGCGGCCACTCGGCGGCGCAACCAGGACCGTTTCCTGCGTGAAGACGGCATCGTCATGACCGCCACCATCGCCTTCGGCATGGGGATCGACAAACCCGACGTGCGTTTCGTCGCGCATCTCGACCTGCCCAAGAGCATCGAAGGCTATTACCAGGAAACCGGCCGCGCCGGGCGCGACGGCGAGCCGGCCGACGCCTGGATGGCCTATGGCCTCTCTGACGCCGTGCAGCAACGCCGCATGATCGAGGAAAATGATGCCGACCTCGCCTTCAAACGATTGGCCCACGCTCGCCTGGACGAACTGCTGGCCCTGTGTGAATCCGCCACCTGCCGGCGCCAGCGCCTACTCACCCACTTCGGCGAAGCCAGTGAACCCTGCGGCAACTGCGACCTCTGCCTGGACCCGCCAGAAACCTGGGATGGCACCGAAGCCGCGCGCCAGGCGCTGTCCTGTGTCTACCGCACGGAACAGCGCTTCGGCGCCGTCCACGTCATCGAAGTCCTGCTCGGCCATGACACCGAGCGCATCCGCCAGTGGGGCCACGACAAGCTTTCCACCTGGGGCATCGGCAAGGCGCTATCGGAACAGGAATGGCGCGCGGTGTTCCGGCAACTGGTGGCGCTGGGCTACCTGGAAGTAGATGTGGGTGGCTTCGGCGCCCTGAAACTCGCCGCCGCCGCCCGCCCGCTGCTGAAGGGCGAACAGACCCTGGCCCTGCGGCGCCAGGTGGAAAAGAAACGGGTGAAGGAAACCCGCCGCGCCGGACCCGCGCAAGCCCTGGATGCCGCCGGCCAGAGGCTGTTCGAACGCCTGCGGGCCTGGCGTGGCGAAACCGCGAAAGCGCACGGCGTACCCGCCTACGTCATCTTCCACGATGCCACCCTGGCCTGCATCGCCGTCGCCTGTCCGCGCGACATTGGGGCGCTCCGCCGCATCCCCGGCATCGGCGCGAAGAAACTGGAACACTACGGCGACGCCCTCCTGGAACACTGTCAGGCGCACGCGGCGGAACACGCCTTGCCGGAAGTGGCGGTCGTTGCCCCTGACCCGCCGCCGTCCACCCCCGCCTACCCTGGTCTAAGCGACACCGCCAGCCTCACCCTGAGCCTGCTGGAAGCCGGCCTTTCCATCCCGGAAATCGCCACCCGCCGCGGGATCAAGGAAACCACCCTCTACAGCCACTGCGCCGAAGCCATTGCCCAGGGCCTGCTCGACCCCCAGGACGTGATCAGCCTCGACCCGGCCGAAGTCGAACCCATTCTCGAAGCCCTGCGCGAACAACAGGCAAGCGGGGAAATGCGCCTGAAGCCGGTGTTCGAACGTTTCGAAGGCCGCTACGACTACGGGTTGCTGAGGTGCGTGGCGGCGTTGCTGTAGTGCCAGCCAAGATTTAACACGCCGCTTTTCGCGCGTTCCTATAATCCGCGCGCTTGTTCGTCCCATCCTTGTCTCCCAGGAGTCCCACCATGCGTTTCCGCTTTCCCGTCGTCATCATCGACGAAGACTTCCGTTCCGAGAACGCCTCCGGACTAGGCATTCGCGCCCTGGCCAAGGCGCTGGAAGATGAGGGCATGGAGATACTCGGCGTCACCAGTTACGGCGACCTTTCCTCCTTCGCGCAGCAGCAGAGTCGCGCTTCCGGTTTCATTCTGTCGGTGGATGATGAGGATTTCTCCTCCGGCGAGACCGAGGAAACCATCGCCGAGCTGCGTTCCTTTGTGAAGGAAATCCGCCACCGCAACACCGAAATCCCGATCTTCCTTTATGGCGAAACGCGCACCAGCCGCCATATCCCGAACGACGTACTGCGCGAACTGCACGGCTTCATCCACATGTTCGAGGACACGCCGGAATTTGTCGCCCGCCTGATCGTGCGCGAGACCAGGTCGTATCTGGATTCGCTAGCGCCGCCGTTCTTCCGCGCGCTGACCCATTACGCGGCGGATGGCTCCTACTCCTGGCACTGCCCTGGGCATTCCGGCGGCGTCGCTTTCCTGAAGTCGCCGGTCGGCCAGATGTTCCACCAGTTTTTCGGCGAGAACATGCTGCGCGCCGATGTCTGCAACGCGGTGGACGAACTTGGCCAACTGCTCGACCACACCGGCCCGGTCGCCGCCTCGGAACGCAACGCGGCGCGCATTTTCAAGTGCGACCATCTGTTCTTCGTCACCAACGGCACCTCCACCTCGAACAAGATTGTCTGGCACTCCACAGTCGCGCCGAACGACATCGTGGTGGTCGACCGCAACTGCCACAAGTCCGTCCTGCACGCCATCATCATGACCGGCGCCATCCCCGTGTTCCTGATGCCGACGCGCAATAACTACGGCATTATCGGGCCAATTCCGCGCTCGGAATTCAACTGGGAAAACATCAAGAAAAAGATCGCCGCGCACCCCTTCGCCCCGGACAAGAACGCCAAGCCGCGTGTACTCACCATCACCCAGAGCACCTACGACGGCATTCTCTACAACGTGGAAGAGATCAAGGCGGAACTCGACGGCAAGATCGACACCCTGCATTTCGACGAGGCCTGGCTGCCGCACGCCACTTTCCACAGCTTCTATCGCGGCATGCACGCCATCGGCTCGGACCGCCCGCGTTGCAAGGATTCGATGGTGTTCGCCACGCAATCCACGCACAAACTGCTGGCTGGCCTCTCGCAGGCCTCGCAGATCCTGGTGCAGGAATCCGAGACTCGAAAACTCGACCGCGATGTGTTCAACGAAGCCTTCCTGATGCACACCTCCACCAGCCCGCAGTACGCCATCATCGCCAGTTGCGACGTGGCGGCGGCGATGATGGAAGAACCTGGCGGCACCGCCCTGGTGGAGGAATCCATCGCTGAAGCCCTGGATTTCCGCCGCGCCATGCGCAAGGTGGGCGCGGAAATGGAAGCGGATGCGGGCAGCGACTGGTGGTTCAAGGTCTGGGGCCCGGACGAGCTGGCCGAGGAAGGCATGGGCTCTCGCGCCGACTGGATGCTGCGCGCCGGTGAACGCTGGCACGGCTTCGGCGACCTGGCGCCGGAATTCAACCTGCTCGACCCGATCAAGGCCACGGTCATCACCCCTGGCCTGGATGTCGACGGTGACTTCGCCGACTGGGGCATTCCCGCCGCGATCCTGACCAAATACCTGGCCGAACACGGCATCATCGTCGAGAAAACCGGCCTCTACTCGTTCTTCATCATGTTCACCATCGGCATCACCAAGGGCCGCTGGAACACCATGGTCACCGAGCTGCAACAGTTCAAGGACGACTATGACCGCAACCAGCCACTCTGGCGGATCATGCCCGACTTTGTCGCCGCGCATCCGTTCTACGAACGCATTGGCCTGCAAGACCTGTGCACTGAAATCCACGAGGTCTACAAGGCCAACGACGTGGCGAAGCTGACCACCGAGATGTACCTGTCCGAGATGATCCCCGCCATGCGCCCCGCCGACGCCTTCGCCCGCATGGCGCATCACGACATCGAACGGGTGGAAATCGACGCCCTGGAAGGTCGCATCACCTCCATCCTGCTCACCCCCTACCCACCCGGTATCCCGCTGCTGATTCCGGGCGAGCGCTTCAACGAGACCATCGTCCGCTTCCTCAAATTTACCCGCGAATTCAACGAGAAATTTCCCGGTTTCGAAACCGACGTGCACGGCCTGGTCAAGGACAAGGACAACGGCAAGACGCGCTATTTCGTGGATTGCGTGGCGTAGGGCGCATCCAAGCAATTACAGTCCGGGCGGCAGGGGCGGAGTTAATAACACACCATGATCGCAGCCTGCCTCCCCGATTTCACCTCGCATTGGCAACGCATTCGCCGCGTCATGCCAGCCGTAGCTTTCTCGGCGGTTTCCTGTGGGATGCGATTACGCTTGGTCGCAAGGTTGGCACAGCAGATCTATGGATGCTGGCCGGTTATCTATTGGCGGGGCGGGCATCCTCTGGTTTCTGGGCCGGCGCGAAGCCCTGATGACGATTCAGCCGACACCGGATGCGGGCGCCGAAGCACCGCCCTGGTGGCGCGTATCCGGCCCCTATCTGGCGCTCCAGTTCTGCTTTGGCGGCCTGTTTTCCGCCTTGTTCATCTTCTATTTCAAGAGTTCCAGCCATTTCCTGGCCATCCTGTGGGCCTTGGGCCTGGGGGTAATTCTGGTCGCCAACGAATTTCTCGAAGACCGCTATCGCCGTTTCGCGCTAACCTGGGCCTTGTTCGGTCTATGCGCAATGCTGTTGCTGAACTTCGTCGTGCCCCATGTGGTGGGCAACATTTCCGCGATCTGGTTCTACCTTAGCACCTTGGCCGGCGCCGGGCTGGCGCATCTGCTGCACCTGAAGACGCCGGGCCAGCCCGGCCGCATCAAGCCGGTATGGGGCATCGCGGCAGGCTTGATTCTGGCCTATCTGGTGGATGCAATTCCGCCGGTGCCGCTGGTGAATCAGGATATCGCGGTCGGCCACGCACTGGTCAAGGCTAACGGCGAATACCGCCTGCAACAGGAGAAAGCACCCTGGTGGATTTTCTGGCGCAAGACCGAAAACGAGATTCATCTGGCGTCCAGCGAACCGCTGTTCTGCGTCGCCGCCATCTTCGCGCCCACCGGCCTCGATACCCGCCTCTATCACCACTGGCGGTATTACAGCGAAAAACAGGGTTGGGAGACGCGCTCGCGTATCGGCTTCAATTTGTCCGGCGGCCGCCAGGGCGGCTACCGTGGCTATTCCTTCAAGCGCAATCTTGCGCCCGGAAAATGGAGCGTCGCAGTGGAAACTGAAGATGGCCGCACGGTGGCCATACACCGCTTCGTCATAGCCGATGCACCGCTCGCAATCGATGCGCCGATGTGGTTGCAGTCGCTGTAAACCGACGCCACACCAAAGCCCCCTCAATCTCCGCCGCGGAAATCGCCTCTAATTGCTTGCTCTCCGCATAGTCAATTCCGTGCTTATCCGGTTGCCACAGATAAAACGCTGCAGGTGGTGTCATAACCATGGTCGATGCCCCTATGAATAGCGTCCCTCTGTGCTAACCGGATAAGCACGGTCAATTCTTGTGCATGTACGCAGTTGCGGCCTGCATTTTTGGCGGCGTAGAGCTGTTTGTCGGCAGCCTGCAGAAGATGGTGATAGGTCAGCGTCGAAGTGGGGCGGGGACAGGTGCTGGCACAGCCGACGCTGATGGTGACTTTCCGGAAGCCGTCATGGCGGGGATGGGAAATATTCATATCCGCTATAGCGTCGCACAGCCGCCCCCCGATCAGGCGGGCGCCATCCAGTTCCGTTCCGGGCAGGATGACAGCGAATTCTTCACCGCCGTAGCGGGCCAGCAGATCGCCAGGTCGGGTCAGTTCCTGGGTCATGGCGCCAGCCACCCGACGCAGACACTGATCGCCTGCGCAGTGGCCATAGCGGTCGTTATATTGCTTGAAGCAATCCACATCCACCATCAGCAGCGACAGCGAATTGCCATCCCGCATCGCGCGCCGCCATTCGGCATCCAGCGCCAGATCAAAGCGGCGCCGGTTGGCAACGTTGGTGAGACTGTCCTGATTGGCATAGCGCTCCAGCATGTCGTTATTGATCTTGAGCCGAACCTGATTGCTAATGCGAGCTTTGACCACGTCATGATTGAACGGCCGGATGATGCAATCGACCGCACCCAACTGCAGACCGCGCACCTCATCCTCGGCATTGTCACGCTGGGTGAACAGCATGACCGGCACGGACTGGGTCATCGCATCCGCCTTGAGCTGCCGGCAGATCTCGAAGCCCTCGCGCATAGGCGGCCTGACATCAAGCAGAATCAGGTCGGGCATCTGGTCAGTGCGCCGGGCTGCGTCCAGGACCTGGTTGGCATCCACGGCGCGCCGAACCTGGTACTCGGCGGCCAGCATTCTGGTCAGAATGCTGGCCGAGGCAAGTTCGTTGTCGTGGATGAGAATGTGGGGTTTGTTAAACACCATAGAAACCTCCTTTCGACTGTACAGATCAAAGTGGTTGGTAGTTTTACGTTCAGGGAATCCGAAAAGCTGACCGAGCCAGCCGACATCGATAGCAAAACCCTGAAAGGACCCAGCGCCCCTCCCAGACCGCCGACTTGATCTATTTCCGGACAGAACAGCAACGCTACTGTCCGGAAGCGCTTCCATCATCAACTGGAAGTTGGTTTAAGGGTATTAGAGGAATCTTTAGTCCGCCGGTGGGTGCATTCGATTTGACCTTGAAAGGGCAGTTGGACGCGTAGCGCGCTTACCCTATGGGTGAGGGTTATCGAAGGCGCAAACATCAGATGGTATGGGGCCTCGCGAGGGTTAAGGAGCGGTCAACTGCTGTTTCAAGGTCGAATTGCCACGGCCCGAAACCCGGTGAATAATCCGCGCACTTGTTCTGGGCAAGGCCACACCAGTTGGACCAACCAAAGGGATGTACATGGCGACAGGCTCCGCAGAAGGAGATCAGCAATTACTTCGGATAGTTATGGAGTCTCGCCTCAGCGATCGTTCAGAAGCGGATGTGAAGATGCGCGGACGCCCCGCCGAAGCGCTTTTGCACGAACTCCATATGCACCAGATCGAACTGGAAAAGCAAAACGAAGAACTGCGGCGGGCGCAGCAAAGCATCGAGGAATCGCGCGATCATTACCTGGATCTGTATGACTGCGCCCCCATCGGCTACCTCACCCTGAACTGCGCGGCCGTGATCATCGAAGTCAACCTCATCTGCGCCGCGTTGTTCGGGGTGACGCGCAAGGAACTACTGAATCGACGCTTCTTGAACTTTGTCAGCCCAGAGGGCAGAGAACATTGGTCCCGCCAGTTCGCGAACAAGTTTGTGAATAGGATTATTCATGGCGACAAGCCGAGTTGCGAGGTAGCGCTCAAGCGCACCGATGGCTCACGCTTCCATGCCCGCCTGGATTGCTTGGGCTTGGAGCGCGCCGGCCAGCCTCCGATGGTGCGTATCGCGCTCACCGATATCACCGAACGCTGGTTAGCGCAGCAACATCTGGCGGCGATGGTCGAGTCGGCTATGGACGCCATCGTCAGCGTCGATGAAAGCCTGCACATCGTGTTGTTCAACCCGGCAGCCGAACGCATGTTTGGGTTGCCAGCCGGCGAGGCACTGGGCAAGTCCCTGGAGCAGCTTCTTCCTGAGGAGTTGCGTCGTGTCCATGCGCAACACATTCACAGTTTTTCAAGCGCCGGCGCAGCCAAGCGCAATCTGGAGAATCGGAGCGGAATGCATGGTCGGCGCGCCAACGGCGAGCTGTTTCCGATCGAAGCCTCCCTCTCCCAAGTCGAGGTTCAAGGTCACAAGCTGTTCACCGTCATTCTGCGCGAGATCACCGAGCGCAAGCGGGTCGAAGTCGCCTTGCTCGAAACCCAGGCCGATCTGAATCGCGCCCAGGCGGTCGGCCAGATCGGTAGTTGGCGGCTCAACGTGCAGCGCAATGAACTGCGCTGGTCCGACGAAAATCACCGTATTTTCGGTATTGCCAAGGGCACGCCACTCACCTATGAGACGTTTCTCTCCATCATCCATCCGGATGACCGGGAATACGTCGATCGGACGTGGCAGGCCGCTCTGCACGGCGCACCCTACGACATCGACCACCGCCTGATCGTGCACGGCGCGGTAAAGTGGGTGCGCGAGAAAGCCGAACTGGAGTTCGATGCGGCGGGGCAACTGCTGGGTGGCTTCGGCACCACCCAGGACATCACCGAACTCAAGCTGGCGGAGCAGGTCTTGATCGAGGCGGACCGGCGCAAGGACGAGTTCCTCGCCATGCTCGGCCACGAGCTGCGCAACCCGCTGACCCCGATCCGCAACGCCGCCCAGGTGCTGGCCCGCATGCAGTCGCCGGAGCCCCAGGTGTGCTGGGCGCAGGAGATCATCGAGCGGCAGGTCGTCCACCTGACCCGGCTGGTCGATGACTTGCTGGATGTATCGCGCATCGTGCGCGGCAAAGTCGCGCTGCGACAGGAAACGCTTTTGCTGGCCACTGTGGTGAACCAGGCCCTGGACATGGCGCGGCCGCTGGTCGAGGCCAAGGGGCATCGGTTCGAGTTGCGCTTGCCTGAGAGGCCGGTCTGGCTGCGCGGCGACCCGGTTCGCCTGGCGCAGGTGCTGCTCAACCTGCTGGATAACGCAGCCAAGTACACCCCTGAAGGCGGCTACATCGAGCTCGATATCGGCGTCGGGGGGGAGACGATCGAGATCAAGGTGCGCGACAACGGTATCGGCATTCCGGAGGAACTGCGCCCGCATGTTTTTGACTTGTTTCAACAAGGCGATCGCGCTCTGGATCGCTCCCAGGGTGGACTGGGTATCGGCTTGACGCTGGTGAAACGGCTGCTGGAAATGCAGGGCGGGCAGATCGAGGCGGCAAGCGCGGGGCCGGGATTGGGCGCGGAGTTCACGATCCGGCTGCCGGCCTTGGTCGATGCCTCGACGGCTGCTGGCGGAGCTGTGGCAAAGACGCCATCTGAGATGGCCCGTTGCCGAGTTCTGGTGGTGGATGACGACCCCGCCGTGGCCGACAGCATGGCCGCGTTGCTGGCGATTGAGGGCAATATTGTCAGAACAGCCGCTAACGGCGAGGCGGCGCTGGCACTGGCGCGCGACTTCCGTCCCCGACTCGTCCTGCTGGATATCGGACTGGGCGGCATGGACGGCTACCAGGTAGCCCGCCGCTTGCGCGCGCAGCAGGGCGCAGACGAAAAGCTGTGCCTGGTGGCAGTGACTGGCTACAGCCACGAGGAGGCCAGAGCCCGCGTGCGGGAAGCCGGCTTCGACCGGCATCTGGTCAAGCCAGTGCACCCCGAGGCCATTTACGCGTTGTTAGCCGAGATTGCCGGCCTGTATCCTGGCGAACCCGAGTGAAATTGCCTGGACACTGGTCGACTCGGGCGCCCACCATCGATCGGGTGGTGCAGCTCGATGTCCGGCGCCTCGTGGCGCAGACTTTGCTGTTCGGCGTGGTGTTTTCCATTTTGCTGGCCATTCCAGTTGCGATCTATCAGCAGGCCGAAACGCGCAACCTCTTGAGCCTGCGTCAGGCGGAACAGGAACGGGTGATCAAGCTCTCGGCGCAAACCATCCACCAGGAAATGGATGCCGTCTTGTCCGATCTGCGCTATCTGTCACAACACAACGAAATCAGAAGTTACCTGGAGAACAACGACCAAGGCCACCGTCGCAACCTTGCCCTTGAATATCTCGGCTTGGCCAGGCAGAAGCGCCTCTACGATCAGATCCGTTTCATCGGCCTCGACGGCATCGAGGAAGTGCGTGTCGATTTTGCCGGCGGCAAGCCGAAAATCGTTGCTGAGCAAGACCTGCAAGACAAACACGATCGCTACTATTTCCAGGAAACGCAGTGGCTCTCACCCGGGCAAATCTATGTGTCTCCCTTCGATTTGAACGTTGAACATGGCATCGTCGAACAGCCACTCAAGCCGGCCATACGCTTCGCCGTGCCGGTGGCCGATAGCCAGGGCCTGATACGCGGCATGGTGGTGCTCAATTATCTGGGACAGCGCCTGATCGACAAGCTGGGCCAGCTGACTGGGCAAACCGGCAAGGTCTGGCTACTTGACGCAGACGGACAATGGCTCATCGGCCCCACGCGGCAAGACGCGTGGCGGTTCATGTTTCCACGACAACCACACGCCAATGCCCCCGCGCTTTTTGATGCCTTCAGGCAGCAAACGATACTGGAAAAGTCAGGGCTCTATCGCAGCGAAGACAACTGGATACGGTTCGAGCGGATTTATCCGCTGACCGGCGGCATTCCCTATTCGAACATGCTCGACGTTGCCCAGCCAGAGGCGGCGGATCGCTATTACTGGACGCTGGCCGTCGCCCGCTCGCCGTCGCCCCCGCAGACATCGAATGCCTTCGTGCAGCGAGATCGGTGGGCGATTTACGGCACTTTATCGCTATTCGCCTTTCTGGCCGCCGCCGGGCTCGCCTTTGCGATCAATCGCAACCAGGCGCTGGCACAGTCACTGGAAAAGGTGATCGACAGCCTGCCGGTCCTGGTCGCCTACGTCGATACGGAACAGCGCTACCGCTTCAACAACCAGGCCTACGAGGGATTTTTCGGACTAAGTCCAGGGCAAATCTACGGCAAGACGGTATGCGAGGTGCTGGATGAAGCCGCGTATCGGGAGGTGCGGCCCTATGTGGAACAGGCCCTAGCCGGGAAACCGGTGACCTTCGAGCGTCAGTTCAGCTATGAGGGAGAGGGAATACGCGACATGGTGGTCACCTTTCTGCCAGACACTTCCCCGCAAGGCGAAGTGCGCGGTTTTTTCGTGGTGGCCAACGACGTCAGCCTGGTCAAACAATCAGAACAGCGCGAACGCCAGCACATGCAGGAACAGGCCCATGTTTCGCGTCTGGCCAGCATGGGTGAAATGGCCACCGGTATCGCCCATGAGATCAACCAGCCCCTGGCCGCCATTGCCATGTATAGCGCGGCAGGCGTGCGCACCCTGCAAGGCGAGTGTGACCGCGGCCAGATGAAGACCTGGCTTGAAGCGATCAACGCCCAGGCAAAACGAGCCAGCGAAATTGTGCAGCGGGTGCGCCATTTCATGCGGAAGGGTAAACCTCAATTCGGCCCGGTGGACCTGAATCAGGTTGCCCGCGAGGCGGCGGCACTCCTGCGTCATGAGGCCCAGTCGCAGGGCGTGGAGATCGCTTTGCAACTGGTGGGAAACCTGCCGCCGGTAGAAGGGGATGTCATCCTGCTGGAACAGGTGGTTTTCAATCTGCTGCGCAACGCCCTGGAGGCTTTGCTGCCGCAGCCCAACGGGCGCAGGATCACACTGCATACCTCGTTCGATGCGGAACAGGTCTATTTTGAGGTCGGGGATACCGGCCCCGGTGTTGATCCGGCTATCGCCGAACATGTTTTCGACTCATTCGTGAGCAGCAAACAGGAGGGAATGGGAATGGGCTTGGCCATCAGTCGTTCCATCATCGAAGCCCATGTTGGCAAATTGCGCTATACCGCCAATCCCGAGGGTGGCACCACCTTCATGTTCTGCCTGGCCCGGAAAGCTGTGTGATGAAACCGCTATCGCCGTTCTCATCACCAACCGTTTATATCGTCGATGACGACGATGCGGTATGCGACGCGCTGGGCGCTTTGCTCGGCTCGGTACGTTTGGGTTGTGAAGCCTTCGCCACGGCGGAGAATTTCCTCGCCGTGGCGAATCGGGAGATGCGTGGTTGTCTCCTGCTCGACGTGCGCATGCCGGGCATGAGCGGGCTGGAACTGCAACGCAAACTTCAAGAACTGGGCATCATGTTGCCGGTCGTCATCATTACCGGGCACGGTGATGTAGCCATGGCGGTGCGGGCATTGAAGGCCGGTGCGGCCGACTTCATAGAGAAACCGTTCAACGAGCAGGATATGCTCGACCGCATCCAGAAATATCTGAAGCAAGACTAGGATTTCTCGCAAACCCGCCAGGCCCGGGACGAAGCGACAGCACGTTTTGTCCAACTCACACCGCGCGAGATGGCGGTGATGGAATTGATCGCGGCAGGCGGCCACACCAAGCGCATCGCGGCGCAACTCGAAATCCAGGCCCGTACCGTAGATGTCCATCGCTTCAACATCATGCGCAAGGTCGGCGTGCGCACGCTGGCCGAGTTGCTGCAATTCTGGTCCATTGCCCAGCAACTGCCTCAAATCTGAGATTTCGCCGCTGTAGCAGTCAGTCTTAGGTTGAAGCACGCGCCTCTTTCGCGCTGCGTCCGACATTGCCCGGCCACGACGCTAAAGATTTCTTTATATCAACTAAATAACTCGGATATTTTCCGGACGCTCCATTCCAACTAGTCTCCATCAAACCACCTCTCAGGCCGACCCGGGCAAACGATCCGGGCTGAGAAACAAGGTGCCTGTCCCCGATGTACGCCGTGATCGGGAAATTCAGACAGAAGACATGAGGAGTGAGACGTTATGCAAAAAGTAGAGACGAAATCGTCCCCGGTAGGGCATGTTCCTGCGACATTCGCCGGGCTGGCCATCGTGGCCATATCGGATGGCAATCGCAAATTGGGTCTGTACCGCGTCAAACAGGCCGGGGCGCGGACCCTGGTGCTCGGCCAAGGGGCGATTTCCTTCCCAGTGGGCACACACCTGGATATCGAGGATTTCAAATACCTGAACTCGAATCCCGCTTCTTTCCATCAACGCGCCACCGTCGTCGAAAATAGCCGCGACGGCATCCGGCTGGTTTGGTGATTCAGGCCTGGGAGCGCAAACCATGCAAACCCAGCCACTTGGAAAAGGGCGTAAGACCGTTCTGCGAATCCCTGCGAAGACGAGCATTGCTGGCAATGGCGTATTGCTGGCGCTGGATGGGCACTGCCTGGAACGTCCTGCGTTGTCGCGCGTACTTCAGCTTTGCAGACAGACCGGGAAACGCCTGGACATCCTGCTACTCAATGCGCCGAAGCCGGCGACATTGATGCTCGGGCGACTTCTGCAACAACTGGAAAAAGAAGGCATCGACTATCGCCTGACCAGTGGCGAAGGCGAGATGGTGATTGAACTCCCGCTTTACCTCCACCGCTTCAAACACATCGCTTTCATCCTAATGCATTGCCTCGACAAGTGGGAAGCGATGGTAGATCCGGCGCTGACTACCTTGCGTCAGGAAGGCTACAAGGTACTGTCGCTACTTGATCGCGGAAATGAACTCTCGATCTGCGACGCGGAATGGCAGAGCACGACATGACGACGGACATGCGTGAGATCGGCGCCCGTATCAAAAGCTTCTGCCTGGCTCTGCTGCTGGAGCGCACAGCAGCCGTGCTCTACAACCTCCTGGATCACCGTTTCATGCGTAACCTGATCGACTGGAGGGGGGCGCGCTGCCATGTCCCCGGCGGGCGTATGCCGATATGTTTGCCAGATGCGCACTTCTGCACCGCCTGGACAGCTGGAACCAGCCATACGGGCGCCACGCCAATCGGGCTGGACTCCGCGCAGTTTCCATTTACGTCACCCGAGGTATCCCCCCATGAGTTTTTCAATGCAGAGTTTGCCGCGGTTAGTCGGTCTGTTTATCGCCATGATACCGCTCGTTACAAACGCCGATTCGGGACAGGTCGCAGAACAGACCGTTTGCCCAAGCCTGCTGATGGAGCAGGAGTGCCATGACTACCAGGTGGCGCGGCGTCAGGCTCAATCAGAAGCGGAACGGGGCTTGCTTGATGACAAGTATGCGGCGCTGTTGATAGAACGTTCACGACTGTGCCCGTGTTCCATCAGCCCGGGCGAGGCCGAGGAGACCAAGAATAGCCCGCACAAGACACCGCCCCGACATTTCGCAGGACGAAAAGTCAGCATGTAGTTTCGGGGTCCAAGCTTTTGGTCAATATTCTGTCTGCACCGGCAACAATGTGGCCCGGGCCAGAGTTGCCGCGTCTGTACCCGAAATTCAGCCGGCCGCGGCATACGGATCACAAGTAAGCCTTGGCTTCTTCCCCCGGATTGGGCAGACCGGCAATACGCCAGGCTTCACGCGCATCGGGAAAAAGGCGGGTCATGCAGTCAGCGCCGAAGCCGCCCAGATGGCAGACGTGAGCCCAGGCGGGCAGTGCGCCCATGCGCCGATAGCTGGCGCGAAGGTTGCGTAGCAGGGCGATCTGCCGTTCATCCAGATCGCCTACGCCGTCCAGGCGGGCGATCCGCCTCGCTGTCGCCTCGTCCCAATCATCCAGTTCCCACATAAATCCGTCCGCGTCGAATGACGGTATTGCAATAGACAGGTTGTTCATGACTACTCTCCTTTGCTTGCTGCATATCCATTACGCCGCCTGCTTCAAGTCGTTGCCGGAACGCTCCGCTTCGGCCGCCTTGCGCGCAAACCATTTCGCGGCTTCCTCGTCCCAGTCGTCGGTGCGGATGTAGGGATTGGTGCGGGGATGGATGATCATGTTGGGGTCAATCTCCACGCCGATGCCTTCCAGGAAGTTGACCAAACCGATGCGCTCGATCATCTCGCCGGTGCGCTCGTGTTCCAGCGCATTCTCGGCGAAGAAATCGAGCACGCCGCGCGCCAGATCGTTGAGCTTCTCGAAGTCCGCATCCGACTCCAACTTCATGAACGGGATGATCACCGTGCCCATCGTAGCGCCGATCTTCAATACACCCTTGCCGCCGATCAGCACTGTTACGCCCTTGTCCTTGCCCGGCAGCAGCGCGCCCGGCATCACGTTCAGGCAGTGCATGCAGCGCACGCAGTTGTGGTTGTCGATCACCATCTCGCTATCCAGGCCGATGCGCAGCACGGATTCATGCACTTTCGCGGGGGTTCCGTAGTCGCGTAGCGTGATCGCCTTGGTCGGGCACAGGCTGACCACCATGTTCACCACGTCGTTGATACTGTGGCTGTCCATCCATTCCTTGGCGACCGTCTCGTTGGTCTGGATGTTGTCACGCCAGGTGCCGATGGTGGCCATGTCGGAACGCTGGATGGCGTTGACGCAGTCGTTCGGGCAGCCGGAGAACTTGAATTTGAACTTGTACGGCAGGCTGGGCCGGTGCATGTCGTCGATGTTGTTGTTGATCACGGTGCGCAGGGCGCGCGCCTCGTCGTAATTGGACATTTCACAGCGCGCCGCGCCAACGCAGGACATCGAAGTACGCAGCGCCGGCCCGGCGCCACCCATGTCGAATCCCAGCGCATTGAGGTTATCGAACGCTTTCTGCACGTTTTCGCTCTTGATGCCCTGGAACATGATGTCGCCAGATTGGCCGTGGAAGGCGATCAGCCCGGAGCCGCCGGATTCGACCCAGGTATCCGCCAATTTGCGCAGCAGGTCAGAGGTGTAGTGCATGCCGGCCGGCGGTTGCACACGCAGCGTGTGGAATTCCGCCGCATCGGGAAACAACGGCTTGCCGTTTTCGTCTTTCAGTTCGGTAAAGCGCGGAATGATGCCGCCACCATAACCGATAACACCGACCGTACCGCCTTTCCAGTAGCCTACCTTGGTCCGATACGAGGTTTCCAGTTGGCCGAGCAGACCCCCCATCATCGAGTTGTCCGCGGCAAGACGTTTGAGACCGGTAACGAAAGACGGCCACGCGCCGGATTCCAGTTCGTCAAGAAAGGGAGTGTCTGGCAATGGGTTCATGAGATGTTCTCCTGTTGAAATTGGACGCAGTCGGCGCATGAAATGGTTAAACCCCTGTTTTCCGAGGCCTGAATAAAATCCTAGTAAATTACTCAAGTTTTGCCATCCTTTTTTTGGATGCGTCCGGCTGACAGCAGCCCGCTTCCAATCCGATCCCGATGAGCAGGCGTAACCAACTGCCAAATAGTTGACTATTTTTGTATGCTATAAAGAACGCATGCGGACAAGCACGTGTTGGCCTGTTCAACTTTATCGCGAGGTTTTCATGCTGCGACCCACAATTACCAAGTGAGGCGCACCTGACCAGACCTTGCGAAAACGGGCGACACCCAAGAAGGAGGAAACATGAGCAACCTGGACTTGCAACGGCAGATCGACAGCGAATATCGCTGGGGCTTCGTCACCGACATCGAACAGGAGCCGTTCCCCCAAGGGCTGGACGAGTCGGTGATCCGGCGCATTTCGGCGCAAAAGGGTGAGCCGGCGTTTATGCTGGAATGGCGGCTGAAGGCTTATCAACACTGGCTGACACTGCACGAGCCAACTTGGGCGACGGTGCATCACCCGCCGATCGACTATCAGAAGATCTATTTCTACGCCGCACCCAAAATGGGCAACCGGCCGAAGAGCCTGGCGGAGGTGGACCCGCAACTGCTGGCGACCTATGAGAAATTGGGCATTCCGTTGCAGGAACGCGAGGCGCTGGCCGGTGTCGCGGTCGACGCGGTGTTCGATTCGGTGTCGGTGGCGACCACCTTCAAGGACAAGCTGGAGACGTTGGGCATCGTGTTCTGTTCCTTCTCGGAGGCGGTGCGCGAGCACCCGGAACTGGTGCGTCAGTATCTCGGCTCGGTGGTGCCGTACACCGACAACTTCTTTGCCAGCCTGAATTCGGCGGTATTTTCCGACGGCTCCTTCGTCTATGTGCCGAAGGGCGTCAACTGCCCGATGGAGCTGTCAACCTATTTCCGCATCAACGCCAGCAACAGCGGCCAGTTCGAGCGCACGCTGATCATCGCCGACGAGGGCGCCAGCGTGAGTTATCTGGAAGGCTGTACCGCGCCCCGGCGCGACGAGAACCAGTTGCATGCCGCCGTGGTCGAGTTGATCGCGCTGAAGGACGCCCGCATCAAGTATTCCACGGTACAGAACTGGTATCCCGGCGACGCCGAAGGGCGCGGCGGCATCTACAACTTCGTCACCAAGCGCGGCGAGTGCCGCGGCGACAACGCGCACATCTCCTGGACCCAGGTGGAAACCGGATCGGCCATCACCTGGAAGTATCCGAGCTGCATCCTGCGTGGCGACAACTCGGTCGGCGAGTTCTATTCCGTGGCGCTGACCAACCATCATCAGCAGGCCGACACTGGTAGCAAGATGATCCATATCGGCCGCAACACGCACAGCACCATCGTTTCCAAAGGCATTTCTGCCGGCCACGCCAGCAATGCCTATCGCGGCCTGGTCAAGGTGCTGGCCGGGGCGGATAACGCCCGCAACCACACCCGCTGCGACTCGCTGCTGATGGGGCCTGATTGCGCCGCGCACACCTTCCCGTACATCGAGGTGAAGAACCCGAGCGCGCGGGTCGAACACGAGGCGTCAACCAGCAAGATCGGCGAAGACCAGTTGTTCTACCTGCGCAGCCGCGGCTTGAGCGAGGAAGACGCGGTCAACCTGATCGTCAACGGCTTCTGCAAGGAAGTGTTCAAGGAACTGCCCATGGAGTTCGCGGTGGAGGCGCAGAAATTGCTGGCCGTCAGCCTCGAAGGCGCCGTGGGATGAGCAAGGAGTACACACCATGCTGCAAATCCGCAATCTGCATGTCGCCATCGGCGGCAAACCCATTCTCAAGGGCATCGACCTGACCATTCATCCCGGCGAAGTGCATGCCATCATGGGGCCGAATGGCTCCGGCAAAAGCACGCTGGCGCAGGTTCTGGCCGGGCGTGACGGCTATGACATTACCGCCGGCAGCGTGCAATACCTGGAACGCGATCTGCTGCCGCTGACGCCGGAAGAACGCGCCCGCGCCGGCATCTTCCTGGCCTTTCAGTACCCGCTGGAGATTCCCGGCGTCGCCAACGTGCAACTGCTGCGCACGGCCCTCAACGGCCAGCGCCGCTCACGCGGCGAAGCCGAGATGGATGCCATCGATTTTCTCGACTATGTAAAGGACAAGCTGGCTCTGCTCGGCATGGACGACAGCTTCCTGTATCGCTCGGTCAACGAGGGCTTCTCCGGCGGCGAGAAAAAACGTAACGAGATACTGCAGATGGCCGTACTGGAACCACGCCTGGCGATCCTGGACGAGACAGACTCGGGCCTCGACATCGACGCTTTGCACCTCGTCGCCGATGGCGTCAACAGCCTGCGCAGACCGCAGCGCGCCATCATTCTGGTGACCCACTATCAACGCCTGTTGAACTTCATCGTGCCGCACCAGGTGCATGTTCTGGCCGGTGGCCGCATCGTCCGCTCCGGCGGTCGTGAACTGGCCCTGGAACTGGAAGCAAAGGGTTACGCCTGGCTCAGTGAGGAGATAAGCGACGCAGCCGATTTTATGGAGACTTACCTATGATCCCCCCCACTGCCTATCTCGACGCCCTGTCCCACATTGACGCTCCAAGCAACATCACTGCAGCGCGTCAGGATTTCCTCGGGAAATTTTTGCAAGCCGGTTTGCCCGACAGCCATCAGGAAGACTGGCGCTATACCTCCCTGGCGCATCTGGAGCGGATGCCGCTACACGCCCCGGAAGCAATGCCCGAGACGCTGCCAGCGCTGGAGGACTATCCAGGCGCCTTGCTGGCCTATTCGGATGATCGCCTGGTCTGGCAGGACACGACTTTGCCCGCAACCGTGCTGAGTACGCTCTCAGATGCAATTGGCAGCGGCATGCCGGCAGCATTCGGCAGCCTTGCCGGCAACGGCTCTCTGACCCAGCTCAACGCCGCCCTCTGGCGCGAAGGCGCCTGCCTACGCGTGCCAGCCGGAGAGCGCCTGCGCCAGCCGGTGTTCCTCCGCTTCGCCGCCGCCGAACCCGATGCGATGCTGTATCCGCGCGTCTTCATCCACATGGCCGTAGGTTCGGACGCCATCCTGGTGGAAAATTTTCTCGGCGATCCCGGCATCGAATACTGGCAAAACCCGGTCACGGAAATCATCCTGGAAGCCGGCGCGCGACTGACGCATCTGCGCATCATCGAAGACAGCAAGCTGGCCACCCACACCGGCCTCACTGCCGTGCATCAGGCCAGCGACAGCAGCTACCGCGCGCTCAACCTGACGTTGGGTGGGCAGGTTGCCCGCCACGAACTCAAACTCACGCTTGCGGGCGCCGGCGCGGAAGCCCGACTCGATGGGGTATTCATCGTCGAGGGCCGACGCAGCGCCGAGCAACATCTGCGCATCGTCCACCTGGCGCCGCGTGGCAACAGCCGCACCTTCTACCGCGGCCTGGCCGACGGGCGCGGACGCGGCGTGTTCGATGGCCGCGTGGAAGTGCGCGCGCATGCCGACGGCAGCGACGCTCAACAATCCAGCCGCAACCTGCTGCTCTCACCGCACGCTGAGATCGATGCCAAACCGCAACTGGAAATCTACGCCGACGACGTGAAATGCAGTCACGGCGCTACCGTTGGCAGCCTGGACGAAGACGCCCTGTTCTACCTGCGCAGCCGCGGCATCGACAGCGAAACAGCCCGCCGGCTGCTATTGGAAGCCTTCGTCGGCGAGGCGCTGGGGCTGCTGGATGACACCGGCCTGCGCGACTGGATGATGCCGCGGCTGTTGGCCCGCATGCCGCGCAGCCACTCAGAGGAATCCCGGCCATGAATCCGCAAACTCGCGATCTCTACGAACAAGTGATCCTGGAGCACAACCGCCACCCGCGCCATTACCCAGAAAACCCGCCAGGCAGCAACCATCACGCGCACGGCTTCAATCCCCTGTGCAATGACGAAGTCAGCGTCCATCTCAAGGTCGAAGATGGTGTGATCCAGGCCGTGGGCTTCGAAGGCGCCGGTTGCGCCGTGTCGATGGCCTCGGCTTCGATGATGGCCGAGGCCATCCAGGGCAAGACCCTGGCGGAAGTCAGCGGTTTGTTCGCCAAAGTCCACGCCATGCTGGCCGAGGATGGCTCGGCGGAAGGGGTGGGCAAGCTCAAGGTGCTCGCCGGCGTAAAGGAATTTCCGATGCGGGTGAAGTGCGCCACGCTGCCCTGGCACACGCTGCAAGCTGCGCTGGAAAACCACGCCGACACCGTCAGTACGGAAGAAGCCGCGCCGTCTTGTCCACAACCGGCATGAGGTTGCCATGAACATTCTGCAACGGCTCGGCCACAAACTTGTCGAAGAAGGGCTGCGCGAGCGGGTTATTGAGGCGCTGCGCCAGATCCGCGATCCGGAGTTGCCGCTCAACATCTACGATCTTGGCCTGATCTACGGCCTCGACATAGACGCATCGGGCCGGGTCGATATTCGCATGACGCTGACCGCCCCCGCCTGCCCGCTCGCCCAGTCTTTCCCGGCGCAGGTGGAAGCTGCGGTGGATGCGGTATACGGCGTCAGCCAGGCGCATGTCGAAATGGTCTGGGAACCAGCCTGGAAAAAAAGTCGCCTGAGCGAAGCAGCGCGCCTGCAACTGGGGCTGATCTGATGTCCGATTGGGTCAAAGTGGCGCCGGTTAGCGACTTTCCCGTCGACACGCGACGAGTGATTGAAGTGGAAGGGGTCCGTGTCGCCGTGTTCCATCTTGACGACGGTTTTTACGCCGTCGAGGATGCCTGTACGCATGACGGCGGCGAACTCGCCAGCGGTGAACTGGTCGGCTGTGAAATCACCTGCCCACGCCACGGCGCCCGCTTCAACCTAAAAACCGGCGCAGTGACCGCACCGCCGGCCTATGAAGCGTTGGCGGCGCTGCCACTCAGACTTGCCGGCGACTGGCTGGAAGTATGCGACGACCGCTGGGATTGAGTTCTACTCGCATTTGTCTCGATGCGACTCGGGCAGATCAAATTTGTCGCACCTGACAAACCTTCTGAATCCATACATGAGCCAAGTCCCGGCTGTTTGTAGTCGACACAGCTCCAAAGACTTCAAACATGAATTTATAGCCTCTATGCACTGCCGCGTTCAGCATTGCAACAAATCAACTTCGATAAATGTTTCCTATCTATCTGATTTCCAATACAATCCAGCGCCTCTCCGGGCCTGCTCTGGGGTGTGCTGTTAAAAGCGCCCCCAAGCGGACTTGGTTTTTTCGCCTTGCCCTACCCCGGACGCACGGGGAGGGCCACAGACCAAAAGGAGTTTCAATGCGCCACTACGAAATCGTATTCATCGTCCATCCCGACCAGAGCGAGCAGGTGCCCGCCATGGTCGAGCGATACAAAGCCCTCATCACCGCCAAGGGCGGCCAGATTCACCGCATGGAAGACTGGGGTCGCCGCCAGTTGGCCTACACCATCCAGAAAATGCACAAGGCCCACTACCTGCTCATGAACATCGAAATCGACCAGGCAACGCTGGACGAACTGGAGCACGGCTTCCGCTTCAACGATGCCATCTTGCGCCACCTGACCATCGTCCGCGACGAGGCGGTCACCGCTGCTTCGCCGATGATGAAGGAAGAGAAGGCCCGCAATCTGCTGGCCCCGCAGCCTGCACCGTCGGAAGCATCGGCCCCGGTCGCCGAAGTCGAGGCCGCGGCCTGAGCACGCCCACGGAAGGCTGCAACCGATTCGAGTTGATGGTGCGCCTGGCCGGCAGTGACGGCCTCCGCCACACCCCATCCGGCTTGCCCACCCTCCGCTTGCGCGTGGCCCATGGCTCGCAGCAACAGGAAGGCGAACGTAGCCGAGCGGTCGAGATCGAAACCGAGGTCGTCGCATTCGGTGACACAGCGCAAAGACTGGCCCGCTTGCCACTAGGCGAACAGGTCAGGCTCTCCGGCTTTCTCGACCGCAAGGGCGTGAAGTATCCGACGCTCGAATTGCACGTAACCGACTTTGTTGTATGTAACCAAATTTGAATTGTTCAGCCCGCGGTGAGCGGGCCCGATTAAGGAGTTGAAAATGGCGTTCATCAAACGTAAACCCCGTCCCAAGAACCCGAATGGCGCGGCCCTGTTCCGCCGCCGTAAATTCTGCCGTTTCACCGCCGAAGGCGTGAAAGAGGTCGATTACAAAGACATCGAAGTGCTCAAAGACTTCATCAACGAGAACGGCAAGATCATTCCGGCGCGCATCACCGGCACCAAATCCAAGTTCCAGCGCCAGCTTTCCGTGGCCATCAAGCGCGCCCGCTTCCTGGCGCTGATGCCCTACACCGACCAACACAACGACTGAGATCGGGAGACAAGAACATGGAAATTATCCTGATGGACAAAGTGGCCAACCTGGGCAACCTGGGCGACGTGGTCAATGTGAAAAACGGCTACGCGCGCAACTTCCTGATTCCCATGGGGCTGGCCAAGCGCGCCAACAAGGCCAACATCGCCGCCTTTGCGGAGCGCAAGGGTGAACTGGAAAAAGTCTCGGGCGAAAAGCTGGCGGCCGCCCAGGCCCGCGCCGAAAAACTGGCCGGCTACACCGTGCAGATCAGCCAGAAGGCGGGGGTGGACGGCCGCCTGTTCGGTTCCGTGACCAACAGCGACATCGCCGAAGCGCTGACCGCACAGGGTTTCCCCGTCGCGCGTGGCGAAGTGCGCCTGTTGGACGGCCCGTTCAAGGTCGTGGGTGACTACCCCATCACCCTGGCGCTGCACAGTGATGTCTCGGTGGAAATCACCGTCGCGGTGCTGGGCGCGCAGTAAGCCTCACCCGCTAGACGTGACAAAGGCCGCGCAAGCGGCCTTTGTCGTTTCTGCTCTACCGTTTGTCGTTACTATTGGGTAGCGATACTATCGGAATCATGATCAAGTCATTCGCCGACAAGCAAACCACAGCGGTCTTCGCGGGTTTCCAGGCCAAGCGGCTTCCGAACGAGATTCAAGCCACGACGCGACGCAAGCTGAAACAGATCGACGCGGCGGCCAGCATCGACACGCTTCGAGTCCCGCCTGGAAACCGACTGGAGCAACTGAAAGGCGACCGCATCGGACAATGGAGCATTCGCATCAACGACCAGTGGCGCATCTGCCTCAAGTGGTCGAGTGGCGATGCGACCGACGTCGAGATCGCGGACTACCACCAGGAGAGCAGAGCATGGCCATTGCACGCGAACAACTGAAAGACATGGATTTCCGGGATGTCGCCACGGGAATATTGTTGGCGCCCGTTCATCCCGGCGAAGTACTCCTGCAAGACTTCATCGAACCGCTGGGGCTCACCCGCTACAAGGTGGCCAAACTGGCTGGCGTGCAACAGCGCCGCATCGACGAGATTTGCGCTGGCACCCGCGGTGTCACGGGAGATACCGCGCTGCGCCTGGCCCGCCTGTTCGGCACGGATGCGGCGTTCTGGGTCAACCTGCAAGCCCAGTACGATCTGGAAACAACTTATCGCGCCCTGCATGAGCGGATTGAAGCCGAGGTGACGCCGCTGGCATTGGCGGCTTGAAGTCCTGAATGAACATGTAAAAGGCCGCTCACGCGGCCTTTTACATTCTGCGGTGGCGACAGACACGCCGTGGAAAGTCAGGCCAGACGCCGACGCGCGGCAAAGCCCACCAACCCCAGGCCGGCCAGCATCAGGGCGTAGGTTTCGGGTTCGGGGACGGCGGCGATCGGCGCGGTATTAACCCACATTTAACAACCTCCCCCTCAATTACCATTGAATTCCACTCGTAGCCCATTGATTCCAGGTTTTTGCCGCCCGAAAAACCTCATGTAGTGCCTTACGATTTTTTAGCACTCCCCCGCAAACCCCTTGCCAGACGCTATCCCTTTCGGCATGTTCATCCGCCGCACCCCCACCCGCCGCAATGCCGATGGCGCCGCCTACCACAC
>PFJX01000166.1 GCA_002784045.1 Hydrogenophilales bacterium CG_4_10_14_3_um_filter_63_21
GGCGAAGAAATCCTGCGCAAAATCCAGAAGGCTCAGGAGGTTATGGCCCAGCAGCAGACGGCTTGAATGTATAGGCATTTAAGAGACACTACACTAGAACATGATCACTTAAACACCCCCCCAGCCCCCCACTCCAGCGGAGAACCCGATGAACCAGCCGGGGCCGGTTCGGGGGGAGGAGGGGATATTCCAGCAAGCCCAGAGGAACTCCCTCCCAAGATGAGACAGGCCATCGAAGACGAGGAGACGGGGCGAAGAGAAGCCATTGCCAGAGGCGAGGCCCCGAAAGCCAACAACTGGAGAGCGTGGCGCGCGAAGTTGGTGGAAAGGGCGCGAGCAAGCAGGCAATGACATCACCACAGAACACGGCCTGCGTGTCGCCAGAAGACGGGAAGCAGAGGCACGCCTGGCACGATCGCGGGAGCACCGTCGCGCCAGCATGGCCCCGGGCACGTCTCCGTCTGGCCGCAGCACACCACCCGCCGGCTGGAGCGGCCCGGTTCCGGTCAATGTGAGATCAGAGGCGGGGTAATGCGGTTTGCGGCTCAACCCATCCGCAGCATCAAGCGTAAGTCAGCCCAAACACCATATCCGCCAACCAGCGCTTGAACTCCGGGTTGTCGCTGAATTGCTTGAACAGCTCGGTATCGTCCTTCATCAGACTGACGATGACCCGCGCCAGCGCCTTGTCGTGTTCGATGCGGGCGTTCTGCTTGTCGTTGTTTTTCTTCACGTTCTGATAAGCTGTGTCCGCAGCCACCCGCGTCGGGATGTCCTGGGTGATCAGTTGATGCACCCGATCCGAGTCGGACCATTTGATGTTGCCGAACTGGTCGTTGAACGTCTTCAGGATGTTGGACAGCCGTTCCAGCTCCGGCTCGGGTTTGCGCCCGCCGCCGCCGGTGGGCACCGGCTCGATCTCGCCATCCTCGTCCGGCAATTGAAGCTTCATGGCAGCAAGCTTCTCCAGCCGGTAGCTGTCCATGTCGATCGACTCCAGGATGCCCCTCGACAGGTCTTCCTCCTTGGGCGCCGGCAGCTTGGGCAGCAGGAAGTTCAGGAAGAGGGAAAGCCTTTCCCAGTCGGCATTGCTGTACGGCAGGATGGCCGCGAGGAATTCATAGGTGCGGGTAAACGCCTTGGCACGGCCCTTGAAGTCCACTTGGCCGTTCTCGTCGAGTTGTTCCTTGTAGGTCGCCACGCAGGCGTCGAGGATGGGGTCGAGCCGGTCCCGCTCCGCGCCCTCCAGATACAGCGCCACCAGGGCCTCCACCTGCGCCAGCGCGTAGACCTGGTAGCCGTCCAGCGCCGCCTTCAGGTCATGCAGCTTGTTCGGGTCGGTTTCGTCGGCCAGCAGCGTGGTGCGGTAGTAGGGCTCGAAGGATTGCTCGATCCCGTTCGTGTCGTTCATGAAGTCCAGCACGAACACATCATGCTTCTTCGGGTGCGCCCGGTTCAGGCGCGACAAGGTCTGCACCGCCTTGATGCCCGACAGCGGCTTGTCCACGTACATCGTGTGCAACAGCGGCTCGTCGTAGCCGGTCTGGAACTTGTCGGCGCAGATCAGGAAGCGGAAGGGGTCTTCCTGAATCTGGTCGGCGATGGCGTTGGAGGGAAAGCCGTTCAGCGACGCCTCGGTCACCTTTGTGTTGCCACACTCGCCGCCGTACTCGTGTTCGCCCGAGAAGGCGACGATGGCCTGACACGGGCTCTTGCGCTCGCCCAGGTAGTCGCGGAAAGCATGGAAATACTGGATAGCCCGTTCGATCCCGCTGGTCATCACCATCGCCCGCGCCTGGCCGCCGATCTTGTTGAAGGCCAGCACTTGTTCGTGGAAGTGGTCCAGCATGATTTCGGCCTTCAGGCGGATGGCGTGATCGTGGCTCTCCACGTACTTGCGCAGCTTTTTGCGGGCGCGCTGGGTGTCGAATTCCGGATCGCCCGGCACGGTCTTGATCAGCTTGTAATAGCTGTTCACCGGCGTGTAGTGCTTCAGCACATCCAGGATGAAGCCCTCCTGGATCGCCTGTTTCATGGTGTAGCCGTGGAAGGGCCGGTGTTTGATCTGGCCGCCCTCGGAATACGCCTCGCCGAAGATTTCCAGGGTCTTGTTCTTGGGGGTTGCGGTGAAGGCGAAGTAGCTGGCGTTGGCCAGCATCTTGCGCGCCGCCATGCGCTTTTCCAGCACGTCGTTCACCGCGTCTTCCGGGTCGGCCAGCGCTTCGCTCATGGCGGCGGCCGTCTTGCCGCCCTGGCTGGAATGGGCCTCGTCGATCAGGATGGCGAAGCGCCGCCCCCGGTGTTCCGAGCCGATCTCGTCCAGGATGAAGGGAAACTTCTGCACCGTGGAAATGATGATCTTCTTGCCGGACGCGATGAACCGGCGCAGGTCGCCGGAATGCTCGGTATGGCCCACGGTAGCGCCCACCTGGGCGAACTGCTTGATGGTGTCGCAGATTTGCTGGTCCAGGATGCGCCGGTCGGTGATGACGATGATGGAATCGAACACCGCCGCCCCGTGCCTGCTCAGGCCGATGAGCTGATGCGCCAGCCAGGCGATGGAATTGGACTTGCCGCTGCCCGCCGAATGCTGGATCAGGTAGCGCGGCCCGGCGCCATGTTCGCCGGCATGGGCCAGCAGTTTGCGCACCACGTCGAGCTGGTGATAGCGCGGGAATATCTGCACCGCCTTTTTCTTGCCCGTCTTCTCGTTCTTTACCTCCACCACCTGGGCATAGTTCTCCAGGATGTCGGTCAAGCCCTGCGGCGTCAGCACCTGTTTCCACAGGTAATCCGTCTTCAGTCCGTCCGGGTTGGGCGGGTTGCCGGCGCCGTCGTTCCAGCCCTGGTTGAAGGGCAGGAACCAGGACGCCTTGCCTTGCAAATGAGTGCAGAAGCGCACTTCGGCGTCGTCCACCGCGAAATGGACGACACAGCGGCCGAACTGGAACAGCAACTCGCGTGGGTCGCGGTCGCGCCGGTACTGTTCCACCGCATCCGCCACCGTCTGCTTGGTCAGGCTGTTCTTCAATTCAAAGGTCGCCACCGGCAGGCCGTTGATGAACAGGCACAGGTCCAGGGCCAGTTGGGTTCTCAGTTGCCGTGGCCTCGCGGCTGTAACGCAACTGCCGAGTCACGCTGAAGCGGTTGGCGGCGTGCAGCTCGGCGGCACGCACATTGCCCGGTGTAGGCGTGCCGTAGAACAGGTCCAGATGCAGCGGGCCGTGCTTCAACCCATGGCGCAACACGTCGATGACGCCGCGCTTGGTGATCACGCCCTGCAAGCGGGCCAGGAATTGCTGCCGGGTGGGGCCGTCATGGCCCAGGTCCAGCGCCTCGGCCACGCGCGGCTGGGTCGCCTGCAGGAAGGCCGCGAGCTGGCCCCGATCCACCGCGAAATCCCGGTCGTAGTCATGCCAGTCGCCCAGCATCCAGCCAGTGCCGCCATACAAGGCGGTGGGCTGGGCCACGGCGGAGCTACCAGGGGCGGCATGGCCCGAGCCGGCCATGGCGGAGACGATCAGGTTTTCGAGGCCTTTTTCGCTGGTGTCGGTGGTCACTCGGCGTCTCCCATCAAGTACCCGTCAAGTACCGTGGATATGGATAACACATTGTTTTTTATTGGATTTTCTATCGTGGTGGCCTATGAACCCCGTGGCAAGCAGCTCTGCCATCAAGTAACCGCAGGAGTGGGCAACCACCCCTCCACGCGCATCCGCTCCGCAGCCAAGGCGATCTGCGCTGGCGAGAACTGCCGCTTCCTCGGGCCCCAGGCATAGGCGGCGCGCACCATGTCGTTCACCTCCAGCACCTGTTCCTGGGTGGCTACCCAATGCACCGTCGCCAGCAGCTCCAGCCCGAACGGCGTCTCGAAGCCTTCCACCAGGCGCGCCACTCGGTCGAAGCGCGCGTGGGTCGGCGCATGGCTTTCCAGGAAAGCCACGGCATCCTTCACCGCGCCGGGCACCAGGGATAACTGCTTGTCCGGCGCGTCGCCCCCATCGGCATAGCCCGAGATCAGATGGCCCTCGATTTCGCGCAGCACATGGCGCAGATTTTCCGCGTAGGGGCCGTAGAGCGCCTTCACATAGCGCAGGCGCAGCGGTTCCCCCGCCGCCTGCAGGAAATACATCAGCTTGTGCACTTCCAGCAGCGAGATGGCCGGGTCCATCAGGGCGGCCAGATAGCGGTTCATCAGGCCCACCAGGGCGGCTCGGCCCGCTGTCATCCTCGGCACTTCGCTGGACCGATTCGGTCGGTCGGCCGCCGGGGCGCCGCCCGGCTCGTACACCAGCACCTCCACCTCCGGCAAAGCCGAGAAGGCCCGCTCGATCAGGGGCCGGACTTCGGACCAGTCAAGCCCGCCCAGACCGCTGCCTAAAGGAGGAATGGCGATGGAGCGGATGCCGCGTGCCCGAATATCGCCGACCAGCGCGGACAGCCCGGTTTGGATGTCCTCAATCCGGCTCTTGCCGCGCCAATGCCGCTTGGTGGGAAAGTTGACGATGTAGCGCTGGCCGGTGAGTTGCCCAGTCTCGAACAGGAACATGCGACCGGGCTGCACCTCGCTACGCTTGCACGCCGCCGAGTAGGCCTTGAAGTTGTCCGGGAAGACGTTCTTGAACTGGAGCGCGATGCCGCGCCCCATCACGCCCACACAGTTGACGGTGTTGACCAGGGCTTCCGCCTCGGTCTTGAGAATGTCGCCTTGGGTATATCGAATCATCGTTGTCTCCAGGCTCAAAAATACCAGTCCTGGCGCATTTCCACAGCCGGACGGTGTTGCGCATGGGCCAGCGCTTGCGCCACCCGGTTATGGATCGGCAGGGAATGCACGCCGATGCGCCTGACCAGATGCCAGGGGATGAAGCCATGCAGCAGAAATTCCGCCTGCTTGCCTTCCTTGATCTGGGCATCGCGGAAATCCGTCGCCGCCACCGCCGCCCAATTGACCTCGCCGAGCTGGTCCAGCCGGTCGCGAAACTCCGTGTAGAAGGCCTCTGCGTTGGACAGGCTGAAGGCCCACCGACGCACTTCGCTTTCGGTCCAGGCCACGGTTTCATGCAGGTCAGCCTCCAGATGCACGATGGGCGACTGGCCACCCCGGTAGGTCAGGCCCGGATGGTTGGCCTGATACAGGAGGTACAGCATGATGGAGCGCGGGCAAAAATAGAACGGCACGTAATCGCCCACCTGGTCGCCGGGATGGCAGCGCACCGGCAGCGCCAGCCGCCGTTCCTTGATCTGCCCCATGCCGATGGCCGCCGCCGGCCCGCCCCGCGCGATCATCGCCGCGTCCGACCACAGCCCGCCGTCCGCCAGGATGCCCGGCAGGTTGTCCACATGGGTGATGTGGTAGAGCTTGGGATGGGCCGGTACGGTCATGTCTCGGCTTCCTCGGCGGTGGCTTCGTCGGTGGATTCTTCATCCTCCGTCAGGGGCTCGGCGTCGTCGGGCACCGCCTCGACTTCCTCCGGCAGACTGGCCGCCGCCGACCGCACGTCCAGCTTGCCGGTAACCACGTCGGCGATCAGGCGGGTGCGGTATTCGCGGAGGAGGGAGATTTCACGGTGGGCAATGTTGATCGCCCTGTCTGTTTCCGCAGTCTCCCAACCTAGGTGTTCAAGGATTGCCTCTTGCTCATGCACAGGGGGACATAGCACCGAAATCCGCAAAAACTGCTCTGGATAAAGTCTGAGCCGGGACGATTGGATTCCGGTTGAGCGACAGATGTACTCACTGACATACGGTTTCGTGCGAAAAAGCAAATCAGCGTAATCGCCCAGTAGTGTTGAATTTCGGAGTGGTCTGTACACGGCGTAGGCGGGGCTAATGATGCCGGTTTGTCGCGAAACACCAAGCGCAGCCATCCAAGCCCACATAGTGTTGATTACCAAATCCCCCGCTCGGCAGATCTTATGACCTGCGTAAGATTCGGCCATGAACATAGTGACGTTCTTCTGGCTTCGCGGAGTTACCCCAGTGAGGTGGGAAACGGAGAGCAACTCTTCCTCGCCGCTAACAGAACGTTCATCTACCTCTCGGAAAAATTGCTTTGCTGGCCGTAACTCCCAATGCTCCGGCACCTCCCCCAACCACTCCACGTCGGAAGGCTTGAGGCGGACGTTGGGGTCGAGGCCACGGGTGACAGCGCGGTGGATGATGGCCTGCTTCTGCTCCTCCAGCAGCTTGATCAGCTTCAGCTTGGCCCGGATGTAGCGCCGGATGCGCCGGTCGGCATGGTCGAGGAAGCGAACGATGGCGGATTGTTCGTCGGGCGGTGGCAATGGCACTCGCTGGGAAGCAAACCCATCGAACCGGAAGTCTGTGTATCTCTCTCGGATGCCTTTGGCTAGCGCCAATATCCATTGGCTTCTGGCCATCTCTCGGACGATATAGGCGTAGTACTGAGAGTTGGCTCCCTGGGCTGGCTCGCACACGGAATACACGGGCATGCCTTTCCCGTCCGAGTCGGCTACGCCGACAGCGCCTGCAAAGGCATCCATCGCATGGATTACAAGGTCACCACGGCATATGCCTTGGTAACCAATTTCCTTGAGCGATTCGGTAAATCCCCGCAGACGCCGGTTTTTTCGGAGTGTGACGACGCCATCGCGGAAACAGGTCACCACTTCATCGGCGTCGCGAACAGGCCGATCCATTTTTCGGAACAGCCATTTCGCACGATCCAAATCCCAATGCCCCGGCACCTCCCCCAGCCAGGCCACGCCAGAGTCCTTGTAGTCGGGATAGGGCTTGAGTCCCTCGATCACGGATCAGGCCCTCAACGTGAAGGTCGCGCCGGTCTGCCGGAGCAGATCGAAGCTGTTGATGTAAGGCACATGGAAGGCGCGGCACACGTTGGGAATCTTCACCTTCTTCCGGCTCTGGGCATCGAAGGTTTCCTGGGTAACGACGGTCGCGCCCAGGGTCTTGGCCTTGGCGATCAGCCAGGGATCGCCACCGCTCAGGAATTCCGGCTTCGCGGCTTCCTTGAACGGCTGTGCCATGACCCAAGCAGCTATCTGGGCAAGGTGCTGTTGGGTCTCGACATCATCGACCGGGAGAAACCAGCCCGCATCCTTGCGTTCCTTGATCCAGACGGCCAGTTCGTCGTTGCCCTTGAACAGTTCATCGCAAATCGGCTCGATGGATGCGAGGTGCCCTTCGGTTTGCTCGGCGTCGAGCCATTCCCAGAATCCGGGGAAGGTGTCGAAACGGTAGTAGAAGTTCTTGGCTTCGATGAACACGTTGGCGTCGAGTAGATACATGCGTCTCAACCGATGCCGATTTCTTGCGCCAGACGGCCGAGTTTCGCCGGGTTGACGCCAAGTAGGCGGCCGGCGTCGCGCAACAGCAGGCTGCGCGCGAAGGCGCTGTTGACGACCGCCTCGGTAAACCGCCTGCCATTGCGCACCGGTATGGTCCGGTAGGGATCGCCGCCCGAGCCCTTCTTTTCTCGTCGCCAATGTTCAACCTGCCGCTGGTAGTAGGCCAGGTAGGCGGGCCATTCGATCAAGCCGAGATCGAATGCGCGGCGTGCGATGACCACCGTGCTGACGCGGTAGTAGCCCGCCAGCCTGGTAGCGTTTTGCTCCACCGATTCGGCGCCAGCCCAACGATCCCGCAGGGATGCCTGTGGCACGAGCACTTCGGCGGCCACCGCATTGCACAATTTTTCCGTGCGGCGGTGGTTTTCGTTGGCGGGCTGGGCCAGGGAAACGTCGGAAATCCCGCTTTGCCCGATCCAGAGGTGGGCCAGCTCATGGGCCAGCGTGAATATCTGGGCGGCCTTGGCGTCCCGACCATTGATGAATACCAGGGGGGCGATGTCGTCGCAGATGGCGAAACAGCGAAACTCCTGAACATCGAGGATGCGGTGGGTATTGCTGCCCACGATGCCACTGCGCATGACCCAAACGCCCGCCGCTTCGGCCTTGGCCATCAGCAGGCTCAGGAAGGCTTCCCAGTTCTTCGCCTCTTCCCGATCGGCGTGCGTCAGGCCCAGCGTTGCCGTCATATCGGCGGCTATGGCCGCCACGGATGCATCGAGGCCGAAGCGGCCGATGAAGGACACGGCCTCGGCGCCCTGCTCCAATAAATGGTCGCGGTACCAATCCTGTTTACGAAGGATGTCCGCCAGCAAGTCGAGCAAATCGGTGCTGAGGCTACCGGTGGCATGATCGCCAACGGTGCGTAGGTCGGGGATCGGTAATGTTTCCTCGGGTGGCGTTGGCAAGAACAAGAAACCAAAGGGAATATGCAGGGCCTTCGCCAGGTCCTGCGCCTGCTTGAACGTGGGTTTGGTTTCGCCTTCTTCCCATAGCAGCAGCTTGTCCGGATTGACATGGGTTTTCTCGGCCAACAGATCAGGGTCAAACCGAGCGCGCTCCCGGGCCCAGCGCAATACGGTGGGGCTGATGAGGGCGGCGGTCATGTCACAAGCTTCATATTCATTCCTCGCCGATGATCTCTGCCAGCAATCCATCCGTCTCCCGCTCCAGTGCCACGATGTCGGCGCGGATTTCCTCCAGGCTGCGCAACGGCTGGGGTTTGTAGAAGTAGCGGGTAAAGCTGACCTCGTAACCGATCTTGACGCTTTCCGGGTCGTACCAGGCGTCCGGGGCGTGGGGCAGGACTTCGCGGCGCAGAAAGGCTTCGATGCCGCCGGGTTCCAGGAGGGGGATTTGTTCGCTGTCGCGCAGGTCGGGGTCGGGTTCGTATTCGACCACGCATTGTTTGCCGCCGATGGTTGCTGCGAAAAGACCGCGTAGCGGGTCGGCCTGGACCTTGCGGTGGATCTTCTTGATGACCGGCATCCCGGCCTCATTCACCCGCCCTTCCGCCGTGAGCGCCTTGATTTCCTTCGGGCTATAGGCGCGGTCTGGGTCGATGCCGGTGGCGCGTAGCGGCCGTTCCACGGTGACCTTCCAGTAGCCGAAGGCTGCGTTAGGGAAGATTTTGCTCTGCTCCGTTTCCTCAAACTTGAGGAAGGCGTCGCAGATGCGGGCGATGTCGTCTTCCGCGAATTCGCAGTTCTTCTTGCCCAGGTTCTTGCGCAGGGGCTTGTACCACTGGCTGGCGTCGATGAGCTGGACGCGGCCCTGGCGGTGCTCCGGCTTGCGGTTGGAAAGCACCCAGATGTAGGTGGCGATGCCGGTGTTGTAGAACATGTTGAGCGGCAGGGCGACGATGGCTTCCAGCCAGTCGTTTTCGATGATCCAGCGGCGGATGTTGCTTTCACCCTGGCCGGCGTCGCCGGTGAACAGGCTGGAACCGTTGTGGACTTCGGCAATGCGGCTGCCCAGCTTTGTGCCGTGCTTCATCTTGCTGAGCAGGTTGGCCAGGAACAGCATCTGGCCGTCGCTGGAGCGGGTCAGCAGCGAGTATTCCGCGTCGCCCGCATGCTCGATGACGAAGCGGGGATCTTTGAGGCCGTCCTTGCCGCCCATGCGTTCCAAGTCGCTCTTCCAGCTCTTGCCGTAGGGCGGGTTGGAGAGCATGAAATCGAACTCGCGGGCGGGGAAGGCATCGTTGGCCAGGGTGGAATGCTCCGGCCCACCCACCAGGTTGTCCGCCGCTTCGCCCTCGCCCTTGAGCAGCAGGTCGGCCTTGGCGATGGCGTAGGTCTCGGCGTTGATCTCCTGGCCGTAGAGGTGGGTGGCGACCTGTTTGCCGTGTTCCTGCGCGAGTTGTTGCAGGGTTTCCTCGGCCACGGTCAACATGCCGCCGGTGCCGCAGGCGCCGTCATAAAGCAGGTAGGTGCCGGATTCGATCCGGTCGGCGATGGGCAGGAAGATCAGCCGGGCCATGAGCTTGACCGCATCGCGCGGGGTCCAGTGCTCGCCGGCCTCCTCGTTGTTGTCTTCGTTGAAGCGGCGCACCAGTTCCTCGAACAGGGTGCCCATCGCGTGGTTGTCCAGGCCGGGATGCTTCACGCTGCCGTCGCCGTTCATTACCGGGTTGGGGCTGAGGTTGATGGCCGGTTCGAGCAATTTCTCGATCAGCGTGCCCAGGGCATCGGCCTTGGACAGGCGCGGGATCTGGTTGCGGAACTCGAAGTTGTCGAGGATTTCCTGGACGTTGGGGGAGAAGCCATCCAGGTAGGCCTCGAAGTCGGCCTTGAGTTGCTGCTGGCTGGCGCGGTTGCGCAGGTCGCGCAGGGTGAATTGGGAGGTGTTGTAGAAGGCCTGCCCGGCGGCCTGGCGCAGAGCCTGGTTCTGGTTGGCAATACCGACCGCATCCAGGCCAAACTTCATGTGCAGCACCGCCTGCTTGGTCGGTTCCAGCACCGCGTCCAGGCGGCGCAATACGGTCATCGGCAGGATCACATCGCGGTATTTGCCGCGCACGTAGAGGTCGCGCAATACGTCGTCGGCAATACCCCAGATGAAGTTGGTGATCCAGTTGAGTTGAGTGGTTTCCATCTTGTTGTTATCTGTGTTGGCCGGCTGATGCGAAGGCGCGTGGATTGTGCGACTTGGGCCGTTTTTAGACAACGCGAGGGGCTGGCTCTCAATCTGCCTGGACGGCATCAGTAGCCATAACGACTCCCTCCGCAAGCTCCGGTCGTGATCCACGGGCATGCGCCCGAAGCTGACGGGCCTGCGCCCGATGCGAAGCGGCGCTGCCGCAGAGGGAAACCGGCGTTCGCCGGGTGGAGCCGCTATGCGGCGAGAGCCCCACGAGTTCTCAGGCTAGAAATCGTGCGTAAACAGATCGAGTTGAAAATGAACATCTCTCGAACCGAGAACTCGGATGGCGGCTGATCTGCGGTAACGGCCATTGACCCTGGTTGTGCGAACTTCTGGGTTCGGCCAGGAAGAGACGCCCGGAGGGCCAGGAAAATGGCTTCCTGGGTGGCCGGTGTACCTCTGGAAGCTGCCAGCCGCAGGTCTGGCAGGGTTGGCAAGTCATCGGCCATTTCGGACGGCCAAGCCAAGGTACTTAGCCCGGATATTGCATGAATACTCGCGCGCCCTCGCTGGTCCCTTGTCCGCACTGGAAAGTCTTGCTCAGTCGGGCGTATGAATAACTACGCCGCTCCTTCGCAAAATTCCCATTGCAAACAATGGCCTGCGCGATTATGGGCGCAGCCCGGTATCCTTCAGGGCATCACGCGAATTCATGCAATATCCGGGTTAGTTGGTGTGAACGTCAGCTATGAGACAAGCAATATTTGATTGGGCGTCTATGGCGTTTTGGTACTGCCAAGACCGCCTGGGCCACTGCACTGGGTATTCCGCCAGTGCCGCTGACTATGGGATTGGTGGCTCTGCTGGCCTTGGCGGTGAATGTCGGTGTGGCGATGCTGCTGTATGGCCTACCACGATGGCGACGCCAACATGTGTTCCGTGTGGCTATGCAGCCGCAACGACGCCATCAGCAACGCCTCGGTGATGTTCACCGCCCTGGGTGTGCTTGGCATGGGCACGGTCTGGCCTGATCTGCTGGTAGCTGGCGAAATGGTGGCATTAGCGCTAACCGCTGCAGTCGCCGTTGTGCGGCATGCACGTGCTGAGTTGGCGCTCGCCTCGGCGAGGCGTTGATCCATACTGTCGACGCTGTTAATCAGGCGGCGTGCATAGGTAGGTGTATGGCGAAGCGGGTGAGACCGCCCTCCGACTCAGCTGTGATCTCGCCGCCGTGGACCTCGACGATGGAGCGGACGATGGCCAGTCCAAGTCCCACGCCTTCACCACCGGCGCGGCGCACGGGGTCGCCGGTAAAGAAACGGTCGAACAGGCGGGGCAAATGCTCGGCGGGAATGGCGCCTTGGTTTTCGACCGTGACGACGGAGCCAGCGGCATCGCTGTCAAGCCTGACCGTCACGGTTCCACCGGCTGGGCTGTGGCGGATGGCGTTCGAGAGCAGGTTGGACAAGGCCCGTCGCAGCATGAGCCGGTCGCCTGCCGCAGTCGCCCTGCCTGCGACCTGCAGCCGGATGCCGCGCTCCTCGGCGAGGATGCCGTAAAACTCGACCAGTCCGCTCGCCTCGGCGGCCAGATCGACGCTTTCCTGGCTGGGGGCGATGAGCCGGTTGTCGGCCTTGGCCAGGAACAGCATGTCGCCGATCATCCGGGCCAGACGCTCGTATTCTTCCGCGCTGGAGAGCAGTACCTCGCGGTATTCCTCTGCACTACGTGAGCGGCCAAGGGCTACATGGGTCTGGATTAGAAGATTGGATACCGGCGTGCGAAGCTCGTGGGCGATGTCGGACGAGAATTCCGACAGTCGCCGGAAGGATTCCTCCAGCCGATCCAGCATGGCGTTGAAGGCCGTGGCCAAGTTCTGAATCTCCGGTGGCAAACCGGCCTCCGGCAGGCGTTCGTTGAGGCGACTGGCCGACAGGCCTGCCGCCATGTCGGTCATCCGGCGCAGTGGCCGCAAGCCGGTATGGGCGGCCAGCCAACCGAGGCCGGCGGTCAGCAAAGCGGCCAGTGTCATGGCGATGACCAGCCCCTGCCGAAAAGCGTCGATGAAGTGCATGTGGTGACTGATGTCGAGCACGATAGCGGCGGTGAGCGTCCGGCCATCGCCGGTCATTACGGGCGCTTTCAGGCCGCGATAGCCGCGTTCGCCTTCACGCCAGGTGGTCAGACCACGCTGCGCAGGTGCGCGGAAAAGCGCGGCCGGATAGTCCAGGTCGCGGCTGGCGAACCATTTGTTACCCTGGGCATCGACCAGGGTAACCGAGAGCCCTTCGTGGCCGACCAAGGCGTCGTCCAGCTCCCTTGGCACCTCATCCATGGCCTCGGGCGAATTTGCCTTGGCCATCAGGTTGCCCACCAGGGCAAGCTTGCCTTCCAGTGCGTGCCGATCAATTTCCTGGAAATGGCGATCCACTGACCAGGCCACCAGCCAGCCTAGCCCAAGCAGGACCACCGTCACGCCAGCGGCGAACAGCAGGCTGACGCGGGCAGTCAGCGACAAGGGTGTCATGCGCCGTCCCGATCCATATCCAATACATATCCCATGCCGCGCACGGTATGGATCAGCCGAGACTCAAATCCTTCATCGATTTTTGCGCGCAGACGGCGCACCGCGACATCGATCACGTTGGTATCGGAGTCGAAATTCATGTCCCACACCAGGGAGGCAATCAGCGATCGGGGCAGCACCTCTCCCTGGCGGCGCAGGAGCAGTTCCAGCAAGGCGAATTCCTTGGCGGTCAGGTCGATTTTCTTGCCGGCTCGAATGGCCCGTCGGCGCAGCAGGTCAAGTTCCAGGTCCGCGACCTTGAGCACGGTCGGTTCCAGACCACCTCGGCCCCGGCGCAGCAGGGTGCGCACGCGCGCGAGCAGTTCGGCGAAGGCAAAAGGCTTGACCAGATAGTCGTCGGCGCCCAGTTCCAGGCCCTTGACCCGGTCCGCCACCTGATCGCGCGCGGTCAGGAACAGCACCGGCGTTTCCACCCCGGCCCGGCGCACGCCATCGAGCACCTGCCAGCCGTCGAGGCCGGGCAGCATGACGTCCAGGATCATCAGATCGTAGTGGCCGTCTTTGGCGAGTTCCAGGCCATCCCAGCCGTCGCGCGCCAGATCGGCGACGAACCCCGCCTCGGTTAGGCCTTGCTTGAGGTAATCGCCCGTCTTGGGCTCGTCCTCGACGATCAGGATTTTCATGCCGCGTATCCTCGTTTGGAGGAAACATCCTGCCACAGGCCACGCCTTGATGACGCCATCTGACAAATATGTAATCCCTCTGTCAGTCACGTGACAGGCGCCGCCGCGCAGCATGCGTCAATCGCTTGTTACGGAGGATAGCCATGACGATTCGCTTCTTATCCCCCCCCACACGGGCCAGGTTGCCGGTGATGCTGTTTGGCGTCGCCTTCCTGGGAGGCTGCGCCTCATTCAGCCCGGACGGTGGCCTGGATCGGGTGGCGTCGATCACCCGTGAGCGCCAGGGCATGAGCCCGCAACGCATCCAGTCCGATCAGGATGCTGCGCGCGTCGCCGACGAGGTGAAACGCCTGCTGTCCGTATCACTCGACGTAGACGGTGCGGTCAAGATCGCCATCCTCAACAACCGTGGCCTCCAGGCCGATCTCGCCGACCTGGGCATCGCCGAAGCCGATCTTGTTCAGGCCGGTCGCCTGCGCAACCCCGGCTTCACCTTCGCCCGCCTGGAGGGCGGCGGTGAGCGGGAGTATGAACGCAAGTTCCTGTTCGACCTGATGGGGCTCTTGACCCTGTCCACCCGCTCCGAAATCGAACAACGCCGTTTCCAGGCCACCCAACTCAGGGTCGCGGAAGCGTCCCTGCGCTTGGCGCAAATGGCTCGCCAGGCCTGGTTCGAGGCGGTGGCGGCGCGGCAGGCCGCCAAGTATCAGGAAGATGTGTTCGCCGCCGCCGAGGCTGGCGCGGTACTTGCGAAGCGGATGGCCGACGCGGGCAACTTCAGCCGCCAACGCCAGCAGCGAGAACAACTGTTCCAGGCCGAGACGCGGGCTGACCTGACCCGCGCCCGCCTGGCGGAATCCGCTGCCCGCGAACGCCTTGCTCGCATGCTGGGGCTAATCGGGGCGCAACGCGGCTTTACTCTGCCGGAACGCCTGCCCGACCTGCCTGCCGGCCTGATGGAAGAGAAGGTCGTCCTGCAAAGGGCCATGGACGGCCGCCTCGACCTCAACATGACCAAGCGGGAATTGGATGGCCTGGCGAAGAGCCTGGGCCTGGTCAAAGCCACCCGCCTCGTCAACGTGCTGGAGGTGAGCTACCTCAACAACAACGTGTCCGGACAACCCCATTCGCGCGGCTACGAAATTGAGTTGTCGCTGCCCATTTTCGACTGGGGCGGGGCGCGCTCTGCCCGCGCCGAGGCCCTCTACACCCAGGCCATGCACCGGGTCGCCGAGCAAGCGGTGAATGCCGAATCGGAGGTGCGCGATGCCTACGCTGGCTATCGCACCACGCATGAACTGGCATCGGCTTACCGGGACGAGATCGTGCCGCTGCGCAAACGGCTCTCCGAGGAAACCCTGCTGCGCTACAACGGCATGCTGATCGGCATCTGGGACCTGTTGGCCGACACCCGAGGCCAGGTGGCCGCCGTCAACGCCGCGATCCAGGCGCAGAGGGATTTCTGGGTCGCCGAAAGCAACCTGCAAATCGCGCTCAACGGTCGCGGCGCCAGTGCCGCGCCAGTCTCGAAAAACACCGCCACGGCCGAAGCGGCCAGCGGCCACTGAGAAAAGGATCACGCCATGGATCGTCGACAATTCCTGACCCGCTCCGGGGCCGCTGTGCTGGGCGCCGGGTTGCTGTCCCGCGCCGGCGCCGCCAGACTGCCGGAGGCGCCCAGCGTCACCGACCCCGCCACCCAGCCGCCGTTGCACCCAAAGGAAGGCCGACCCTACAACCCGGTGGTGACTTTGAACGGCTGGTCGCTACCCTGGCGCATGAAGGACGGCGTCAAGGAATTCCATCTGGTGGCCGAACCGGTGGTGCGCGAACTGGCGCCGGGCATGAAGGCCAACCTGTGGGGCTACAACGGCTCCAGCCCCGGCCCCACACTCGAATGCGTGGAAGGCGACCACATCCGAATCTTCGTCACCAACAAGCTGCCCGAGCACACGGCGGTGCACTGGCACGGCATCCTGCTGCCCAACGGCATGGATGGCGTCGGCGGCCTCACCCAGCCCCAGATCAAGCCAGGCAAGACTTTCGTCTACGAATTCCAGATGAAAAAATCGGGCACCTTCATGTACCACCCCCATGCCGACGAGATGGTGCAGATGGCCATGGGCATGATGGGCTTCATCGTCGTGCACCCGAAAGACCCGGAGTTCATGCGCGTGGACCGGGATTTCGTGTTCCTGCTCAACGCCTTCGACATCGAACCGGGCGCCGCCACGCCCAAGATCAACACCATGCTGGACTTCAACCTGTGGTGCTGGAACAGCCGCGTGTTCCCGGCCATCGATCCGCTGGTGTGCCGCACCGGCGACCGGGTGCGCGTCCGCGCCGGCAACCTGACCATGACCAACCACCCGTTGCATTTGCATGGCGTCGACTTTGAGGTGACCGGGACCGACGGCGGCTGGGTGCCGAAATCGGCGCGCTGGCCGGAGGTCACCACCGACGTGGCGGTGGGCCAGATGCGCGCCATCGAATTCGTCGCTGACGCGCCCGGCGACTGGGCTTTCCACTGCCACAAGTCGCACCACACCATGAACGCCATGGGCCACGACGTGCCCACCATGATCGGGGTCGACCAGCGCGACATCACCAGAAAGATCGGCAAGCTGGTGCCGGATTACATGGAGATGGGCAGCAAGGGCATGGCGGAAATGGGCGAGATGGAAATGCCCCTGCCGGACAACACCCTGCCCATGATGACCGGCTGGGGGCCGTTCGGCCCGCTGGAGATGGGCGGCATGTTCACGGTAGTGAAAGTGCGCGGCGAGGTGAAGCCCGGCGATTACCGCGATCCGGGTTGGTTCAAGCACCCGCAAGGCACGGTGGCCCGGGAGTGGACGGGCGAGCCGCTGCCAGCGAAACGCCAGCCTGGCCCCGAAGCCGACGAAAACACCCTGAAAGCCCGCAAACCCGCCGGCCATAGCGGCCATTGAAAGGAAATAACATGTGCAAACCCCTCGCCATCCTGATCGCGCTGCTCGCCCTGTCTGCCGGTGTCACCCAGGCGGCGGGCGGCCATGCCTCGGCCCTGGGCAAACCCGGTGACCCGGCCAAGGTGGACCGCAGCATCAAGATCGCCAGCAGCGACGACATGCGCTTCTCGCCGAACGAGGTACGCGTCAAACGCGGCCAAACCATCCGCTTTCGGGTCGTCAACGGCGGCCAGATGAAGCACGAAATGGTGCTGGGTACGCTGGATGAACTGAAGAAACACGCCGCACTGATGCGCAAGTTTCCCGAGATGGAACACGACGACCCCAACGCCGTCAGCATCGAGCCGGGTCAGACTGGGGAACTGGTCTGGCGCTTCACCAAGTCCGGCGATTTCGACTTCGCCTGCCTGGTTCCCGGCCATTTCGAGGCTGGCATGCGCGGAAAGATCGTGGTGCGCCCATGACGCAAATGTAATCCGTACGTCAGGTTCCGGTCCCAATCCATCGTCCATGATGCAAACATGTCCAACGCAAGGAGAAGGCCATGATCAATCACACGTTCTCGGCGATTCTGTTTGGCCTCGCGCTTGGCACATCGGCGCTGGCTGCCGACCATGGCCAAAACGGCCATGCCATGCCCGCCGAACAGGCCATGGACCCGGTCTGGGCCGACGGCACCGTAAAGAAAGTCAATGCCGACGCCGGCAAGGTCACCATCAGCCATGGCCCCCTGGCAAGCCTGGACATGCCCGCCATGACCATGGTGTTCCGGGTCAGTGATCCCGCCATGCTTGATCAGATGAAGCCCGGCAACCGTATCCGCTTCGTGGTCGAACGTCGCGGCGGCGCCTTGACGGTGACTGCGCTTCAACCTGGCCGCTGAACCGGCCTGAATTTCACTTCCCTGCCAACTGGAGATATTCATGAAATCGATGCAGCGCAACACCCTGATGCTCGCCCTGGCCGTCGTTCTGGCCATGCCCGCCACACTGATGGCCGCCGACGCCGCCAAGGACGAGCACAGCGGACACCATCCAGGACCGGCGGCGTCCGCCCCGGCTCAGGCTGCCCCGGCTGCCACGCAAGACCACATGCAGGCCATGCGGGCGCGGATGATGGAAATCCGCGCCAGCCAGGATCCCGTGAAGCGCAAACAACTGATGGAAGCCCAGATGAAGGACATGGAAGCCATGATGCAGGACGGCTCGTGTCCGATGATGGCCGGCGGCAAGGCCGGCATGATGGGGCCCGGCATGGGGATGATGGACGGCAAGGGCGGCATGGGCATGATGGGGCAGCCAGGCATGTCCGGCTCCGATGGCATGATGGCCAAGCGCATGGACATGATGCAAAAGCAGATGGGCCAGGGCGGCATGCCTGGGCCGGGCAAATAAGGCGCCCCAACCAGGGCATGAGGCGCGGGTGGCCTGGCGATCACAGTCCACCCGGCCCCGTCAGGGAACGCCCCAATTCGAATTCCAGTTCACGCAAAGCCCATGTCGCCTCGGCGTGGGTCGAATCCAGCATTAGCGCGCGCTGGAAGGCCTGGACCGCCGTCTCGGCTTGGCCCAAGCCCCTGCGAGCGTGCCCCAGGGCCATCCCGGCTTTCGGGTTATTGGGTTCCTGTCCCGTCCATTCATCGGCCAGATTGGACAGGGGCCACCACTTTTCTTGAGCGCCGAGATCACAGGCCGCCAGGAAATAGCCGTTTCCCCGGCCCGGATGCTCCCAAAAACTCGCCTCGCCGGTGCCGGGCGCATTCTTCGCCACAGCAAGCGGTCGCAACCAGCCGACCGGCAAGGCGAAGTGGAAATTGCCGCCGGATTTGGCCTTGAAGGTGAGGACGCCCACCAGACGGCCCTGCCGGTCGAACAGGCCGCCGCCGCTGGCACCCTGGCCGAAGGCCGCTGAGGTCTGGATGATCTTGCCGCCGTCGCATTCGCAACTGTGCAAACCCATGATCCTAGACTCCTCAGTTGACCGCTCCCCAGCCCTTGTGAGACCGCATGGATGCTGACGTTATCGTCTCCGGTTGCACTCACCATTTGGGTGGCGCCGCTACGCGCCCGATTGCACGGTTTTCGAGCCATCTAGCTACGTTGTTCCTCCTTGCGGGCCCCGGCCCGCTGCGCGCATTGGCAACTGAGCGCGCCTTGCCAGACGACTCGGAAACCGCACACTCGGGCGCGTTCAACTGGTAAAGTCGAGATGTGGCGCGGTGGCATTAGGTGCTGCTTATCTGTTTCCGCCCCTTTCGTTTGACCTGACTTTGACACTTCCAAGTAACAAGCCCGGCGGGAAGCCGCATGGCAGTAGGCATCCCGAGGGATGGCAAAAACAG
>PFJX01000015.1 GCA_002784045.1 Hydrogenophilales bacterium CG_4_10_14_3_um_filter_63_21
TATTGCATGAATTCGCGTGATGCCCTAAAGGATACCGGGCTGCGCCCATAATCGCGCAGGCCATTGTTTGCAATGGGAATTTTGCGAAGGAGCGGTGTAGTTATTCATACGCCCGACTGAGCAAGACTTTCCAGTGCGGACAAGGGACCAGCGAGGGCGCGCGAGTATTCATGCAATATCCGGGCTAGGTTGAATGCTTTTGGGCGGTGCTGGAGCAACCGGATAACACCATCGCGCTGAGGCCGAGCAGGGTCAAAAACAGAATTCACCACCGAGTCGACGATTGAATGGCAATGCGCATTAGATCAGCTCCTGTTTAGACAAATATTCACGCTTTACATATTCACGATAGCAAACCCAGGCCCAAGTCTAAGTTGGTTTTATCTGTTATCCGCAGCCAGCGACCTGAGCAGCATCTGCGATAAATCGGGTTTTCCATAGCGTGTTACTGCTGGCGCAGATATTCACTCCGCTTCATATCGATGTAGGCAGTTCGGTCTACTTCATGCAATTGACGCGAATATTGCTCGGTGGCGGTAAACCATCTTTGCAGGCGGTTTTGCAGTTGCAAGGCAGGCGGTGCAGCCATTGCACCGAGAAACGCGTCAATCGCGAGGTAATAGCGCATGGTGTTTCGTTCCACCACGCCGCGTATGCCACCAATATATTCGGGTTGCCTGTTGGATTGCCCGCCGGTCAGGGTGAACCCCACTTTGTCGCTGCCAATTGTGGCTAGATAAGCCTGCATGGCGAGTCGCCCAGAAAATCCATAAGCATAGGAATAGCTCATATGCAGAAAGGTCTGGCCGTTTACAACGGGTACCGCCTGCAACTGGATGCGATATTGACGGGTGCTCATCGGCCCCTTCTCCGCGTTGAGCTGAACCTCAAGATAATTCGCTGTCAATGCGGCGACTCGATAGGAGAACTCAATCGGATAGGCTTCTTCGAGAGGCTGCGCAGTTTTCTTGCCGATGTTGACCCTCAAGACAGTGCGGGTCTTGTCGGTCGTGGCATGGCAATACTTGGTGTTGATATGCAGGATCAGCACGTCACACCAGTTGTCTGGGTTGTTCAGCGCCGTACTGACGCTGGAAAACGGGTAATCGACCAAGGCGTAGATGTCGCCTTTCAAGCCATTGGCAGATTCGGAAGAGTCGAGGTACAGCTTTCTCTGAAACGGGTTGTGCTGGAGTTTTTCACTCAAGGCCACGTATCGGGCTTGAAGTGAAGCGGCGGATTGCGTGTCCGGCGCGAAAGCCAGGCTCAGCCCAGCACTGGAGCAGACAATCCAGACGAGCAACAACCGCGTCAGCCAGGCCATCTTATTTCTCCTGACGCCTCAACCGGTGTTGGGAAGTCGCAAGCAAACAAAGGCAGCTTTGGCATATTCAGACGCTGAACGCTCAGCGATACCCATCACGGTCGCGACGATCTCCATCGCGACCTCTGTCATGATTTTTATCGTCACGATGATCTCGGTCTCCCCGATAGCCATCATCATGGCCTCGGTTAGGCACCACGTAACAGCCACTCAAACCCACCATCAGCAAACTTAAAACGAGTAATAGTTTTTTCATGATTCATCCTTGATCGAAATAGTGGATCCAGCCCGGCTGGACGCAGCAAACCAGCGCAGCGCGGCAGTTCGCCTGGATTTGTTCAACGCGAGCTTAGCGATTAGGGCCATGACCGCGGTTATTGTCGTGATGGTTGTTGTCGTGGCGGTCGTTGCCACGACCATCGTGCCGATCATCCCTGCGCTCGTCACGGCGGTCGCGGCGGTCGCCATGCCGTTCCTGGTAGCGCGGGACGTATTCGTGTTGATACCAGTTGTTCTGCACAAAGTAGACCCGCTCGTTGCAGGCGTTGTACTCGTGGCAATGTCTGCGCCAGTTCTTCGCGTGGCCTGGCGGTACGTGCAGGTAGATGGGCGGGCGGTGCATCGCTGCCCGATAGATGACGCGCGGCTGCTGGTAGATCACTTGCGGCCGCGGAAAGTCACCGATGTCGATGTGACCATAGAAGCCAGGTTGGCCAATGCTGAGCGATACCCCGACATCGGCGGAAAACGACGGTGCGGTGATGGCCGCGAGTGTTGCCGCAAATAGCAAACGTTTCATGGTGGTTCCTTTCAATGGGTTGTTCAGGCGAACCTGCAGCGCCAACGCTAGGCATATGTGAACGTGAAATCGGTACGCCAGCACACATAGCGGGAAGGACTCCGAGTTCTTTCTTTCGTGCCTTGGCGAACAGAATCAATCGCCTTGGTGGCGCAAGGTGTAAAGGCCAGTAAAGTCGCAAATCCGAGATTATTCCAGCCTTCAGGATTGCGGCAGGCAGCCAGCACACCGGGATTCAAATGCGCACTACCTTCCTGAACACAATACGCACTGGTTGCGGCGAGACGCTTGCTCGCAGAATGATGATTCCAATCCTCATGATTTTCCTGGCGCTGATCCTGAGCAGTTGCGCGTCTGTCGCACCGCAGCGAGACAAACCGACTCTGCTGGCGATACCGACCGTCTGGTCGAGTGCCGCCGATGCCCCATCCAGCCAGCCCTCTTCGCTGGGGCAATGGTAGTCGCGGTTTGATGATCCGCTGCTGGGCCATCTGGTGGCGCGGGCTGCATACGGCAGCCCCTTGCACTGTTCGATGTCGCCACCGCCGGATTACGGCCCACGCTGGGAAGCTCCCTTCGGCGTCTCGTGGCACGGTGGGCGGAAACAGCACCGGTATCGTCATCGCCATCGCCGCGTCCTGGGGGCTGTCCAGCCTGATGGGTGTGCCCTACGCGTTCGACCCGTTCATCAACTTGCTGTCGCTGGCGTTCTCGGCCGGCATCGGCGTGCTGTTCGGCTAGTTCCCCGCCCGCCGCGCGGCACGCATGTACCCGTTCCGGAGGCGCTGCGGCACGAGTGATGTTGCCCCCTGGTCGCCGTCGCCCATACGCTCCGCCCTCCCGCTCGTTCACTGATTCCGTGCCAGTGGCTTATTTCGGCGGCGCCACCGAACCGGCGTAGAACACTTCGCACTCGCCACCGGGAAAGACGCCTCTCACCTTGTTGAACAACTTGAGCACCGGTCCGGTGAGGGACTTGAGGGTGCTCGGCTTCTCTACCACCGGTTTCTGGAAGGTGCCGCGAATGGTTTGCCGCAGCTTGGCGCAGCCCTTGGCATCGATCAATGCCACGGTCACCTCATCGAACCGCTCGTTGGCCAGATCGAGGCCACCGCGCAGGGCGATCCGGTTCTCGTTCGTCGCCATGGCCACGTCCTCGGCCTGCGCCACGCCCTTCTCGACCTTCCATTCGGAGACGAGCGTCCGGATTTCGCTGCGCCCCCCAGACCCCTGAAAGATGCGCGCAAAGTCGTATCCCTTGGTGACCACCAGACCAAATGGCCCGGTAAAGATGTAGGCGCCCACGTCAACCAGATTGAAGTTCTGGCTGGACTCGTACCGGGCCAGCGCCCGATCGAGATCACGACCCTCGAGGGTGAGGTTCTTGCCCCGCAAAGTGATATGCCCGCGCGCGGTCCGTCTCAGTTCGTGCGCGGTCTTTCCCGCCATCGACAGGTCAGCGGAGAGGTCCATCGAACCCGCCGCAAGTTTTTGCGGCGGCAGGGTTTTGAGGAGTTCCTCGATGTGGAAGCGGGAAAGGGCATAGCGGACCTGGTAAAGGGGGACGACGCCGACGAAGTCCGCCCGGAGGCTCCCGGAACCTTGCCCACCAAACAGGCTCAACGTGACCGGTTTGAGATCGAAGATGCCGTTTCGCCCGGTAACCGAGAGCTTCAGGCCGGAGGCGGCGTAGTACCTGGTCCTGACCTCCCCGCACGCAAGTTCGGCGGCAAGGGAAAGGTCCTTCAAGGTGCCCGGCCGCGCCCGCTCCGAGAGGCTCAGGCGACTCATGACCAGGCTGCAATCACCGGCCTCGAATCCTTGCCCGGATTGTTTGTCCGCATAGACGAGGGTTCCCCCCGAAAGGTCCACTCTAGCCAGGTCCAGGGCGGGTAACGTGCCTCCGATCACCTCAGGTTTCTCGAAGTTGAAGCGCCCTTCCCGGTCCCGCTCGATGGTGATCCTTGGCTGTTCCAGCGCGATCTTCCCGATCCGGACTTGGTTCTGGAGCAGGGGCAGGAAATCGACCCAGAGCTTGGCCTGTTTTGCGCTGGCGACATCCGCGCCGCGATTGCGGATGTGGACGTCGTCCAGGGTGACGAGCAGACCGGGGAAGAAGTCGATACCCAGGCGGCCGCCGACGCTGACGTCCAGTCCCAAAGCGCCCGAGGCGGCCGCTTCAAGCCGAGGTTTGTGGGCGTTGACGTCCAGGAAGAGCAGCAGAGCGGCCGCGCCCAGGGCAAGCAGCCCGAGGAGGGCACCGATGGCGAAGGACAGGGTTCTCAATGACTTTGACATTGGTTCGACTCCATGTCCCGGGCTTCAGGCGGAACCCGGCATGACGGGGTGGCGGCAAACGCGGGTTTACCCGAGTCCGGGTAGCAAGACCACCAGACCGCTGGTGAAAATCTCGACCGCGACGGCGGCCAGCAACAGTCCCATCAAGCGGGTGGCAATGTTCACCCCCGTCTCTCCAAGCCAGTGACTGACCGGCGCTGCCAGCCGCAGCATCAACCAGGCGCCGCCGGCCACCAGCAGACAGCACAACACGATCAGGCCCAGATGGCCCAGCGAGAAGCGTTCCGTGGCGTAGACGATGGTGGTGGAGATCGCGCCGGGCCCCGCCAGCAGGGGAATGGCGAGCGGCACGACGGCGATGTTTGCCTTGTTCTGAGCCTCCATCGCCTCCTCCGGCGTCTGTCTTTGTCGGGTGGGCGCCGCATGCATCATGGAAATCGCCATCAGCATGATCAGGATCGCGCCCCCCACCTTGAACGAAGCGATGGTGATCCCGAATAAAGCCAGGATGGGCTGGCCGAGCACCGCCGCCAGGGAGAGAACCACGGCCACGGAAATACTCGCCGCCCGCGCGATCTGCTTCTTCTCGGCCTCGCTGTTGTTCGCCGTCATGCTGGCGAACAGTGGCAACGCGCTGATCGGGTTGACGATAACCACGAGGGCCACGAAGAATTTGACGTAGTCGGCCCAGTGCAGCATTTCCATGCAATCTCCCGAACAGGTCGGGTCGATGCCGGGCGCCGACCCCATATTCACCTGCACCGCCTCACGATGGGCAGGCGCCAAAGGCACCAGCTTGTGTGCCCCCTACTTTTGCAAAGTGAGGCAGACCAGGCAAGCGCCGTGTTCAAAGAAGCCGTCATTCCCGCCTGCGCGGGAATGACGGAAATTCTGGGCGATGGCAAATTTTCACAGCCTCTCAGGTCGATACTGCTTCAGGTCTTGCCATTGGGTCCAGCCTCGCCCCGCTATTTCGCGAAATTGAAGATGACATTGACCCGGCGGTTTTCCTGTTGCCCCTCCAGGCTGGTGCTGTAAGCGACACGCCGGGTCTGGCCAAACCCCTCGGCGGATAGCCGTGAACGCGCGATACCGAAGTTATCGGCCAGGGTGTTCACCACGTTCTGGGCGCGGCGCCGGGAGATCTCCATCGCCAACTCGGACGTCCCCTGCAAATTGCCGGTGTGCCCTTCCACCGTGGCGGTCACGGAAGGATGCTCCTGCATGAAATCCGCCACTTTGCGCAGGTCGCCGGTGTATTCCGGCTTGACGTCGGCCTGGTTGCGGTCGAACTCGATCAGCAGGGCCATGGTGATCCGGGCGGGAACGACCCGCAGCCCCGCGATATCCGTCATGCAACCGATGACGGCGTCGATGCGCCGGTTCTGCCGTTTCCCTTCTTCGCTGGCATTGTCGGCCAGCGGGCGCGTCTCGCCGTAGCCCACGGCGGTCAGCCGCGAAGGGGCGATGCCGTGTTTGCGCACCAGATAGTCCACCACGCTGTCCGCCCGGCGCTGGGACAGTTTCATGTTGTACTCATTCGTTCCCACATCGTCGGTATGACCCTCGATCACCGCCGAGTTTTCGGGGTATTTCTTCATGAAGGTGGCCAGCACGGCGAGCTTCTCCTTCACTTCGCGCTGCATGTCGTCCTGGTCGATCTCGAACTGGATGTCGAGCACGGCGCAATACTCCTCGGTCCGCGCCGGGACCGGCACGATGACCGGCACGGGCTCCGCCGCAACCATGGCTGCGGGCTGAGGCGCCGGTGGCGAGACAAGGGCGGCGGCGACTGGTTCGGCCATCGCCGCTTTATTGCCGGCGGCGGGAATGTTTTCAAGTGCCATGGGCACCGGGCAAGGGATGCCGAGCAACTCCCGGGCGGGGCAGCCGATGGTCCGGTACAACTGGTAGCCTATTGTTTTCCCGGTCGGGCTGGCGGCATTGGATGGGTCGTAAAACAGGCCGTTCGCCGCTTGCGCGGTGACGACGCCGGCTGAAAACAAAGTTGCGACAAGAATTCTGAAATGCAAGGACGTTGTGCGCATGATGGATCTCCAGATAGGGGTGACACGGTGTTTCGTCGTCACGGTTCTCCCTGGATATACGCATCTATCGGCGGACTCCGTTCGCAAACGCACATAGCGGCGCGAGATATTGGGGGACGCACCACGGTTTCACGGACCGGGCACTCACACGACCAGCAAGTTACTCCGACCTTCGCGGTAAATCAGAGCGTGGCGTTGCTTTCCAGATCGGAGAAATTGCTGATCTTCACCGTGTCATCCGGAAAGCGCGCGATCACCTCCTATTGACCGCCCATGGCCTCGATAGGGCTGCGCAGCGTGGACAGGTACATATCCGCGCGCTTCTCCATCTTGGCGATTAAGGGCTGCTGAACGTGCAAGACGTCAGCCAACATCATTTGCAACAGTCCGCGCGCTTGGCGCAGTTCGTTGAGCGGCATCTCGGCCAGCATGGCTTGGGCCTCGGCCCGAGCCTGAGCCTGAGCCTGAGCCTCGGGCGACATGCGCGCGCGCAGTTCTGAAAATTTCCTAGCCATCGTTCAGCCCTTCCTTTCGAAGTTGCTCCAGGTGTTCGTCGTTGAGTCGGTCGGCGATGGGAATACGCACGTCATACCACCGGTCGTCCCCCGTCTTGTCCCCGCCGATCAGCAAGATGGCTGATCGTTGCGGATCAAACGCGTACAGAGTTCGCAATGGCCTGCCGTCGTGCTGCGTGCGAAGTTCCCGCATGTGGCTGTGTTTCGACCCGTTGATTCCACTGCTGGGTGGAAAGCCCAACGGCCGGCCCTCGCTCTTCGAGCAAACGCACGGAGGCGGCTAGCGCTTCCTGTCGCTCTTCGGACAGGCAATTCCACCAGTCGCCCTCCGTGCTCCTTACAACACCGCTTCCGGCGCAACTGCCTGCTCTACTTGCATGGGGGATTTCGTCTTGGTCGTCATGAGTGTGACCTGCCTGCTACTTTAATTTCAGAGGGGCAGGTGTCTCAGGTCATATTGGGACGGGGGGCAGGCACATTTCGCCAGACCAGAACTTCACCTTTATCTCGCATGCATCATCATCGCAACCGAGTGTTCCCGATGGTCGTCCACCAGGTGAATCGTCCGGTCGTTCTGTTCCACTCCGTCGACCTTCACGCTCGTTACGCCAATCCTTCCATCGTCGCCGGCCCGCGTCTGTTCGACGGCGATGTGATACACCGTCTCGCGATAGCGGTAATGCACCGTGTACCCCGGCCAATGGGCGGGCAGGCAGGGGGCGATGTGGAGCCGGTCGACCTCCAGGCGCAAGCCCAGCAGGGATTCGACGATGAGGCGGTACATCCAGCCGGCCGAGCCGGTGTACCAGGACCAGCCGCCGCGCCCGGTGTGGGGGGCGACGGCGTAGACGTCGGCGGCCATGACGTAGGGTTCCACTTTGTAAACGGCAATGGCATCTCGCGATTTGGCGTGGTTGGCCGGGTTGATCAGGGTGGTGATTTCCCAGGCGCGGCGGCTGTCGCCCTGGGCGGCGAAGGCCATGGCGGCCCAGATGGCGGCATGGGTGTACTGGCCGCCGTTTTCCCGCACGCCGGGGACGTAGCCCTTGATATAGCCCGGGTCCAGGTCGGTCTGGTCGAAGGGCGGGTCGAGCAACTGGACCAGGCCGGCTTCGCGCCGTACCAGACGTTCGTCCACCGCCTGCATGGCGCGTCGGGCGCGTTCAGGATCACTGGCGCCGGACAGCACCGCCCAGCTTTGCGAGATGGAATCGATCTGGCATTCGGCGTTGGCGGCGGAGCCAAGCGGGGTGCCGTCGTCGAACCAGGCGCGGCGATACCAGGCGCCGTCCCAGGCGTTCTGCTCAATATGCTCGCTCAGGCGCACACCTTCCGCCGCGCAGAAGTCGGCGAAAGCGGGGTCGTCGTGGCGACGCGCCAGGGTGCCGAACTGGCGCAGCACTTCGAACAGGAAGAAACCCAGCCAAACGCTCTCGCCTTTGCCCTGGATGCCGACCCGATTCATGCCGTCGTTCCAGTCGCCGGAGCCGATCAGCGGCAGGCCGTGTTCGCCGAAGCGCATGCCGAACCGGATGGCGCGCACGCAGTGTTGGTACAGGCTTTCCGTGCCGGAGGCTGAGCCGGGCAGGTCGTAACAGGACTCGTCGTCGAGATTGAGCGGGCGGCCTTCGAGGAATGGCACCGCTTCGTCCAGCACGCCGGTGTCGCCGCTGCTCAGTACATAGCGGCTGGTGGCCAGCGCCAGCCACAGGTAATCGTCGGAACAGTGGGTGCGCACGCCGCGCCCGACGGGCGGATGCCACCAGTGCTGCACATCGCCCTCAAGGAACTGGCGGCTGGCGCAGCGCAGCAGTTGCGCGCGCAGCAGGCTGGGTTCGTTATGCACCAGCGCCATCGCGTCCTGCAACTGGTCGCGGAAGCCGAAGGCGCCGCCGGACTGGTAGTAGCCGCTGCGCGCCCAGATGCGGCAGGCGATGGTCTGGTACAGCAGCCAGCCGTTGGTCAGCACGTTGAGCGATTCATCCGGCGTTTCCACCTGCACCGCGCCCAGGCTGTGGTTCCAGAACTGCCAGACTTGCTCCAGCGCGCGGCGCGCGGCGTCGTTGCCCCGGAAGCGGTGCACCAGACGATTGGCGTCCTCCCCTCCTTCCACGCCACCCACCCCCAAGCGGAACACGATCTCGCGCGCCTGTCCGTCGTCCAGAGTACAGCCGACCTGAATCGCGCAGCACGGGTCCAGCCCGCTGCCCAGCTTGCCGGAAAGATGCGTGCGGCCGAGTGCGGCCGGGCTGGCCAGGCTGCCGTTGCGGCCGATGAATTCGGCGCGGTCGCAGGTGAAGGTGCGCTGCGGGTCATCGACATCGAAGAAGGCGACGCGGTTGGGGAACTCGGTGTTGTAGGCGTTGCGGGCGTAGAGCGCGCCGCTGTAGGGATCGACTTCGCTGGCGACGTGCATGACCGACTTCGGCCGCAGGTCGCCCAGCACCCATTCGACATAGCCGGTGGCAGACAGCCGGCGGGCGCGGCCGGAGAGATTGCGCAACTTGAGCACGGCAAACTTCACCGCCGCATCGGTGGCGACATAGACCCATAACTCGGACTGGATGCCGCTTTCGGTATGTTCGAACACGCTGTAGCCGAAGCCGTGGCGGCTGACGTAAGGCGTCGCGCCGCGCCGGGGCAAGGGCGTCGGCGACCAGAACTGGCCGGTTTCCTCGTCGCGCAGATAGAACGCTTCGCCGCCGGCGTCGCTCACCGGGTCGTTTTCCCACGGGGTAAGGCGGAATTCGTGGGCGTTCTCGCCCCAGGTATAAGCCTGGCCGCTTTCCGAAATGACGCTGCCGAACTGCGCGTTGGCCAGCACATTCACCCAGGGCGCCGGGGTCAGTTGATCCGGCGTGGTGGTGATGACGTATTCGCGTCCGTCCGGCGTGAAGCCGCCAATGCCGTTGGCCAGGATCAGCTCGCGCTGCGGCAGGTCGAAGGCGGCGGGCGATTCGGGGCGTGGTGTTTTCAATGGCAACATCGGCACGCGCAGCACCGGCGGCAAGGCGCGGTCGAGCTGTTCCGCCAGCGTGCCCCGGTTGTCGCTCAGGATGACGCGGGCGACGGTCTGGAACAGCGTGCGGTCTTCCTCGGAAATCTGTTCCGCCGAGCGGATGAAAATGCCGCCTGGCCGGTCGATCACCTGGCTTTCCAGGCCCACCGCGACCAGGCCGAGTATCTGGTCTTGCAGCGCTTGCCGGTAACCGGCGCGGTCCTCGTTCCAGATCACCAGATCCACCACCAGCCCCTTCAGCCGCCAGTAGGCATGGGCCTGGATGAGTTGGCGCACCAGTTCGATATTGGCCAGGTCGCCGATCCGCAGCAGCACGATGGGCAGATCGCCGGAAATGGCATAGCCCCAGAGGCCGGACTGGCCGCGCCGGTTCTTCATCTGCACGCTGCTGTCGGCACGCAGCCCGGCCTGGGCGTACAGAATCGCGTTGGCCAGACGGCCATAAAGCTGGGCATCGGCCTCGTTGGCATTGATCTGGCGCAACAACACCTGGGCGTGGGTCCAGGCCAGTTCGAAGACGCGGTCGGCGAGGCGGCGATCCTGATATTTGTCCACCAGGTTCAGCGCCATCTCGCGGCTGTCGCCGATG
>PFJX01000029.1 GCA_002784045.1 Hydrogenophilales bacterium CG_4_10_14_3_um_filter_63_21
CTCCTCCTTGCGGGGCCAGCCCCGCCGCGTCGTCGCGCCTTGCCAGGCAGCCCGAAAACCGCACACTCGGGCGCGTCCAACTGAGCTTTCTAGGTTCACTATTCCAACCGGCTTGTTTCACTCACGGCCGCTTCAGGAAGTGGCGCGCGTACACCGGATTGAGGTTCCTCAAAGGCAGCAGGATGGGCAGGTCGGCGGTGTTGAAATCCGGATCCCAGGCCGGCTCGCCGCAGACCTGGGCGCCCAGGCGCAGATAGCCTTTGAGCAGCGGTGGCAGCACCGGCGCCGCCGCGCTTTCCAGGGATTCCAGCGGCAATGGGCAGCGCGGAAAGACCCGCCATTCGATCGGCGCCAGATGTTTCTCTTTGGCCGCGTGCCAGATGCCGGCGGCGTTGTGACCGCCGTCGGCCATGCCGATGCTGGCGCTGCCGACCAGGTATTCATGCCCGCTTTTCAACATGTATTCGGCCAGGCCGGCCCACAAGTGGGTGATGACGCCGCCACTGCGGTAATCGCCGTGCACACAGGAGCGTCCCAGTTCCACCATGCGGGAGCGCAGGTGTTGCAGACGGGTGAGATCGAATTCGTTTTCCGAGTAATAGCTGCCTACCCGCTTGGCGGCATCGGGGCTGAGGATGCGGTAGGTGCCCACCACCTCGCCGCTGTCCGGATCGCGCACCAGCAGATGCTCGCAATAGGCGTCATAGAAGTCGATGTCGAGGCCCGGTTCCGGGGTGGTGAGGCGCGCGCCCATTTCCTCGCCGAACACCTTCCAGCGCAGACGCTGCGCCTCGCGGACTTCATCCTGATGGCGCGCCATGGCGACGCGAAACTGTTTTCTGGCCCTGCCTTCCTGCCCGGTGCGTTCCTGGAGCATGCGTTTTCCTTTTCTTTGTGGTGACGCGGCAAAGGTAGGAAAACGCGATGACCTGGCGGTGACAGATGGATGAAGAAATGGTGACCACGCCAGACTGGCGCGCGATGCCGCTCAAGCGTAGCAGCGTAGCTTGAACGAGAACTGGGAAAGCGCTTCGATGCCACTGCTTTCGGCGCGTTGGCACCAGTCCTGGAGTTGTCGCACCAGTTGCTCGCTGGAGGCGGTGGAGCGGCTCCACAGGGCGATGAGTTCCTGGCGCATTCGGTACAGGGTGTCGAGGCGCGGGCTTTGCGCCAGCAGCGTTTGCAGTTGCTGGCGTTCGTCGGCTTTCAAGTTGGACGGGTTGCGGCAGAACCAGGCGCGCGCCTGCTTCAGCGAGATGCCTTCGGGCAGGCTGGCGCGCAGTTTGTCGAGTTCGTCCGAGTAGATGCGTTTCATGCCGCGCGCATAGCGGGTGAGCACGTCGTAGCGGTGGGTGGCCACGCTGTGCAGCAGTTCGGCGTCGCAGAAGTGCTTGATCTCTCCCCAACGGACTTTGGGCGCGACTTTCTTGACGCTGGCCAGGCCGAAAAACTCCAGGATGCGGATGTAGCCCCAGCCGAGATCGATTTCGTACCAACGGCTGGAGAGCTTGGCGGAACTGCCGTAGGCGTGATGGTTGTTGTGCAGCTCCTCGCCGCCGATCAGGATGCCCCAGGGCACGATGTTGGTGCTGGCGTCGTCGCAGGCGAAGTTGCGGTAGCCGACAGCGTGGCCGGCGCCGTTGATGATGCCGGCGGCGAACAGCGGCATCCACAGCATCTGCACCGCCCAGAGGGTCAGGCCGATGGCGCCGAACAACACGAGGTCGATGATCAGCATCAGGCCGATGCCCAGATTGCGGTGGCCGCTATAGAGATTGCGTTCCAGCCAGTCATCCGGCGTGCCGTGGCCGTAGCGATCGCGGGTGGTGGCATGAGCAGCCGCGGCCTGATACAGCTCATAGCCCTGCGTCAGAACCCGGCCGAGGCCAAGAATGACCGGACTATGCGGGTCTTCGGCGGTTTCGCATTTGGCATGGTGTTTGCGATGCACGCTGACCCATTCGCGGGTGACGGCGCCGGTGGTGAGCCAGAGCCAGAAGCGGAAGAAATGGCTGGCGATGGGATGGAGGTCGAGCGCTCGATGCGCCTGCGCGCGGTGCAGGAAGAGGGTGATGCTGGCGATGCTGATGTGGGTCAAGGCCAGGGTGGCCAGGACATAGCCCCACCAGGGCAGGTCGATCATTCCGTTCAGGTATTCGCTCATGCGGGCCTCGTTTGGCTGGGATCCGTGCGATTGTTGGCCGCATCGGCCAGATGCACAACCCTTTGCGGAAAGGGGATTTCAATGCCCTCGCGCTGAAACCCCTCCCAGATGGCCCAGTTGATGTCCGAGCGCAGCTTGCGCTGACTGGCTTCGGGGTGGTCGATCCAGAACACCAGGTCGAGATTGATGCCGTTGTCACCGAAACTGGCCAGTTGCACCTGGGGCGGCGGTTCCGCCAACGGGCTGCCCGCCTTCGCCAGCGCCTCCAGCAAGGCCCGTTTCGCTACGGCGAGCTCCGTGCCATAAGCCACCTGCACCGGCAGCGCGATGCGGTTGTCGCGATTGGCGAGGGTGTGATTGACCACCGCCGAGGTAATCAGGGTGTCGTTGGGGATGATGGTTTCCGTGCCATCCAGGCTGCGTATCACCGTATAGCGCGTGGCGATCCGGGTGATCTCGCCGAAATACGGGCCCACCGTCACCATGTCGCCGATGCGGATCGATTGGTCCAGCAGCAAGGTGAAGCCGGACACATAGTTGGCGGCGATCTTCTGCAGGCCCAGCCCGAGGCCGACGCCCAGCGCGCCGCCGAATACCGACAGCACGGTGATGTCGATGCCCACCAGCGGCAGGGCGACCAAGATCGCCAGCAGGATCAGCAAGCCTTGCGCCATTTTGGCCATGGCCAGGCGCAGATTGGCGTTGCCCGGCATGGCCACATTCAGGCGCCCCTCCACAATCTTGGACAGCCAGAGCGCCAGCGTGAGCAGTGCGCCCAGGGAAAGCAGGCCGACCAGCGCGGTGTACAGGGAAAGATACTGTTTGCCGAGGTGCAAGCCGATACTGTCGAGCGCGGCGATCACCGCCCGCAGATAGCCGGTGATATGCAGCACCAGGCCACCCCAGACCAGCCAGGAAACCGCGTGCTGCAGCGACAGCAGCGCGTGGCTGGGCTGAAACACCCGGCGCAGCCCATGCAACACGGCCTGGATGGCAAAGAACGAGCCGAGCAGCGGCAACGACAGGTTGAACAGATGCACCGCCTGCCAGTTTTCCAGCACCGCGCGGCCGACCAGAATCATCGGCAACAGCAGGCCGGGCAGGACCAGCCGCCCCCATTCCGTGGGCGCCAGATGGATAAGCTGGTTTTCCACGCGGGTACGCTCGGCGCGTTTGCGCCATGCGCTCGTCAGCAGCCAGGAGACGGCCACCAGGGCGGCCAGCACGGCCAACTCGATCAACATGGGCGGGTTGCCCAGGTTGTCGACGAGATTCAGCAGCAGGTTTTCAATGGGTTGAGTTTTGTTCATGGTGGCGAACGATTGGTTTGCACCTCCCCATGGGAAAGGGAGGTGGCTCAGCACTGCTCCCAGGGCAGCCCGTCGAATCGCCAGCCATTCTCGGTGGAGCGCTGGTGGTTATCGTCGAGTTCGCCCTCGAAGCCATAGAGCACGTTGTAGACGTCGGTGAAGCCATTTTTCTCCAGGTACTCGCCGGCTTCCTTCGAGCGATTGCCGGAGCGGCAGACCAGCAGCACCGGGCGATGGTGCGAGGCGGCCATGCGCACCTGGCCGAGGAAATGCGGGTTCAGATCCCAGTTGATCCCCTCATACCAGGGGATGAGGATGGCCCCCACCGGATGCCCGACAAAGAGGAATTCGAACTCGGAACGGCAGTCGATGAACACCGCATCGGGATGGCTTTGCAGAAATTCGTGGGTTTCTTTGGGGGTCAGGTGTTGCATGGTGGCTCCTTGATGGCCCTGAGCGGGCAAGAGGGTAACGGCAACAACGGGAATAGCTGCATCCAGACTAGCAGCCTGTCGGACTTTGGAATCGTCGGCTGCTAGGGTGCCGCTACGAGTAGATGCCGAGCGGATCGTCCGGGTTCACCCCATCCATGAATGGTTTTTTGCGGTCGCGATGGGTCACCTGATACATGCTGCCCATCCAGTTGCCGATCACGGCTTCGGCGGTGTCGTGCCAGGTGTTGTCGAGATTGCGCGCCACCAGCGCTTCCGGGAATTCCGGCGGCGACTGGCCCGCCGGGGTGTTGCTCACCCGCTCGCGCCATTCCAGCAGGATGGCGCGCTCATGCGCGGGCAGATAGTTGTCCGGGAAGGGCGGGTAGCCCGGCAGCAAGCCTCGCGCCGCCAGCAGCGCGTCGCGCTTGTATTCCTTCAACAGGGAAATCGTGTCGTATTCCGGATGGCCCTGGAAAAACACCATGCGCAGGCCGTCGTGGCTGGTCGCCAGATGTACCCCCACTTCCTCGCTTGCCACCAGCACACGTAGGCCGGCGGCTTCGAACTGGGCGCGCGAGACATCGTTCCAGCGTGAATGCGGCACATCGAAGCGGGTATTCACATCGCCCACCAGCGGATGCCGCTTATCCAGCACCCGGTGCGAGAACACGCCCCAGCGCTTGGCCGGCTGCCGCGCGCGCGGCTGGCCATAGCGGAAATGCAGCACCGCATGGGTGGCCAGGCAGGACAACAGGGTGGTGGTGACGTTGCCCCAGGCCCAGTCGATGGCCTCGGAGAGCGGCCCCCAGAACGGCTCCTTCGACAAATCCTCGCCGGTGACGTTGGCGCCGGTGATGATCAGCGCGTCCAGGCCCTGTTCCCGCACTTGGGCAAATGTCTCGTAATAGCGCGCGATGTGCGCCGCCGCTTTGTCGCCGCGCGGGATGGCATCGAGCGTGAAGGGGTGGACATAGAACTGGGCGATCGGGTTGCTCTCGCCGATCAGCCGGAAGAACTGCCGCTCGGTCGCCTCCAGCGCCGCGTCCGGCATCATGTTGAGGAGGCCGATATGCAGTTCGCGGATGTATTGGCTAAGCGCCCGCTCCGCGGGCAGCACGATGGTCGTTCCGGCCGCTTTCAGGCGTTGCAGAGAGGGCAGATCGTTATGGGCGACAATGGGCATGAAGGGCTCTCCAAAGCTTCTCCCGTTGGGTTGGCGCGGGATATTAAGCCGCTGTAGGCAACCAAGTAACAACTTCGTGCGTCGTGAAAGCTTGCATCGAAGGCGACTTGCCCGTTTACTTGCGCTTTTCCTGGCCGCTGCCGTTTGAAAACCACCTCCGCATGACGCTTTACGACGAATCCTCGATCAAGGTTCTTAAAGGCCTGGAGCCGGTGCGCGCGCGGCCGGGCATGTACACGCGCACCGACTCACCCACCCATGTCATCCAGGAAGTGATCGACAACGCCGCCGACGAGGCGCTGGCCGGCTACGCGCGCAATCTCACGGTGCGGGTGCATCTCGATGGCTCGGTTTCGGTGGCGGACGATGGCCGTGGTATTCCGGTGGGGCCGCATCCCACCGAGAAGGAGCCGACCGTGGTGGTGGTGTTCACTCGCCTGCATGCCGGCGGCAAGTTCGACAAGACCAGCGGCGCCGGCGCCTATGCCTTTTCCGGCGGCCTGCATGGCGTCGGCGTGTCGGTGACCAATGCCTTGTCAACCCGCCTCAGTGTCACGGTGAAGCGCGATGGCGAGTTGCACCAGGTCGAATTCGCCGACGGCGGCAAGGTATCCCTCCCGCTGCAAGTGGTCGGCAAGTGCGCGAAAAAGGACACCGGCACCCTGGTGCGCGCCTGGCCCGACCCGGCATTTTTCGACAGCCCGCGCATTTCCCTGGCGGAACTGGAACGCTCGCTGCGCGCCAAGGCGGTGTTGCTGCCCGGCGTGACGGTGCAGTTGACCCTCGAACGAGAAGACGGCGAGCAGGAAAAAGCCTGGTCCTATCCGAATGGCTTGCCGCAGTACCTCGCCGAACTGCTGGGCGACGCGGAACCCCTGCTGCCCGCTTTTTCCGGCGAACGCTATGCCGATGGCGAGGGTGGCAGCAGCGGCGGCTACGCCAAAGGCGAGGGCGCGGCCTGGGTGTTCACCTGGGCGGACGGAACCGGCGCGGCGGAAAGCTTCGTCAACCTGATCCACACCGCGCAGGGCGGCACCCACGAAGCCGGCCTCAAGGCCGGGGTGTTCGATGCGGTCAAAGCCTTCGCCGAACACCACGGCCTGCTGCCGCGCGGCGTCCAGTTGCGCCAGGAAGATGTGTGCGGGCGGATGAGCTTCGTGCTCTCGGCGCGCATCCTCGACCCGCAATTCCAGGGCCAGGTGAAAGAAAAACTCAACTCGCGCGAGGCGGTGAAACTGGTCTCCAGCATGGTGCGCGACCCCTTCGAAGTCTGGCTCAACGCCAACGTCGAACACGGCAAGACCCTGGCGGAACTGGCCGCGCGAGCGGCGGCGAGCCGGCTGAAATCCGCACAGAAGGTGGAGAAGAAGAAGCAGTCCTCGGTGGTGGTGCTGCCGGGCAAGCTGTCCGACGCCAGCGGCAGCGACCCGGAGAGCAACGAACTGTTTCTGGTCGAAGGCGATTCCGCCGGCGGCTCCGCAAAACAGGCGCGCGACCGCGAAACCCAGGCCATCCTGCCCCTGCGCGGCAAGGTGCTGAACACCTGGGAAGTGGAGCCGGAACGCCTTTACGCCAACAACGAAGTGCATGACATCGCCGTGGCGCTGGGGGTGGAACGCCACGGCGGCGACGATCATCCCGATCTTTCCGGCCTCCGCTATGGCAAGGTGATCCTGATGGCCGACGCCGACGTCGATGGCTCGCATATCAACACCCTGTTGCTCACCCTGTTCTTCCGCCACTTCCCGCGCCTGCTGGAACAGGGCCGCATCTGCGTGGCGCAGCCGCCGTTGTATCGAGTGGACGTACCGGCGCGCGGTCGGGCGCCGATGCGCCGCTTCTACGCCCTGGACGACGACGAGTTGATGGCAATCCGCGACCGCCTGGTACGCGACGGGGTGAAACCCGAGGCCCTCTCGGTGGGCCGCTTCAAGGGTCTGGGCGAGATGAACCCGGAACAATTGCGGGAAACCGCGATGAGCCCGGCCACCCGCCGAGTGCTGCCGGTGCGGGTGTCGCGCGAGGAAATCGCCGCCGCAGTGACGATGTTCGATATGCTCATGGGCAAAGGCGAGGCCGGCGCGCGCCGGGAATGGATGGAAGCAAAAGGCAACACCGTAGAGGCGGATATATGAAACCGGAAACACCCCTGAATCAGGCAGCGATCGACATGGAGGAGCGGCGTTTCTGCTCCAGTTGTGGCCGCACCAAGCCGCTCCTGGGCGGCGCCCTGGTGCGTTGCGCGAACGGCGCGAAACGCTGGAAATGCGCGGATTGCCGCGCCAAATCGAAGGCGCACCAGGCGACCAAGACCGGCGGTAGTTAGGCGGCACCCCTACCCATGCTCCCGCACGACGACTCCCTCACCCTCGACCTGTTCGTTAATCCCCCCGCAGCCGGCGAACCACCGGCCCCACCCGCACCTCCCGCGAATAACGAACAGCCGCCCAAGGACTACCTCCCCCTCGGTGAATTCGCCGAGCGCTGCTACCTTTCCTATGCCATGAGCGTGGTACTGGGGCGGGCGCTGCCGCATGTGGAAGACGGCATGAAGCCGGTGCAGCGGCGGATTCTTTATTCCATGCGCGAGATGGGCCTCTCCGCCACCACCAAGCACGTCAAATCCGCGCGCGTGGTCGGCGATGTCATCGGCAAACTGCACCCGCACGGCGACCAGTCGGTCTACGACGCCATGGTGCGCATGGCGCAAGGTTTTACCCTGCGCTACCCGCTGATCGACGGCCAGGGCAACTTCGGCTCGCGCGACGGCGACGGCGCGGCGGCGATGCGCTACACGGAAAGCCGCCTCACCCCCATCGCCGAATTGCTGCTGGCCGAAATCGACGCCGGCACGGTCGATTTCAAACCCAACTACGACGGCGCCTTCCAGGAACCCGTCCTGTTGCCCGCGCGCCTGCCGCTGCTGCTGGCCAATGGCGCATCCGGCATCGCCGTCGGCATGGCCACGGAAATTCCGTCGCACAACCTGCGCGAACTGGCGGAAGCCGCCGTGCATGTGCTCAAGCACCCGGAGGCGAGCAGCGCCGAGCTGCTGGCAGATTTGCTCAAACTTGTGCCCGGCCCCGACTTCCCCGGTGGCGGCCAGATCATCTCCAACCCGGCCGACCTCCGCGCCGCCTACGAAACCGGGCGCGGCAGCCTGCGGGTGCGCGCCCGCTGGCAGATCGAGCCGCTGGCGCGCGGGCAATGGCGCGTCGTGGTCACGGAATTGCCGCCCGGCGTCTCCACCGCCCAGGTGCTGACCCAGATCGACGCCCTCACCAATCCGCAGATCAAGACCGGCAAGAAAGAGCTTTCCCAGGAACAGAAGACCCTCAAGGCCGCCCTGCTCGCCGCCCTGGAAACTGTGCGCGACGAATCCGACGAAAAGGCGCCGGTGCGCATCGTCCTGGAACCGCAATCGCGCAACCAGGACCCGGACAGCTTCATGCGCCTCCTGCTGGCCCAGACCAGCCTGGAAACCACGGCGCCGATGAACCTCACCGTGGTCTCTCGTTCCGGCCGCCCCGGCCAGAAGGGGCTGGCCGCCCTGATCGGCGAATGGGCCAGCTTCCGCGTCGATACCGTGCGGCGGAGAACCGCACACCGGCTCGACGCAGTGAATCGCCGCATCCACATCCTGGAAGGCCGCCAGGCGGTATTGCTCAACATCGACGAAGTCATCCGCGTCATCCGCGAGGCCGACGACCCCAAGGCCGACCTCATGGCCGCTTTCGGCTTGAGCGAAATCCAGGCCGACGACATCCTGGAGATTCGGCTACGCCAGTTGGCCCGGCTGGAAGGCATCAAGATCGAAAGGGAACTGGGCGAACTGCGTACTGAAAAGGAAGGCCTGCTCAGGCTGCTCGGCGACGAAGGCGAACTGAAACGCCTGGTCATCAGCGAAATCCGCGCCGACGCGAAGAAATACGGCGACGAGCGGCGCACCCTGATCGAAGCCGCCCAGGCGGTCACCCCATCCAGCACGGAAGATGCCATCGTCGACGAACCGGTCACCGTCATCGTCTCGAAGAATGGTTGGCTGCGCGCCCGGGTTGGCCACGGCCTCGACCCGGCCGCAATCCAGTACAAAGCCGGCGACAGCGCCCTGGCCGTGCTGGAAACCCGCACTACCTGGCCGCTGGTCCTGCTCGACAGCGCCGGGCGCAGCTACGCCATCCGTATTCCCGACCTGCCCACCGGGCGTGGCGACGGCGTTCCGCTCGCCACCCTGGCCGAACTCGCCCGGGGTGAGCGCCTGCTGTTCGCCCTCTCCGCCGCCCCGGATTCCCGCTGGCTGATCGCCAGCGACGGCGGCTACGGCTTCCTCTGCCACCTCTCCGACCTGCTTTCGCGGCAACGCGCCGGCAAGGCCTTCCTCACCCTGGAACCCGGCTGGCAACCCCTGCCCCCGGCCCGCCTATCAAGTCGTTCGCCGGGCCGTCCCAAGAACGACTTGGCCCCCTCGGGGGGTGGCTCGGCGGAGTTTGCCGAGCCGGGGGCACGACCAACTCGCACCTGGGTTGCCGTCGCCGCCGACAACGGCAAGCTGCTCGCCTTCCCCCTGGAAGAAATGAAAATCCTCAGCGGCGGCAAAGGCGTGCAGTTGATGAAGCTGGAAGACCACGAACGCCTCCTGGCTCTGGCCACCTTCGAGGCCAGCCTGCAAGTCGAAGGCAAAACCCGCCTGGGCCGCCCCGCCAGCGTGGTGCTCTCCGGCGACAACCTGGAAAAATACCGCCTGCGCCGTGCCCGCAAAGGCCAGTTGCTGGAGCGGATCGTCCGGGTGGAGAGGTTGGACGGGGGGACGGCGTAGGGTTTCAGCCCTTGCGCGCGATGGCCATTTCCACCAATTCCAGAAAATCCACTTCGTTCTTCACCTGCGCGACTTCCTGTGAGGTGACCGTGTAGCCGTGGGGGCCGGCGATGGCTTCGTAACGCGGCACGCGAGAGTGGAACAGGCGCGGGAAGACCCAGCGGGTGAAGTCGTTGGGTTCCACCTGGGCGACGAATTCCAGACTCTTTTCCGCCATATAGAGGGGCAGGTTTTCTGCCAGGAAAGCGGGGCGGTAGTAGAGCGGCTTGGGGTCGGATTGCGCCCGGCGGATCAAGGTGTCTTCCTCGTCCTTGCTGGTGACCTGGATGTAGAGAATCAGGGTGTGCTCGGCCAGCAGGGCGATCACGGCATCCTCCTCCAGCTCGCACAGGCTGCCGCCGACATCATTGACGAAATGGTCGTAGCCGTAGATTTCCCGCGCCTTGCGAATGAACGCCGGGACGTCTTTCATGGCGGCGATTTCCGCCTCCCGGTATAGCGCCTGGCGCTGGCTGAAGACCGGCAGCGCGAGGCCGGCATAGTCCGGGTTGCCCAGCTTGCCGACAAAGGACAGCACCGGACCCAAATCCTGAATCTTGATGTTGTTGCGGATGTCGATCCAGTCGCGGCGCAACAGCTCGCGCAGAAACGGCACCTGCATGGCTTGCTGCTTGATCAGGTCGAGGATGGGCTCGTCCAGGTAGCGCGTGCCGATGCGGTAGTCACCGGAGAAATGGAACCAGTCATGGCGCCGCAGCAGGCTGGAGATATAGGTCTTGCCGACGCCGGACATGCCCAGCAGGGTGATTTTTTTATGCTCCCAGGCACGGAAGGAGGCGGGGGTGAATTTCATCGGGTTGGGCGTTCAAGGCGGGAAGGCCACCAGTTTGCCCGACGCCACGCCTCCCGCCTAGCAGCCTGTCGGACTTTGGAATCGTCGGCTGCGTTGGCTTACCCGAGCAACTTCCAGTTCACGCTTTCCCCGGCACGCAACGGCACCACGCCGGCGGCATGGCCAGCCGCAACCACCCAGGATTCGCGGCGCAGGGTGATCTGCTTCGTATTGCGCGGCAAGCCATAGAAATCCGGGCCGTGGAAACTCGCGAAGGCTTCCAGCTTGTCCAGGGCGCCGGCCAGGTCGAACGCTTCCGCATAGAGCTCGATGGCGGCATGGGCGGTGTAGATGCCGGCGCAACCGCAGGCACTTTCCTTGGCCTGGCGGGCGTGTGGCGCACTGTCGGTGCCGAGGAAGAATTTCGGGTTGCCGCCGGTCGCCGCCGCGATCAGTGACTGGCGATGGCTTTCCCGCTTCAGCACCGGCAGGCAGTAGTAATGCGGCCGCATGCCGCCCTGGAACATGGCGTTGCGGTTGTACAGGAGGTGATGCGCAGTGACGGTGGCCGCCACGGTGGCCGGCGCGGCGGTTACAAAATCCGCCGCCTGGCGCGTGGTGATGTGCTCCAGCACGACTTTCAGGCGTGGCAGGCGTTGCAAAAGCGGTTCCAGGATGCGTTCGATGAACACCGCCTCGCGGTCGAACACATCCACTGCCGGGTCGGCCACCTCGCCGTGCAGCAGCAGCGGCAGGCCGGCTTCCTGCATGGCTTCCAGCGCGGCTGGTACACGGGCGATGTCGGTGACGCCGGAGTCGGAGTGGGTGGTGGCGCCGGCCGGGTAATACTTCACCGCCCGCACAAAACCACTGTCCCGCGCCGCGAATATTTCTTCCGGCGCTGTGTCGTCGGTGAGATAGAGCGTCATCAAGGGCGTGAAATCGAGTCCCGCCGGCACGGCCGCGAGGATGCGAGCGCGATAGGCGGCGGCCTCGGCCACTGTGCGTACCGGCGGCTTCAGATTGGGCATGACGATGGCGCGCGCGAACTGCCGCGCGGTGTCGGGCAGGACGGCAGCCAGCAGGGCGTCGTCGCGCAGGTGGACATGCCAGTCGTCAGGCCGGGTGATTGTCAGTTGGTCCATCGCTTTCACCTTGTTTCATTTCCAGAGCGAGTTGGTAGAGGGCGTTCTTGCGCGCACCGGTGAGGCGGGCGGCCAGCTGCGCGGCCTGTTTTACCGGCAGTTCTTCCAGCAGCAGGGCAAGCACGCGGTGCGCCTCGGCGGTGTCGTTATCTTCCTTGGCGGCGGGCGGGTCCAGCACCAGCACGAACTCGCCGCGACGATGGTTTTCATCCGCTTCCAGCCAGGCTTCCGCCTCACTCAACGGGCAGGCGTGCAGTTGCTCGAAGCGCTTGGTCAGTTCCCGCGCGAACAGGATGCGCCGCTCATCCCCCAGCACGGCGCGGAGGTCCGCCACGGTCTCCTCGACCCGATGGGGCGCCTCGTAGAACACCAGGGCATAAGGCAGATCGCGCAGGCCTTCCAGTTCCCGGCGTCGGCCGGCGGGCTTGGCCGGAAGAAAGCCGACGAACAGCCAGGGCGATTCCAGCCCGGATACCGAAAGTGCGGTGGCCACCGCGCTGGCGCCGGGGATGGGGACCACCGCCACCCCAGCCGCCCGCGCCGCCGCCACCAGCCGCGCGCCGGGATCGGAAATGCCGGGGGTACCGGCATCCGAGACATAAGCCACGCTTTTTCCCGCTTGCAGGGTCGCCACCAGGCGGCTGGCGGCGGCTTGTTCGTTGTGTTCGTGCAAGGGCGTCAGCCGCGCCTGGATGCCATAGGCGGCAAGCAGGCCCCGGCTGTTACGGGTGTCCTCGGCGGCGATCAGGTCCGCCGTGCGCAGGACATCGAGGGCATGCAGAGTCAGGTCGCGCAGATTGCCGATCGGCGTGGCAACGATGTAAAGAATGCCGGGGCGGGCGGCTTGGGGGATGTCGAACATAGCGGCGGGGCAGGTAAGCTCGCGGCAGTTTAGCGCACGGCGGGATGGCCGCCCCGCCCTTCTCCCCCCGGGAGAGGGGCGCATTCATTGGAGAAAGGCATGCTCAAAGGCGCGGCTTCGGAACAGGCGGCGGCGGATTATCTGCTGGCACACGGGCTCAAACTGGTGGCGCGCAACTATCGCTGCCGTGGTGGCGAGATCGACCTGATCGTGCGCGACGGCGGCAGCCTGGTGTTCGTGGAAGTGCGCGAGCGCGCCAGCACCGGCTTCGGCGGCGCGGCGGCCAGCATCACGCCCGGCAAGCAGGCGCGCATCCGCCTGGCCGCCCAGCATTACCTGGCGCGCCACGGCCTCGACCTGCCCTGCCGCTTCGATGCCGTGCTGGTTCAAGGCGGCCGCCTGGAGTGGCTGCGCGCGGTGATGGGAGTGTGAGGAAGTGGCGTGGCTATAATGCCCGCGCCATGTCATTGCAAGACCATATCCATTCCCGCTATCTCGCCAGCCTCTCAGCGCAGCGCGACGCCATCGAGCAGCTCGCCGAACCGCTCGCGCGGGCGGCTGAATTGATGGTGGGAAGTCTGCTGCGCGAGGGCAAGATTCTCGCCTGCGGCCAAGCTGGCGGCCGTGACGCCGCGCGCCTGTTCGCGTCTCTGCTGTGCAACCAGCATCAGCAGGCGCGCCCGGGCCTGGCCGCCATCGCCCTGGACGGCAACGCCCGGGCCCTGGCCGACGAGGCCGACTCCGGCGAGGCGATCGCCCGACAGGTCGCTTGCCTCGGCCATGCCGGCGACGTATTGCTGGCCATTTCCGGGACCGGCAACGCACCCGGCGTGTTGGCTGCGTTACACAGCGCGCACGATAAAGGCCTGCGCGTGATCGTCCTGGCCGGCGGCGATGGCGGGCTACTGGCCGAAGCGCTGAATGAGGATGACGTGGTGATCTGTACCTTCGCCGAATCCGCCGCTTTCACGCGGGAATTGCATTTACGCGCCATCCACAGCCTGTGTGATGGCATTGATTACTTGTTGTTAGGAGCCTGAACCATGCGAAACCTTCTTTTGGCCGCCCTGCTGGGTATTGCCGCTGTCAACCTCTCCGGCTGTGTGCCTGTCGTCGCCGTGGGCGTCGGCGCCGGCGCGATGATGGCCGACGACCGCCGTACCGCCGGCACCTATTTGATGGACGAGGAAATCGAGCTGAAGGCGGCCAGCCGCATCCGCGAAGCCTACAAGGAAGGCGTGCACGTCAACGTCACCAGCTACAACCGCCGCTTGCTGCTGACTGGGGAAACCGCGGACGCCGCCGCCCGCGCCAAGGTGGAGCAGATCGCCAAAGAGGTGCCGAATGTGCGCGAGGTCCAGAACGAGGTGCTGCTCGCCGGTACCAGCAGCATCATGGCGCGCAGCAATGATGCCTACATCACCACCAAGGTGAAGGCGCGCTTCCTGGATGACCGCCGCTTCAGCATCAACCACGTCAAGGTGGTGACCGAGGCCGGCACCGTGTTCCTGATGGGCCTGGTCAAGCACGAAGAGGGAGGCGCCGCCGCCGAAGTCGCCGCAAAGACCAGCGGCGTCGCCAAAGTGGTGAAGGTGTTCGAGTACCAGGATTGAAGCCTACCGGCGAGAGGTGTCCACTCAGTCAATTCCAATAGAGGTATGAGTCTGAGCTTCCGGTTTTGACCTTCGAATTTCGAATCAAAACGGCTGGCGCCTG
>PFJX01000097.1 GCA_002784045.1 Hydrogenophilales bacterium CG_4_10_14_3_um_filter_63_21
ATAACTACGCCGCTCCTTCGCAAAATTCCCATTGCAAACAATGGCCTGCGCGATCATCACGCGAATTCATGCAATATCCGGGCTAAGGGCTTACAACCCGAACATGAACAGGTCGATCATCACCGCAGGCTTGGCCGGGGTCATCAATGCCTGGCGCGCAAGCGGGTTTTTTCTATCAACAGCCATAGCCACTTTTTCCAATGCGGTGATGGTGTCGGCCATCCTGCATGTGCTGGTTATCTTCGGGGTAGCTCATCCGGGAGTTAACCCCAGGCTGTTCGAGAACCCGAACCCACCCCTGGAGGTGGTGCTGGTCAACGCCAGGAGCAAGGACCAGCCGCTGAAGGCCGACGTGCTGGCGCAAGCCAACCTGGAGGGGGGCGGCAACGTCGACGAGGACCGCCAGGCGAAAACCCCCTTGCCCGCCGCCGACCGGGAACAGGCGATGAGCGCCGAGGCCGTGTTCAACACCCGCGCGCAGGCGCTGGAAGCGCAGACCCAGGCCCTCATGCAGCAGATCAAATCCGACTACACGCTGCCGGAGCAGAAACCGGCGACGCCGTCGGAACAACGCCCGGCATCCATCAGCCCGGCCCCGCTCGATCTCACCGCGCGCAGCCTGGAAATGGCGCGCTTGCAGGCGCGCATCGACACTCAGATGGACGAATACCAGAAGCGCCCGCGCCGCATGCTCGTGGGCGCCCGCGCGCGGGAATACACGTTCGCGCAATACGTGGAGGACTGGCGCATCAAGGTGGAACGGGTGGGCAACCTGAATTACCCGGAAGCCGCGCGGCGCAATCGCTTGTATGGCTCCCCCATCCTCACCGTGAGCATCAACGCCGACGGCACCCTGGAGTCAATCCAGGTGGAGCGTTCCTCCGGCCACAAGATTCTCGACGCCGCGGCGGTGAGGATCGTCGAAATGGCCGCCCCCTTCGCGCCTTTCCAGGAGGGCATGCGCCGCAAGGTGGATATCCTCGGCATCACCCGCACCTGGACGTTTACCCGCTCGGATCAGCTCACCAGCCAATGAGTAAAGCCAGTGAAGGTCGGCGCTCGAAACTGCCGTGCCAAATGAAAGGGCTCCTTTGCGGAGCCCTTCTTCTCATGTGTGCGTGCACCGCTAGCAGCCTGTCGGACTTTGGTCGTCGAAAAGCGAGAAACAGCCCCAGCGAGGCCAGTTTTTGCCGGATTAGCCGCCGCATAGCCCGGCTATGGGGCAGCGGAGTTGTTGTCGCTTCAGCGACATTACGAATCCGGCGTACCCCTTGCGGGTGCAACAAGCCGGTGAAAAATGGACCGCTGCGGTCGCTTCGCAGCCGACGATTCCAAAGCCAGACAGGCTGCTAGTGAAACAGCAGGTCGATGTAACTCTTGACGTGGGCATCGTCCCAGTTGACATCGGGATTGGTATCAACAAACGCGGAGTGCGTGGCCGCCGCTACATACAATTGCTTTGCCTGTGCCTCGGTGAGCGGGTAAATGGCCGGGTCGGTAACGCCCTTGGCGTTCAACAGCAACACCAGTGCTTTGATCGTGTACTCGAGGTCCAAAGGCGCGCCCAAGTTCAGAATCTGATTGATCGAAGCAACAGAGTTGCCCGTGCTGGTGCTGGTTAAGTTTGTGCCATCGAAGAAAACGTAGTTCGTGGTGAGATCCGGGAAGAGGTCGCTGATCATGGTCGCGGAACCGGCGGGCGGATTGGGATAGGAGGCAGCAAAAGTGGCTTTGCTGTTCCCCACCGAAGTGCAAGCTACTTCCCCATGTGTCGACACATTGCCCGATATCTGCCCGGAAATCGTGCAATTCCAGGGGGCTCCGAGAACCGGCTTGCTGGCCAGGGTGGCGAGGATGACGGGCGTTGCCAGGCCGCCTTTGACCAGTTTTCTGCGCAGGGTGTCCGGCTGATTGCCACTTGGCTTGATCGTTTGATCAGACATGATGCGGTCTACCTAAGAAATAATTGTGCTAATCATACGCAAGAATTGTGCCTCCTCATAACCTATTGATTATCCAATGCCTATTCCTTTCCAGTCAGGAGACATGTAAAAAAATCCGACAAAATTGGGCGCCTCGCAGTCGAGATTGGGGGCTTATTCTGTTCCTGGCAATGCCGACCCAGAGAAAGCGAGCGTCAGCAGGCCCCCGTTTTGATCGCGTGGATTTCCACAGCAATGACGAACTCTCGGCTATTTGGCGTCCGCTTTGAACGCCTTGCGCAGCAGGTGGGGCAGCAGCAGATGGATCGGCATGCGCAACCAGTGGCTGCGCACGAAGAGCATGAAGGCGGCCGGGCCGGAAAGCCCTGTTCGGCAGTCCGCATGGGCGCTGGCGAAGGCGGGCAGGAACAGCCTATCGAGCAGGGCGGTGGCAAGGTGGCCGGGCCGTTCCGGGCAGTTCGCCATGGCCGCCTCGGGGATCGGCGTATGCAGCAGGCGACGCGCATAGCGCAGCGCGTAATAAAGCGGGCGCCCGAGGTTGAGGGTTTCCGCGCGCGCGAGTAGATGCGGCCAGAAGGCGGGGGCGGCGCCATAAGCGCGCAGCAGGGCATCCAGATCGACCAGGTCGCGCAGGCCATGTTGCCACTCGCCTTCGTGGAACAAGTGGGTGGCGGAATGCAGTACCTGGTCGGCTGGTTCCGGGATGGAAAAACGGGGGAAGTCCGCTAGCGCGATCGAGGCCGCCATGAACAGGGCGGGCTGGGTCTTGCGGCGGGCGGTTTCCGGCAGGATGTTGTGATGCAGATCCAGCCAGGTCTGGCGGCGGAGGTGCCGCATGGGTGGCAGTTCGTGCATCCATTCGCGGTAGTAGCGCAGATCATAGGCATCGTGCGGACTGGTGATCCAGCCGTCCAGCATCAGCGCGGATTCGGTCGCGCCCAGCCGTGCGCGCGGGACCAGCAGGTCGATGTCGGTGAAGATGCGCCCGGCGGCCGGCGCCAGGTCCGCCGCCGCGTAGGCCGCGCCCTTGAGCAGCACCACCGGGCCTTCGGTGCGTTCCAGGGCGCGGCCCAGATGGCGCAATTCCCAATGCACCGCGCGGCGCTGCTGTTCCGCCAGCGTCAATGCCGCTTCCAGGTGCCGCCACACCGCTTCCGGCAGGTGTTTGGAAAAGCTGGAGGCGAGCGCGCCCAGGCGTCCGAGCAGGCCAGCGGCACGCGCCTGGCGCACCACGCGATCCCAGGTTTCCATGTCGAACTCAGCCATGACGCCGGGTTCACGCAAGGCCCGCAGGAAAGCGGAACAGGACGGGTTCACGAAACCAGTTCCTCGAAGGTCGCCACGGCGTCTTCCAGGCGGGAGTATTCGAAATCCCAGCAATCGCAGGCGTCGATCAGCGCGGCATTGAGTTCGAAGCCAAGGCGCCCGAGCAGGCTGTAATTGAAGCCGTGGGTGGCGGCATGGATGAAGGCGTCCGCTTTCGAGTGGTGGGTAAGCCTGGCCGCCGTATCGGCGCGCCAGCGCGGGAACACGATGTGGGCGGCGGGCGCCTTCTCGTCCATCCGCGCCACGCTCTCGCGTGGGGGCTTCAGGTGCGCCACCGTGCCCTTGTGGGTATCCAGGGCGATGTCGCCAATCACCGCTTGCGGGAACGCCGCGCGAACGATGTCGATCGACTGGTTCTTCAGGCTGACCGGGCGCGCCAGCGGGACGATGAGGCCGTCGTCGCGGTCGATCAGGGTGATTTCGTCGGACAGGAGGCGCCAGCCGGACAGGGTGAGCGCCGCGGTCAAGGTACTTTTCCCGGCGCCGGGGTCCCCCGGCAGGATCACCGCTTTCCCGTGCCGCTCCAGCACGGCGGCGTGCAACATCAGGTAATGCTGGGCGTGGCCGGCGATGCACCAGTTCATGCCCCACTCCAGCAGCGGAAAGGCGTGATTGACGGGCAACGGCTTGAACGGCGCCTGGCCGTCGTGCCAGAAGTTGCATTGCGGCCGATACCAGCGGCGCGGGCCACTCACCGCGTCGACACGGATGTGGTAATCGCGAAAGCCGCCCTCCCGCAGGGGGAAATCCGGGTAGAGCGTGGCCAGCCCGCGCGCGACCTCTTCGCGGTGGCTACGGATCAGAAAGCGGAACGCCCCGGCACGCAGATCCAGCCCGCGCGCCAGGTGCCGTCGCAACGCCGACGGGGAAAGGTCGCCGAGGGTCAACGCCATGCCACGAAGTCGATTTTCGCCAACGCGGAGAGGATGACATCGAGGTCTTCGCCATCCAGCCCGCACGCCTCGGCCAGCGCGGCCTGCTCCGTCTCGCCCCCCTCCAGCAGATGCCGCAGCACAATGCCGGCGGCTTCCGCAAGGCGATGGGTGTCATTGGCGAGCGCATGATGGAACACATACTCGCCATCCCAGTGGCGCCAGGCCAGGCCGGCTTGGTCGGCGATGCGCCAGAGGCGGGGAGGCGCCGCGTCCATAGGCAAAATTACGCCAGGGTTTCGATGAGGATGTTGCGGTTGGTGTAGATACACAGGTCGGCGGCAATGCCCAGCGACTCACGCACGATAGACTCGGGCGCCAGGTCGGTATGTTCCAACAGGGCGCGCGCCGCGGACTGCGCATAGGCGCCGCCGCTGCCGATGGCGGCGATGCCGAATTCCGGCTCCAGCACGTCGCCGGAACCGGTGATGATCAGCGTGCTGCCGCGATCGGCCACCGCCAGCATGGCTTCCAGGCGGCGCAACATGCGATCGGTGCGCCAATCCTTGGCCAGTTCCACCGCACTTCTCACCAGATGGCCCTGGTGTTTTTCCAGTTTGGCTTCGAAGCGCTCAAACAGGGTGAACGCATCGGCGGTACCGCCGGCGAATCCAGCCAGAATGCGATCCTGATAGAGCTTGCGCACTTTGCGGGCGCTGGACTTGATGACGATGTTGCCGAGGGTGACCTGGCCATCGCCGCCGATCACCACGTCCTCACCGCGCCGCACGGAAATGATGGTGGTACCGCGAAACTGTTCCATATCAGACCCGGGTGCGGCCGTGAATTTCCGCGAACTGGCCGGAACCAACGATTTTCAGCAGGGTATTCACCATCTCATTGCCTTCGATAAATTGAATCTTGCGCTCACCCTGGGCCAGGCTGATCAGGGTTTCCAGCAGGAGGCCGACGGCGGCGAAGTCGATGCGGGTGACCTGGGAAAGGTCGATATCAACCTGCTTGCGTCCCTCGGCGAAGCGCGCCAGTTCGCTCAGTGGGATATTGCAGCCGGGCCCGATGATTCCGGATAGGCTGAAAAATCGTTCCGATCCGCCCGCTTGCGCTTCGCCGGGCGCCTCACCGCCGCGCCCTGGCAGTGCAAGGGGCGGCACATAGGACGGCGGCGAAAGCTCGAAAGTGACGGCATAGCCCACGGCCGTCTCCTCGAAATCCGCCTCCTTGCCCAGCAGGCGCAAGATGGTCAGCCAGAGCAGCCAGCCGGCCTCACCGACCCGGCCGCCCTGGTGCGCGGCCCCCATGCGCACCGCGAAGCCGCCGCCGCCGATAAGCTCAATGGGCTTGCGCATCTGATCGAGTTGCGCGAGGCAATCGAGCATGGCCTTGGCCACTTCTTCGTCCGGCGCTGGACACCTGCTGACCTCGAAGCGAACAAAGGGCGCTTCCCGCGCCTCCTGCATGAAACGTTGCAACTTCACCCGCTCGAGGTTGCCAAATTTCTCGCCGAAGCCCATCAGCGGCACCGGCTGAGCGGCCGTCTTCAACTGGCCGCGCGGCGCCCAGGTGGGCGGCGAATGTTCGAACTTCACCGCGAAATCGACCGCCGCGTCTTCGAACGACTCGGGCTGATTGCTCGCTTCATACAGGTCGAACAACATGAACCAGGGCAAGGGGTCGCGATTATCCGGGTGGTCGAGCAGATAGCGGTTGAGCAGCGCGGCGGCCTCGCCCACCTTGCCATTGGCATAGAGCACCGCCGCATCCTCGAACTCCGGCACCAGGCCGCCCCCCGCCTCCTGAACCTCGATGCCCTCCTCGGCGGACTTGCTGGCCGCGTTGGCCAACGTATAGGAAGGGCCAGACGCGAACTCCGGCTGCCCTTCCTTGAGGAAGGCCATCAGGTCTTCGGGCTTGTCCTTGCGGAAAAAAGAAAACACAGGGGGGAATGGCCAGGGGGTAAAGAGTGATGATACTAGAGCCTGCATGAGGGGGCGGCAAGGCCATCAAGGCACTGGGTCATGTCCACCGGGATGCCAGGGATGGCAGCGGGAAATCCGTCGCACCGCCATCCAGGCTCCCTTGATCGCGCCATATTTTTCCACCGCCTCGCGCGCGTAATGCGAGCAGGTGGGCGTGAAGCGGCATTGGTTGCCGATAAACGGCGAAAGCAGAAGTTGATAGCCGCGAATCAGGCTGACGAGCAGATGTTGGGCGAGGTTCATGGGAGGGCGATCAACTCACAGGTAACGCCGCGCCAGGCGTTCCGCCGTGCGCAAATCGACGGGCGTGTTGACATTGAGAAAGGCATAGGGATCGCCCTCGAACATGACGGTTTCCACCGGCTGCGTTTCCTGCCAGGCCCGCACCTGGCGTCCGCCGTCCCGCACGAAGAGATCAAGTTTCGCGAGCAGGGAACGGTGCATCAACATGACGGCATAGTGGATGCCGGTTTCATCGGCCGCCCGCACCATCGCCAGGTTGTTTGCCAGGGCTTGCGCATGGAGGTGAAAGGCCAGATCGAGCGGCAGGAACGGGACATCGCAGGGCACCGTGAGCAGCCATTCCTGCCGCGCGGTACGCCCCGCCGCCAGAAGGCCGGCCAGCGGCCCCGGATTGCCCGGCAGATGGTCCGCCACCACCGGGTAACCGAGTGCTGCGTAATCGCCGAGATTGCGGTTGGCGTTCACCAGCACCTCAGCCACATGGCCGCGCAGCCGTTGCGCCACCCAGGCGGCCAGAGGACGCTGGGCCAATTTGATCAGACCCTTGTCCTCGCCCTGGAAACGGCGCGCCAGGCCCCCCGCGAGGATGACCGCGGTGACGGGAACGGGTGTCACCGGGTTCATGGCGTGAGGTAGTAGAGACGATAGCGTTGCTGCTTCACGCGTGGGCGGGCGCCCTCCCATACCGGCGCGCGGTCCGTGGCCACCTTGCGGTCGGCCGAAGCCAGCAGCCAGGGACAATCCGCGTCGCGCTTTGGATTCAGGTGATAGCGCAGCATGGTGCGCATGGCCGGGTCGGTGTCGATTTTCAGGCAGGCGCCCGCCGGCAGACGCCGATTCAGATCGGCAATCAGCGGCTGATAGCCCCAGCCGGCTTCCATCCAGGGACGAAACAGGGCGATCAGCAAAGTCCAGACCAGCACCATCCCGCTCGCCCAGACCAGCACGGGACGAATTTTCGCGCGCGGAAACAAGGGGATGGCCAATAACCACAGCGCGGTGGCGGCCATGGCCAGAAGCAGGCTCGCCGTCGCCACCGATCCCGGCTTATAGGACGGGGTGAGGCGCGCCAGATGCGCCGCCAGCCGGGTCGGCAGCCTCCATTCCAGGGCGGCGAAATAGGTCCAGAAGGCGAAGATGAAGAACGCGAAGCAGACTACGCCAAACCAGTAGAACGCCTGCGCCGCGCCGCGTTTCATGCTATCCACGCCATAGGCGGCCAGCAGCGCCAACGGTGGCAGGATCGGCAGCAATCCGCCATCGCGCGACCAGGATGGCTGCAGTGCGGTGAGCAAGGCCGCGAGCAGGGCGAGCAAGGGCAAATGCAATTCCCTGGTGCGGCCAAGACGCCGGTGTTCATGCCAGAGCGCGGCCAGCGCCAGCGGCCAGATCGGCCAGGCGAACCAGGGCAGTTCGGAAAATGCGCGGAACGCGGGTTTGCCCGAGGTGAAACGTTGCCAGCCATGCCAGCGCAGCCAGTCATCGAGTTGCCCCCCCGCATGGAGCGTCAGCAGCGTCGCGGCGCATAGCACACTGGCCAACCCGAGCCCCAGCGCCAAAGCCCGCTGATAGGCCGGGCGCCGCCATTCCGGCGATAGCAACGGCAACAAAACCACCCCTAAGCCGGCCACCAGCTCGGGCAAGCCACGCAAGCCCAGGACCAAGGCGCTCAGCGACAGGCCAATCAGGATGCCGCCCAGGCGGATCGCGTCACGGCCGCACGCGACCCCGGCCACTAGCGCGGACCAGGCCGCGAGCAGCGCGGTTTCCGGGGCCAGCGCATGCATCCGCAACATCAGGCCAAGGCAGCCGAGCAAAGCCAGTACCGCCGTCGCTGCGAAACCGGGGCCGAACAGACGCCGCGCGGCCAGCGCGGTAAACAGCAGGGAAGCCAGCGAGAACACGCCACTGGCCAGCCGCGCGCCATCCTGAAGCGGTAACCAGGGGGCGGCGAGCTTCGCGGTGGCAGCCGCCGCCGAAACATGCAAGGGAGCCGGCGCCTGCCAGGCGCGCGCCGGGTCGGCCAGCACCTCCAGAATGGGCGCCAGCGCCAGCGCCTCATCCGCCTTCCAGGCATCGCGGCCAGTCAGGCCATAAAACGCCCAGAAAACGGCCAGCAGCAGCAGCCAGAACAGCTTGGTGGGCTGGGTCGGGTTCATCGACAAAGGGTGATCGGAAATAAAAAAGGCAGCCTTAGCTGCCTTGGTCCAACCAGACCGCCTTCGATCACTTCTTGAGGGCGTATTTCTGGCGGAATTTCTCGACCCGGCCGGCGGTGTCCACGATCTTCTGCTTGCCGGTATAGAACGGGTGGCAGGCGGAACAGACTTCCACATGCAGCGCCTTGTTCATGGTGGAACGGGTGGTGAAGCTGTTGCCGCAACTGCAAGTCACGCTGATGTCGTTGTATTCGGGATGGATGCCGGCTTTCATGATGAGTACCTGGGCTAGAAACCTGGAAAGCGCGCGATTATCCACAAAAACCCATTGCCAGGCAAATGCCTGGCTCCCGCCCGGCAAAATTCACGGCTATCCCGCCTCCGCCAACAGGCGGCGGACCATGGCCTCGGCTTGGGCCGCGTAGCCGCCACCGAACAAGTTGAAGTGGTTGAGCACGTGATACAGGTTGTAGAGAGGCTTGCGTACCCGGTACCCGGGGTCGAGCGGCCAGGCCTCCCGGTAGGCGGCGTAAAAATCCGCCGGATAACCGCCAAACAACTCGGTCATGGCCAGATCCACCTCGCGGTCGCCATAGTAGACAGCCGGATCGAACAGGACCGGCACTCCATCGGCGTAGCCGTGGTTGCCGCCCCAGAGATCGCCATGCAGCAGCGATGGCATGGGGTGGTAACCGGGAAAGAATGCCTCCAGGCGCTCCAGCAGACGCTCTCCCTGTCGCAGCAGGCCGCGCGGGGCGGCATTGTGGCGCGCGAGCTCGAACTGCGGGCGCAGGCGCCACGCGCGATAGAACGCAATCCAGTCCGGCATCGGGGCATTGTGTTGCGGCGTGCTGCCAATGTGGTTGTCGCGCCACCAGCCAAAGTCGGCCTGGCTGTGGCGATGCAGCAGCGCGAGTTGCCGACCGAGATCGGCGGGCCGCTCCCGGCCGCCAAGATTCAGCCATTCCAGAACCAGAAACGCCCCGTTGCCACGGCTGCCGCTGGCCACTGGATGAGGCACACGGATCGCCCCGGCCGCTTCGAGATCGCACAGGCCAGCGGCCTCCGCCTCGAACTGGTCGAGGCGGTCTGCCTCATTCAACTTGGCGAAATAATGCCGGCCATCACGGCCAATCAGGGAATAACCACGATTGATACAGCCGCCGCCCTGTATTGAATGGCGTTCGCAGGTGAACGGCAAGCCGCTGGCCGCGCCGATGGCCGCCGCCAGATCGGCGAGGAGAGCAAAGTTCACACCAGGGTTTTCGGCTCGCGCGAGGCCCCGGCCTGTTCCATGCGCAGCAGATAGGCTTTCCAGTAAGCCTCCTGATAGCGCCCCAGGCCATACAGGTAATCCCAGGAGTAGATGCCGGAATCATGGCCATCGGAGAACACCAGGGCGACGGCATACTGCCCCACCGGCTCGATCGCCTTGATCTCGACCTGCTTCTTGCCGACCTGGAGCGTCTCCTGTCCGGCGCCGTGGCCGCGCACCTCGGCGGAGGGGGAATACACACGCAGATACTCGTAGGGCAACTGGAAACGATCGCCATTGTTGAAGGCGATTTCCATGACCCGTGACTGCTGGTGTAGCTTGATCTCGGTGGGGATAGGGGTTTCGGCAGTGAGGCCACCCATGATGCGTCCTTGATATAAGTGATGAGTAATGGAGCCGTAGTGTGCCAGCCGACACGGTAGGGCGACAAGCCCGAGTTTTATTGTCGGGTATTCGCCATACGCGTTGCACAACGCCCCGCCGTGAGCCAGGCCATTCCAAAAAAACGGGTAGGTGCGCCATGGCACTAAGTTAACGAAATATTAACGGGCATGGATTGAGGCCACCCCGGATGATGAACCTAGCCCGGATATTGCATGAATACTCGCGCGCCCTCGCTGGTCCCTTGTCCGCACTGGAAAGTCTTGCTCAGTCGGGCGTATGAAT
>PFJX01000057.1 GCA_002784045.1 Hydrogenophilales bacterium CG_4_10_14_3_um_filter_63_21
CATTTCCAACACCCTGAATGGAATGATTTTTTCTAGCTACCTGAGTAGTTACGGTTTGCTTATCAAATCCATCCTGTGCCCCGCGCCAACTATCTTGGCCGGCTGGATCTGAAACGAGAAGGCATCAGCATGGATGGCCGGGTATGAGCGATTCGAAGACGAGGCTCTGGCGCAGCGTCAAGCACGAGGACGAGTATCTGATGGGCTATGCCACGCTGGGCGTGTTGACGGTCGGCCTGGCCGAATACTTTGCCTTCTACAACGGCGGGCGCCCGCACCCGTCGCTGGGCCAACTGACGCCCGATGTCATCTATCAAACCGCTGTGGGTGGCGGGGCGGTGATGCTGGGCAAATTCGGCGGCATGTGGGGGCGGAGCCCACTTCAAACTTTGAATATCTCTACCGAATTGCGAACTCCGGACGCTCTAGCTTCCAGCGCATTAGCCAGTTGCAATAATTGCTGCGCAGCACCTGAATTACTTTCCGACATTTGCGATACGCGCTCGGTGCTCTTGGCCAGTTCCGTTGCCGCCACGCTCTGTTCATTTAGCGCCACTGAGATGTCGTCGATCACACTTGCCACTTCACCAAAGTTCTGTTGAATATGTTTAATGGAAGTTTGTGCGATCTCGGCATCGCCCACGCCCTGCTGAGTGGTCTTCACCACCTTGTCCATACCACTTAGTGCGTGGTTCGCCACTGACCCAATCTTGGATGACATCTGGTTGATCTCGTTGGTCGCGCCGGCGGTACGTTCGGCCAGTTTGCGCACTTCATCCGCCACCACGGCAAAGCCGCGCCCCTGCTCGCCCGCGCGCGCTGCTTCGATTGCGGCATTCAACGCCAGCAGATTGGTCTGGTCTGCGATCTCTTTGATGACTTTCACCACATCGCTGATGCGCGAGGCATCCTCACCCAAGCGCGATACTTCAGCCGAAGCCCCTTGTATCTCTTGCGCCGAGGACAACAATCCCTTGACGGTCTTGTTGACCACTTGCGCCCCTTCTTCAGCATTGCTTCGTGAGCTGTTGGCAATAAGTTTGGCGCTCGCCCCCTGATCGCTGATGTGATTGGTGGAAACACTCAATTCCTCGATGGCTGCTGCCATATTACTCACCGCATCCGATTCTTGATTAACGTTCTCGGCAATCTGATTGGCTGAACCTGCCAGGATGTGTGCCATTTCCCCTACTTGGTCGGATTGATTTTTGACTGACGTGATCATTTCGCGCAGCTTGCCCTGCATCTGATAGGCATTCGCCAGCAGGCTTCCAGCCGCGGGAAATTTATGCGGATGTTGCGAGAAATCACCGGTGGCCATGGTGTTGACCACTGTCGCCACCTCCCTCGGGTCGCCTCCCAGTTGCTGCATCACTTTACGGATGATCAAACTGGCCAGCATCACGGAGAGCAACAATGCCAATACAGCCCATAGCGCGACCATGGCCCGGCGCGAATGAAGATTCTCTTCGGCCAAGGCAACTTTCTCTGCCGCTGCCTTTTCGGAGAATTGAATGAAGCTCTCGCGTAGCGTAATGGCCTGTGCGCTCACATCGCGGTCTATCCCGGCTACTTTGGCATCTGATTCTGCGGCATCGCCGGCATGCGCATCGATCTGCGTTAAATATTTACCGCTCATCTGTTGATGCGCGTGCGCGATGTTCTCAAGCTGCTGGATAAATCCATCGAATTCTGGATGGCCATTCCCAAGTTTCTTCAAGTCGACACGAACCGCCTCCAGACTGTGCTGGAACCGTTGTTGCTGTTCTGTGAACTGGGAACGATATTTTGCCTTCCTATCCAGGTCTTTGCCGCGAAGAAAAATGTCTTTCGCGAGTTTCGCCTCCGTGATGATAGTGATATCCATGGTATCGATATTGCTCATCACCCGCATATGCAACTGGAGACGAAAGACGTTTTCTATTTCGGCCTTGGTCGCACTATTCAATATCAGCAACCCGAACACCACCGTGACCAGCAACATGCTGAAAGATACCGCTTCCAGTACAACCAACTTGCCTTTCAACGTCATATTCGCAGGCATTTTGTAGTTCCTTTACTTCGTCATTCCCGCGGAGGCGGAAATGCCAATTTAATTGCCACGCATGTCACTCAACAGTTCTTTGATGTCCAGGATCAGCACGATGTCACCTTCGCTGGACATGGTGACTCCCGCCACGCCTTTCGGGCGGAAGGTGTCTAGTGACTTGATCACCACATCTTCATGGCCGACAAAGCCATCCGCGGTGAGGATGAAGCTGTTGCTGCCGAACTGCATCAGCACACCGACTTCTGAATGCTCGTTGTTGCCCCAGCCAATGAGTTGGGTGAGTGGCAACACCGGCAACACTTCGCCGCGCACCACCATGGTGGCTTTGCCGGAGATTTGTTGTAACTCTTGCCGGGTAACGGGAAGTATCTCGCGCACCATGGACAGCGGCACGGCGAACGATTGGTCGCCCAGGCGTAGCACCAGTACCGGCAAGATCGCCAAGGTGAGCGGTAAGGAAATAGAGAAGGTCGATCCCTTGCCCGGTTCTGAATGAATCTGGATGCTACCGTTGAGTTTTTCGATATTGGTCTTCACCACGTCCATGCCGACGCCGCGACCCGATACGCTGGAGATTTCGTCCTTGGTGGAGAAACCCGGCAGCAAGATCAATTCCAGGCATTGGTTCTCGTCCAGCGTGTTCGCCATCTCACTGGTGATGAGTCCCTTCTCGATAGCCTTGCTGCGGATCATTTCCGGGCGCATGCCTTTGCCATCATCGGAAATGGTGATGAGGATGTGGTCGCCTTCCTGATGCGCACTCAATTCCACCACACTCTTTTCCGGCTTCCCTGCCGCGCGCCGACCTTCAATGGTTTCCACGCCGTGATCGACTGCATTGCGCACCAAGTGCACCAGCGGATCGTTCAGGTCCTCGATCATGGTCTTGTCCATCTCGGTTTCTTCGCCGGTGAGCACCAGCTCCACATCCTTGCCCAGCGAACGCGCCAAGTCGCGCGCCAACCGTGGATATTTCTTGAACAAACGACCGATGGGCTGCATCCGCGTCTTCATCACCGCGTTTTGCAGATTGACCACCAGCATGTCCAACTGGGTCACCGATAGGTCCAGCTCGCGCAGGATGTCCGCACCGCTGCGCCCCTGCAGCAGGTCGGAGCGCAAATGCGTCAGCCGGTTCTTGGTCAGGCCGATCTCGCCGGACAGGTTGAGCACTTGATCCAGCCGCACGGTGTCCACGCGAATGGTCGTTTCCTTCGCTTCGGCAGCGGGCACATCGCCGCCGCGGCGTCCGACCGTCGCACCCGGCACATCCGAGGTGCGGCGTCCAAAGGCTTTCCTGGTGGATTCCTCTTCGTCGATCGCCTGCTTGATCTGTGCCGGATCGCGAGTCGCCCCGACTGTCTCGACGATGTCGGTGCCAGTGAGGACTTTGTATAGCGCATCCCAATCGACATTCTCTGGCCCAATCACTGGCGATGTCGCGGCTTGTGCCGCCCCGACCCCGGTGGGCGCGGCGACGGGTTTGGGTTGGCCAACGGGTGCGATCGCTTTGCCTTCCAATGCGGATTGCAGCGCCGCCAATATATCTGCGGGCGCGGCGGTGGGTTGTTGGTTCTGTTGCAATGAACTGAACATCAGGCGCACTTCGGCCGTGGCGGCAAAGATCGCATCCAGCAACTCTGCATCCAAGGTGAGTTGGTTGGTGCGCAGCTTGTCGAACAGGTTCTCGGTGAGGTGGCACAAGGTCACCAGTTCATTCGCGTTCAAGAACCCCGCACCGCCTTTGATGGTGTGGAATCCTCGAAATATCTCATTGAGCAGATTGCCGTCGCTCGGGCGCTTTTCCAGTTCCATCAATTTGCTGTCCACATCGGACAACATGTCTCCGGCTTCCAGCAAAAAGTCACTCAGCAATTCTTCCATTCCGGCAAAGTCATTCATGTTTCACACCTCCATCTATTCCGTCATTCCCGCGTAGTCGGAAGTGACAAAGGGTTACCTTCACTTTCTAAAACCCCAAGCTTTCCAGCAGATCGTCCACCTGGTCCTGGCTGGTCACCACGTCGTTGCGTCCTTCCGCATTGACAACCGGCCCGTTCAGCAATCCGGTATTGAGTTCCGCCTTGACCGTGGCTGGCGCGTTTTCCACCAGCAGCGCCACCAATTGCTGTTCCATGTCCCGCGTCAGCTGAATGATCTTTTTGATGACTTGTCCGGTCAGATCCTGGAAGTCTTGCGCCATCATGATTTCCAGTAGATAGGCATTGGCTATTTTGGCTTGCTCCGGCGCTTCATGCAGATAGGCATGGGTCTGTGTGGCCAACTCTTTGAATTGCTGCACGTTCAATTTTTTCTGAAACAACAAATCCCACTGCGTGGTGAGCCGATGGGATTCTTCGCCCAGCTTGACCACGATGGGCTGCGCCGCTTCAGACGCGTTCAATACGCGTTCCGCCGCTTGTTGCGTCAGGGTGGCCACATAGTTGAGACGGTCGCGGGCATCGGGGATGCTGGATGCCGCTTTCTCGATTTCTTTATGCAGGCCGAGCTCGCGCAGGGTGTCGTGCAGCCTGCGCGCCATCTGTCCAACCTGGGTGATCACTTTTTCCTGCTCGCCAGCCGCGGCATGGCTCACCACTGCGGCTGCGGCGGGACTTTCCTCTTTCGCTTTCGCCTGGAGGATGCTGTCGAACAGCGCTTCGAGATCGTCCGAATCCTTGTTTGCTGTGTTGGTCGCCATGGATTGCCTCACTTGTTCAAGTGCGGAAACGCAGCAAAGATCTTCTTCAGCTTCTCATCCAGTGTGGCCGCCGTGAATGGTTTGACCACATAGCCGGAAGCACCCGCCTGTGCCGCCTCGATGATGTTTTCTTTCCTGGCTTCCGCCGTCACCATCAATATCGGCAAATGTTTGAGGTTGGCGTCAGCGCGTATCGCGCGCAGCAACTCGATGCCGGTCATGTTGGGCATATTCCAGTCGGACACCACGAAATCGAACGGCGCGCTGCGCAGTTTGTTCAGTGCATCCGTACCGTCTTCGGCTTCCTCTACGTTGGAGAATCCCAACTCTTTGAGCAGATTGCGCACGATGCGCCGCATCGTGGAGAAATCATCGACCACCAGAAATTTTGTGTTCTCTATTCCCATCTCAATCTCCTACGGTTGGTTTGGAGTGCGCTGACTCGTCCGCGTGTCGCTATCGCGGCGACAGGTCTACCCGCAAGGAGCACGCAAAGGTGGTAACGGGCTGAAGCTCCAACAAAAACGCAGGCCGCACACCTTATCAAGTCAGCAGCGGCCGCAAGGTGGACGACAACACCATCGAATCGAACTTCGGCACGTAGTAATCCACGCCCACGCGTTTGCCCATGGCGCGGTTTGCATCCGACGACAGCGACGAATGCATCACCACCGGTATTCCTTCAAAACGCTTGTCGTTCTTGACGCATTGGGTCAATACATAACCGTCCATTACCGGCATTTCGGCATCAGTCAGAATGACCTGTATCTGATCGCGCAGGCACTGCCCCGTGCTCTCTGCGGAATCCGCCATGGTACACAGGCGATCCCATGCCTCCTGCCCGTTATTGGACTGGATGTGTTTGACACCCATCTTGTCCAATACTTCAGCGATCTTGCGCCGCGCGACCAGCGAGTCGTCAGCGAAGAATACGCACAGCTCATGGGCTGAATTGATCGGCTCGACATTGCCGACAATGGCCTCACCGAAGGCATCGGAGAGAATTTGCTCAACATCCAGAATAGAGACCAGCGACCCGTCTTCCAGATTGGTAATGGCGGTAATCAGCGCGCCCTTGTCCGACAGCATGCCTTCGGTCGGGCGCACCTTGTCCCAATCCACGCGGATGATGCGATCCACCTCTTTCACCAGGAACCCCAGGATGTGATTGTTGTATTCCGCCACCATCATGGTCTGATGCGGCTGGCGTTCCTCGATGCCCATGAATTTCGCCAGATTAAGCACCGGCATCACATGACCGCGCAGGCTGACGATACCGTCAACGCCGGCGGGCATATTGGGGGTACGGGTGATCTTGCCGGCTTGCGACGCCTCTTTTACCTTGAACACATTGATGCCGAACTTTTCTTCGGTGCCCAAGTTGAACAGCAGGATCTCCATCTTGTTGGTGCCCGCCAGATTGGTGCGCGCATCGATGTGGTCGAGCAGGCTGTCGGAAGACGATGTTTCCTCGCTGTAGCTCATCTTTCGCTCCCTAAGCCAAGAGACGCGCCAGCGTCTGTGACAATTTTTGCGGCTCAAACTTCGGCACATATTCGTCTACGCCAACCGCCTTGCCCAATTGCTGATTGGACGAACTGGACAGCGAGGAATGCATCAGCACCGGGATACCGTTGAAGCGTTTGTCCGCTTTGATCTTGCGCGTCAGCATGTAGCCATCCATCTCCGGCATCTCCACATCGGTGAGGATGACCTGCACGAGGTCCTTCAGCGGTGTATTGGAGGCATTGGCATAGTCTGCCATTCTGGTCAGCTCCTCCCATGCCTTGCGGCCGTTGATCGCCGAGAGGTGTTTGATGCCCATCGCCTCCAGGGTGCGCGCGATCTGGTTGCGCGCCACCGATGAATCGTCGGCGAAGAACACCGTGCAATTCTCTTTTCCCAACTGTTTGACCGAATTGAAGATCATCTCGTCGGAACCGAAATGGCCGGTTTCAGACAACACCTTCTCCACGTCCAGCATCATCACCAGCCGCTTGTCTTTCAGTTCGGTGATGGCGGTAACCAGCCCCCCCAGTTCCGCCAACAGCATTTCCGGCGGCACGCGCATCGCGGACCAATCCAGACGCAGGATGTTATCCACCGCCTTGACCAGGAACCCCTGCGTATGCCCGTTATATTCGGTGACGATCATGATGTCCGGTTTGCAATCTGTTTCCATGCCGATGTATTTGGCCAGATCAATCACCGGCACCAGCGCACCGCGCAAGCTCACCATGCCCTCGACCGAAGGCGGCATCTCAGGCGCGCGCGTGATCTCAGGGATGCGCATCACTTCGCGCACCTTGAACACGTTGATGCCGAATGTCTCCTCACGTCCGCTGCGCAAATCCTTGCCCAGCGAAAACATGAGAATCTCAAGCTTGTTGGTCCCCGCCAGCTTAGTTCGGGCATCAATATTTTTTAACAAATCCGACATTTTCTGTTCCTCGTTTGCCGCGTATTTTCTGACCAGGCGGCGCTGGCCAACGGATAGCTCGCCTTGCCAAATTCATTCAATTCATCGGCGGATTTCGCCAATTCTTAGCGTGAAATAACCGCCACGCCGTAGGAGCGGACGCGCCGGTAGGCGCAACAGTGGAGCGCTTGCCAAGACCACACGCCTTACCTTTGCGGGCTGCCACCCGCATCGCGGACACGGTCCGCTCCTACAGTGGGTTCATTCTCCGGAGCGGCTTTGTCGCCATGGCCGCCAGCGTTGAACCCCAACGCGAATAGCGCCAAGACAGGGGGACTCACACCCGGAAGCGCCCCGCCAGTTGCTGGAGGCCGCCAGCCAGGACACGCAACTGCTCGGCGGAGGCGGCGGTCTGGTTGACGGTGGCGCTGTTTTCTTCGGCGCCCTGGGCGATGCGTTCCACCTTCTGGGCGATTTCCCGCGCGGCCACGGCCTGTTCCTTGAGCGCCAGGTTGATGTCGTCCACCGCCTGGGTGACTTGCTCGGCGCTGGCACGGATACCGGTGACGGAATCACCCGCCCTGTGCGCCAGGTTGACGCCCTCGTTGACCCGCTGCACGCCGGATTCCATTTCTTGCGCGGCACGCTGGGTGCCCTGCTGAATCTTGCCGATCATGCCGGTGATTTCCTGGGTGGACTTGGCGGTGCGCTCGGCCAGCTTGCGTACTTCGTCGGCTACCACCGCGAAACCGCGCCCCTGCTCGCCGGCCCGAGCCGCTTCGATGGCGGCGTTGAGCGCCAGCAAGTTGGTCTGGTCGGCGATATCCTTGATGACATTGACGATGCTGGAAATCTGCCCGGAAAAGCCTTCCAGTTGCCGGATGGTGCCGGCGGTGGCGTTCACCGCCTCGGCGATGCGGCCCATCTCGCTGGCCGCCTCGTGGATGATGCGACCGCCCTCTTCCGACTGGCTGCCGGAGGTCAGGGTGGCGCCGCGCGCCTCACGGGCATGTTCTTCCACCTGGTCGATGGACACGGAAAGCTGTTCCACCGATGCGGCCATGCTGGAGGCGGCTTCCGACTGCGATTCGCTGGCGCGGGCGCTGCTCGATGAAAAGGCTGACAGCTCCCTGGCCGCGTGGTTGAGGTTGTCCACATCGCCGCGCACCGCGCTGATCAGATCGCGCAGGTTGCTCTGCATGGCCGAAAGTTTGGCGAGCATCTCGCCGATTTCATCGGAACCGGCTTGCGGAACCGGCCGGGTCAGGTCACCGGAAGCGATCGCCTCGACCGCATCGCCCGCCTGTTTCAGGCTGCGGGTGATGTGGCGAATGGTGAGAACCGAGGTGCCCAACACGCCGGCCACGCCGATCACGATCAGCACGCCATAGAGCCACAGCATCCGCGAATCGCGGGCCTGTGCCGCCTCGTATTCCTGCCGCGCCACGGTTGCCTGATAGGCCATGAGCTTGTCCAGCGCCGCTTGCGCGGACTTGCGCTCCCCGCTCCCGGCTTTCAGGAAACGCGCCATCGTGTCCGGACTGAAATTGCCTGCCGCGACGCCTTTGCCGGCTTCCGCCACCTTCGCATCCCAGGCGCTGCGTTTCTCGGTGAAGTCCGCCGCCAGGGCTTTTTCCGCGTCGCTGAGCGCGGTAGCCGAAAACTTGGCCCAGATCGCGTCAACCTCCTCATTGTGCTTGGCTATCGCTTCCAGGTGCGTGCTCGCCGGGTGGTCATGAACTGAATGCAAGGGGCCCGCGGGGTCATGCTGAAACGCAAGCAGGGTAAGGCGATAGTTTTCCTCGATGATCTTCCCGACACGGGCAAGCTGTTGCATGGGAAGCGCCCGATCCTCGAACACCGTTTTCAGCGATTTTTCCGCCGCAACCATGCCCAGGTAGCCGGCGATCACGGCGATGAAAAACAAGCTGGCGGCCAGGAGGGCGATAAACCATAGCCGGTGAGCGATCTTGAGATTGTCGAACATGAGGGCTCCTGGAGCAGTGTGCGGTTGGAATAGCCGCCATATCGGCAAGGAGGAGCGAAACTTTAATGAGTAACAACCGCGATGTGCCAGCTATAGCGCCGGCGTTATGTCCAGAAGGGACGGCATCCTTCAGGGCTCGCCGGCGTCGTCTTTCTGATCAGGCCCACGCAAGCCGACAAGCCCGCCTCATTCCAGCCCCTGGCTCGCCAGGTATTCCTCGTAGCCGCCTTCGTAGACACTGTGGCTGCCATCGAGCTTGAGTTCGATGATCTTGTTGGCGAGCGAAGACACGAATTCGCGGTCGTGCGAGACAAACACCAGGGTGCCGGGGAATTTTTCCAGGCCGGTGTTGAGGGCTTCGATGGATTCCATGTCCAGGTGGTTGGTTGGCTCGTCCAGCAGCAGCACGTTGCGGCGCAGCAGCATCAGCTTGCCGAACAGCATGCGGCCCTGTTCGCCGCCGGAAATCACCCGTACCGGCTTCTTCACATCGTCGCCGGAGAACAGCAGGCGGCCGAGTGTGCCGCGGATCAGGGTTTCCACGTCGTTGCCCGCGTAACCGCCGGCGCGCACCCATTCGGTGATCCATTCAGTGAGCGGCTGGTCGGAATCGAAATCGGCGGTATGGTCCTGCGCGAAGTAGCCCGGCTTGGCCTTCTCCGTCCATTTCACGGTGCCTTTCTGCCCGGCCAGTTCGCCCACCAGCAGGCGCAGCAGGGTCGTTTTGCCCACCCCGTTCTCGCCGATGATGGCGATCCGGTCGCCGGCGGCGATGTTGAAACTGACGTTGCGTATCACCGGCTGTGACGGCTCGTAGCCGAAGTTCAGCCCCTCCACCTCACAGGCCAGGCGGTGCAGTTTGTCCTTCTCGTCGTAATCGAAACGAATCCAGGGGTACTGGCGGCTGGAAGGCTTCATGTCTTCCGGCTTGATCTTGTCGATCAGCTTCAAGCGGCTGGTGGCCTGGCGGGCCTTGGAGGCGTTGGCGGAAAAGCGGCGGACAAAATTCTGCAAGTCGGCGATCTTTTCCTTGGCCCGCGCGTTGGATGCGCTCTGGCGTTCGCGCGCCTGGGTGGCGGCTTCCATGAAATCGTCGTAATTGCCGGGATAGACCTTGAGGGTCTGGTAATCCAGGTCCGCCATGTGGGTGCAGACCTGGTTCAGGAAGTGGCGGTCGTGGGAAATGATGATCATGGTGGAGTTGCGGTTGTTGATCACGTTCTCCAACCAGCGGATGGTGTTGATGTCCAGGTTGTTGGTCGGCTCGTCGAGCAGCAGGATGTCCGGGTTGCCAAACAGTACCTGCGCCAGCAACACTCGCAGTTTCCAGCCCGGCGCCACTTCGCGCATCGGCCCCTGGTGTTTGTCGGAAGGAATATCCAGGCCCAGCAGCAACTCTCCGGCGCGCGCCTCGGCGTCGTAACCCCCCATTTCGCCGAACTGGGTCTCCAGCTCGGCGGCGTGCAGGTACTCGGCTTCAGTCGCCTCCGGGTTCATATAGATGGCGTCCTTCTCCCGCATCACCCGCCACATCTCGGCGTGGCCCATCAACACCACATCGAGCACACGCACGTCCTCGAAGGCGAACTGATCCTGGCGCAGAAAGGCCATGCGCTCGTGCGGATCGGTCGAGACATTACCGGCGGACGGCTCCAGCACCCCGGCGAGGATTTTCATCAGGGTGGATTTGCCGCAGCCGTTGGCGCCGATCAGGCCATAACGGTTGCCGTCGCCGAATTTGACGTTGACGTTCTCGAATAACGGGCGGGCGCCGAACTGGATGGTGAGGTTGGAAGCGGTAAGCATGGGTAGGCACCAGAAAAATCAACCGGCCATTTTACATGCGCATGGCGACAGGCCTGGATCAGAACAGCCCGAGTTGGGGGTAATCCGATTTGCTGGCTGTCCCCGCCACGCTGCGCTGCAGGGCGGAGAGCTTTTCCAGTATCTGGCCTTTCAGAGCAAGCAGTTCGTGCGCTTGTTCGCGCGCTTGCGCCACCTCGCCGGCCGCGCGCAGTGCGACGATGCGGGGGCCGAGTTGGTGCACGGCGATGTGGATGGGTTCCAGGTCGATGAATTCCTGAAGTTGCCCATAGCGGCGAAGGCCGTGGCTGTAATACCAGTTGCCAAAGCGGCACTGGTGGTGGTCGAAAAGTTCGGCCGGGCTCAATTGCAACGTGGCGCCATCCAGGTAGCGCTCGATGCGACGCACCCATTTGACGTGGTCGTATTGCGCCACCAGGAGCGGGAAATCGCTCATCTCCCAGTGGGTATTGGCCCACAGCGCCCATTGCGGGTCGGGGCGATAAGCGGCGATCCAGGCGGGGACGTCCGCGGCCGGCATTGGGCGGGCGATGCCGTTACCCTGGGCGAGGTCACAGCCCAGGCGCATCATCAACACCCCCTGTCCCGACGTTTCCACGCCCTCGGCGACCACCCTGCTGCGGAAGGCGGTGGCCAGGTCGATGATGCCTTCCACCAGGGTCAGGTCGTCGCTGTCTTCCAGCACGTCGTGCGCGAAGCTCTGGTCGATTTTCAGGGTCTCAGCGGGGATGTCGCGCAGGGAGAAGAACGAGTCATAACCGGTGCCGAAATGGTCCAGGGCGAAGCCCACGCTGAGCTCCCGGCAGGCTTCGATCACGCCGCGCACATGGAGCGTATTTTCCCGCGCCGCCGATTCGAGTATTTCCAGTTCCAGGCGCCCCGGCGGCACCTCCGGATAGTCGTTCAGGCAGCGCCGGATACCGTCCACGAAGTCTTCTCGCATTAGTTGCCGCGCCGCCACGTTGACGCTCACCGAGACGGCCAGGCCGTCGCGATCCCAGGCGGCGATCTGGGCCAGCGCCTGGCGGATGACCCATTCGCCGATTTCCACGATCAGATCGTGATGCTCCACCTGCGGCAGGAAGGCACCGGGCAGCAACAGGCCCTGTTGCGGATGTTGCCAGCGCAACAGCGCTTCCGCGCCGACCACCTGGCCGCTGCGCAGATTGACCTTGGGCTGGTAGTGCAAGAGCAGTTCATCGTTGGCCAAGCCATAGGCCAAGCGGTCGAGCAACTGGTGCTGGGTCTGCGCCTGCTGGTCCTGTTCGGTGTCGAACCAGTGGTAGCGGTTGCGGCCGTTTTCCTTGGCCTGGTACATGGCCTGAGCGGCATGACGCAAAAGGGTGTCCGGGTCGGCATTGTCAAAGGGAAACAGGGTCAGCCCCATGCTGGCGGAAAGCGGGTAGCGCTGGCCGTCGATCTCACAAGGAGCGCCGGCCAGGGCGAGGATGCGCGCGGCCACGGGTTCCACTTCGTCCACGTTGGGCAGGCCGCGCAGCACCAGGGCGAACTCGTCGCCACCCAGGCGCGCCACCACGTCGCTGCTGCGCGCCACTTGTTTCAGGCGTTGCGCGATGGCGACCAGAACGCGGTCGCCGATGGCATGGCCATAGCGGTCGTTGAGGTTCTTGAAGCCGTCGAGGTCGAGCAGCATGACGGCGAGGAGCTGGTTGCCACGCCGGGATTCATCCACCAGTTGCCGCAAGCGCTCGCTGAGCTGGGCGCGGTTGGGCAGTTCGGTGAGCGCATCGAAGTGGCTGCTGCGCCGCAACTTCTCTTCCGCGCGGTGCAGGGCCTGAGTGTCGGTAAACACCGCCACATAGCGCTCGATGTCGCCGCCCGCATCGCGCACGGCGGTGATGGAAAGCCGCTCCGGGTAGATCTCGCCGTTCTTGCGGCGATCCCAGATTTCCCCTTGCCACTGCCCTGCTGCACGCAGCGTGTTCCACATACCCTGATAGAACGCCGCATCATGGCGGCCGGATTTGAGAAGGCAGGGGGTATTGCCGAGTGCCTCCTCGGGCGTATAGCCAGTGACTTCGCTGAAGGCGCGGTTCACGTAGACGATCCGGTTGTCGGCGTCCGTGACCATGACACCGTCGCGCGTGTGTTCCAGCGCAATGCCCGCCAGATGCGAGTCGATGCAGTCCTGGGATGGGTCGGGCATGTGCGAACTTCTCCGAGTTGAAATACGCGGGAATGGTAGCAGCGCGAGCAACAAAAAACCCTGCCGCGGCAGGGTTATTGTCGAGCCGGAAATTCCGCAGCGCTTATTTCAGCTTGGTTTCCTTGTAAGCCACATGCTTGCGGGCGACGGGATCGAACTTGCTGATCTCCATCTTACCGGGCATGGTCTTCTTGTTCTTGGTCGTGGTGTAGAAGTGGCCGGTGCCCGCGGAAGACTCCAGCTTGATTTTTTCACGTCCGCCTTTAGCCATGATGACTCTCCTTACTGTGCGCTATCGGTTGACTTGCTCGCGCGCAGATCGGCCAGGACGGACTCGATGCCGTTCTTGTCAATGGTGCGCAGCGCGGCATTGCTGACCCGCAGACGTACCCAGCGGTTCTCGCTCTCAACCCAGAAACGGCGGGATTGCAGATTGGGCAGAAAACGACGCTTGGTTCTGTTGTTGGCGTGGGAAACGTTGTTACCCACCATCGGCTTCTTGCCGGTGACCTGACATACACGGGCCATGATGATTACCCCTGCTACACGAATACGGAAAGTCCGGCTTTATACGCGAAACCTGGGCGATGGTCAAAGCCAACCGCGTTCGCAGAACGAGAAACCTTCGCTGCCGGCGACGATGAAATGGTCGATCACCTTCACATCGACCAGGCCGAGCGCGGTTTTCAACTGGTCAGTCAGCCAGCGGTCGGCCTGCGAGGGCTCGGCCACACCCGACGGGTGGTTGTGCGCCAGGATTACCCCGGCGGCGTTGTGGTGCAGGGCGCGAATCACGATTTCGCGGGGATAGACCGAAGTCTGGCTGAGGGTGCCGCGAAACAGTTCTTCACTGGCTAGCACGCGGTTCTGCGCGTCGAGAAACAGCACCATGAACACCTCATGGGCGCGGCCGCCCAGCAGCAAGCGCAGGTAGTCGCGCACCGCGCGCGGCGAATTGAGGGCGTCATTCTGTTTCATGTTTTCGCCCAGCGCGCGCCGGGCCATTTCCAGTACCGCTTGCAACTGCGCGTACTTGGCCGGCCCCATGCCGGGGAAGGCGGTGAATTCGGCTTGCGCCGCGCTGAACAGGCGGGTGAGGCTGCCGAAGTGCTGAACCAGGTCACGCGCCAGATCGACCGCGCTTTTTCCGGCCACCCCCACCCGCAGGAAAATCGCCAGCAATTCGGCATCGGACAAGGCCGCCACCCCACGTTGCAGCAGCTTTTCCCGGGGCCGTTCGCCCTCGGGCCAATCGGTGATCGCCATGCCTAACTCCCCATTGTTGTGGTGTTGCGGCGTGTTACTTGAGAAGGGGATTAGAACGGTGGAAAGATCACTGATCAAGAGAGGGCTTGGTTTCTCTTGCCTCTTGCTTCTTGTTCCTTGACCCTTGGCGCTTTTATGGAGCCCGCCATGAGCGCCCTGGAAACCTTTGAAATAATGTTGGCTGCCGGCAAGGATAACGTCCTGCTGCGCTATTCCCTCGGCAATGAGTATTTCAAGCTGGGCCGGTTCGCCGCAGCACGCGCGCATCTGGAGGCGGCGCTGGCGTTCGACCCGCGCTATTCCGCCGCCTGGAAGCTGCTGGGCCGGACGCTTGCCGACTCGGGCGCCTTGGCGGAAGCGCTGGAAACGTACCGGCGTGGTATCCGTGCCGCCGAGGAAAAGGGCGATTTGCAGGCGGGGAAGGAAATGCGGGTGTTTGCCCGCCGCATCGAGAAGCAGTTGGCCGCAGCGTCCGCCGGGTGACGCTACCGACTGGCATGGGCTACCATCCGCCGCATCGAGTCCCTCCTCAGGAGAAATACATGGCACGGATGGTGCATTGCGTGAAACTCGGCCGCGAGGCCGAAGGCCTGGATTTCCCGATGCTGCCCGGTGATCTGGGCAAGCGCGTATTCGAGAACGTGTCCAAGGAAGCCTGGCAAGGCTGGATCAAGCTCCAGACCATGATCATCAACGAGAACCGCCTCAACCTGGCCGATGCCCAGCATCGCAAGTACCTGATGGAACAGGCTGAAAAATACTTTTTCGGCGACGGCGTGGGCGCTCCCGAAGGTTTCAAGCCGCATTGACATGAGACCACAGCCCCCACGCTCACATAGTTCGCAGAGGGCCGGCTTTGCGCAGCCGGCCCGTTCCGGCAGCGCGGAGCCGTGCTCCAGGAAACCCTGCCTTCACCCCCCCGAGGGGGCGCGTCAGTCCCTTCGGACGGCCGGGCGGTACTGACATGGCCGAAAAGCAGACCCATTTCGGCTTCAAGACCGTCGCGGAAGAAGAGAAAGCCGCCAAGGTCGCCGAGGTGTTCCACTCCGTGGCGCAACGCTACGACGTGATGAATGACCTCATGTCCCTGGGGCTGCACCGCCTCTGGAAGCGCTTCCTCTCCCTACACGCGCGGGTGCGCCCCGGCGCCAGGATTCTCGACATCGCCGGCGGCACCGGCGACATCGCCCGCCTGCTGGCGCGGGACGCCGGCCCCACCGGCGAAGTCTGGTTGACCGACATCAACGGCTCGATGCTGGGCGTCGGCCGCGACCGTATGCTGGATCACGGCCTGATGCTGCCGGTGGCGCAGTGCGACGCCGAGAAACTGCCCTTCCCGACCGACTATTTCGACCTGGCCACGGTGGCCTTTGGCCTGCGCAACATGACCCACAAGGAACTCGCCCTGGCCGAGATGCGGCGGGTGCTTAAACCCGGCGGCAAGCTGATGGTGCTGGAGTTTTCCAAGGTGTGGAAACCGCTGGCACCGCTCTACGACACTTATTCCTTCCAGGTGCTGCCGCGCCTGGGTGATTGGGTAACCAAGGACGCGGAAAGCTATCGCTACCTCGCTGAATCCATCCGTATGCACCCGGATCAGGAAACCCTGAAAGGGATGATGGAGTCGGTCGGCTTCCAGCGCGTCGATTACTTCAATCTCAGTGTCGGCGTGGTCGCGCTGCACGTCGGGTACAAGATTTGAGCCGTGCAGGGTGTGCCGCGCGCACCTTCAACGGCGGTGCGCACGGCGCAGCCTACAGAACCCGATACTCGACAAACCCAATATGAATACTCAGCCGGTCAAAGAATTTCTTCTGGAATTGCAGGAACTCATCGTCGAACGGATGGAACAGATCGACGGCCAGACTTTTCGTCGTGATGCCTGGGAACGCCCGGAGGGTGGCGGTGGGATTACCCGGTTGATCGAGGAAGGCGATTTTCTGGAGCGTGGCGGGGTGAATTTCTCGCAGGTGACGGGCGGCAAGCTGCCGCCTTCGGCTACCGCGCAGCGCCCGGAACTGGCTGGCCGCCGCTGGCAGGCGATGGGGGTATCGCTGGTGATGCACCCGCGCAATCCCTATGTGCCCACCACCCACATGAACGTGCGTTTCTTCGTCGCGGAAAAGCCCGGTGAAGAACCGGTGTGGTGGTTCGGCGGCGGCATGGACCTGACGCCTTACTATGGCTTCGAGGAAGACGCGGTGCACTTTCACGCCATGTGTAAGCGCGCGCTCGACCCCTTTGGCGCCGATGGCTACCCGCGCTTCAAGCGGGGGTGCGATGAGTATTTCTTTCTCAAGCACCGCAACGAACCACGCGGCATCGGCGGTATCTTCTATGACGATCTCTCCGCGGGCGGCTTCGAGCACTGTTTCAACCTCACCGGGAGTGTGGGCGATCATTTCCTGGCGGCTTATCTGCCCATCGTCGAGCGTCGTGGCGAGATGCCTTATGGCGAGCGCGAACGCGATTTCCAGGCTTACCGGCGCGGGCGTTATGTGGAATTCAATCTGGTGTTCGACCGCGGCACCCTGTTCGGACTGCAATCCGGCGGCCGCACCGAATCCATCCTGATGTCCATGCCACCCATCGTGAAATGGCGCTACGACTGGCAGCCAGAACCGGGCAGCGAGGAAGCGCGCCTGTACAGCGACTTTCTGCGTCCACGCGACTGGCTGGGCGAGTTCCAGACTTAAGCGCCGATGCAATCCGATTCCGATACCGCCGCGCCTGAAGCGAGCGAGGCGCCCGCGTCGCCGCCTCGGCAACTTCCGCCTGACCCGATGAAGCGCAAGAAACGCCGCTTTTTGATCGGGGTGCTGATCGTGCTGGCGCTGATTGTCGGCGCGGTCATCGCCGCCTATGAAATGATCGCCTCGCCGTTCCAGGCGATGTTGCTGGCGGGCTATGGCAAGCGCCTGACGTTCCAGATCGAAGCGGGTGAGGCCGCCGCTCCGCGCGTACCGAAGTATGGTCCCTACAACCTGCGCACCGGCTATGCCAGGCTGCCGGAGTTCGTGCGCAAACTGAAGGGACAGGATTTCGAAGTCACCGCGCAGGCGCGCATCTCGCCGGATATGGCGCGCATTTTCGATTACGGCCTCTACCTGCCATACAAGGAAAAATCCGTCACTGGCCTGTCTCTGCTCGATTGCAGCGGGCGTGGCCTCTATGAGGCGCGTTTTCCGCGCTATGCCTACGCCGATTTCACCGCCGTGCCGCCGCTGATCGCCAACACCCTGTTGTTCATCGAAAACCGCGAACTGCTCGACCCCAACCACCCGCAGCGCAACCCCGCCGTGGAATGGGACCGCCTGGCCGAGGCCGTGATGGAAAAGGCGATCCAGACCGTGGACCCCTCTCGCAATGTTCCGGGCGGCTCCACTCTGGCCACCCAGATCGAGAAATATCGCCACTCGCCCGACGGCCTGACCATGACGGCGACCGACAAGCTCACCCAGATGGCCTCCGCCTCGCTGCGCGCCTATCTGGATGGCGAGGACACGCGCGCCACCCGCCGCCGCATCGTCCTGGATTATCTCAATACCGTGCCCCTCTCGGCCGCGCCCGGCTTTGGCGAGGTCAACGGCATCGGCGAAGGGCTGGAGGGCTGGTTCGGCCTCGCTTTCTCCCGGGTCAACCAGTCGCTGATGCGGCCGCGCGAGACAGCGGAAGCGGCGCGCGCCTACAAGCATGTGCTGGCCCTCCTGATTTCGCAGCGCAAGCCCTCGTATCACCTGCTGAGTGGGCGCCGCAGCCTGAATGCCTATGCCGATACGCATTTGCGCCTGCTCGCGGCCGCGCACGTCATTACGCCGGCCTTCCGCGATCTCGCCCTGCGCGAAAAAATCGTGTTCCAGAACCATGGCGGCAAGAAATCCGCGAATGGCGGCTTCGCCGAGAACAAGGCGGCCAGCACCCTGCGCGTGGAAGTCGCGGAACGCCTGGGGGTGGCGCGCCTGTATGACCTCGATCGCCTCGACCTGAAGGCCAGCGCCACCCTGCATGGGGCCACCCAAAGAACGGTTTCGGATTTCCTGCGCCGCCTGTCCGACCCGGTGGTGGTGGAGGCCGCTGGCCTCTATGGGCACTACCTGCTGGCGCCGGAAAATGATCTCTCCAAACCTATCTACAGCTTCACCCTCTACGAGAACAGCGAGGAGGGCGCCCTGTTGCGGGTGCAGGCTGATAACCTGAATCAGCCCTTCGACATCAACAAGAGCGCCAAGCTGGACATGGGCTCCTCGGCCAAGCTGCGCACCCTCATCACCTACCTGCAACTGGTTACCGAGCTGCATGATCAGTACGCCGCCGCGCCCCGCGCCGAGCTGCTCAAGCTGAAAATTGCCGACAAGGATATGTTGCTGCGGTGGGTGCGCGACTATCTGCTACAAGCCGAGGACAAATCGCTTCCCGCCATGCTGGAAGCGGCGATGGCGCGGACCTATTCCGCCAGCCCGGCGGAAGCCTTCTATACCGGCGGCGGGGTGCACCATTTCCACAATTTCCACAGCCCCGACGACCACAAGGTGATGGACTTGTGGGAGGCCACCCAGAATTCCGTGAACCTGCCCTTCATCCGCCTGATGCGCGATCTGGTGCGCCACTTCATGTACCGCGATCCCGAGGGCGCCGCGCAAATCCTGGCCGACCCCGATGACCCCCGGCGCGAGGTTTATCTGAAACGCTTCGCCGACAAGGAAGGCAAGGCTTATCTCGCCCGCTTCAACAAGAAATACAAAGGGTTGCAGCCTGCGGCGGCGACCGAGGCGCTGCTCAACCATCTCACCGCCAACCCCAAGCGCCTGGCCGCCGTGTTCCGCTATCTGGAACCGAATGCCGATGTCGCGGCCCTCACCGATTTCCTGAAAGCGCGTCTCAACAATCCCGCCAGCCTCGACGAGGGCGACTACCAATACCTGTATGAAACCTACGGCCCGGACAAATTCAACCTCGCCGACCGCGGCTACATCGCCCAGATTCACCCCCTGGAACTCTGGTTGGTGGCCTATCTGCGCGCCCATCCCGGCGCCGGCTGGAAGGAAATCGTCAAGGCCAGCTTTCAGGAACGGATCGATGTCTATGGCTGGCTGCTCAACACCAGCCACAAGAACGCGCAGGACATCCGCATTCTCTCCTTGCTGGAAATCGAAGCCTTCCAGGAAATCCACAAGCGCTGGCGCCGCCTCGGCTACCCCTTCGGCAGCCTGGTGCCGTCCTATGCCACCGCCATCGGCTCCTCGGCCGACCGCCCGGCCGCCCTGGCCGAGTTGATGGGGGTGATTCTCAACGACGGTGAAAAACTGCCGCCGATCACCCTGACTCGCCTGGAATTCGCCGCCGGCACGCCCTACCACACGCTGCTCAAGCGCAAGCGTCCCGTGCCACAGCGCATCTTCCCGGTCGTCGTTGCGAGCGTGGTGAAGCGGGCACTGGCGAATGTGGTGGAACAGGGCACCGCGCGGCGGCTACGCGGCGCCTTCGCCCTGGGCGACGGCAGCACCCTGCCGATCGGCGGCAAGACCGGCACCGGCGACCACCGCCTCGAGGTCTATTCCGCGCGCGGCCAGGTCATCGAATCGAAAGTCATGAACCGCACCGCGACGTTCGCCTTCTACCTGGGCACGCGGTTCTTCGGGGTGATGACCGTGTTTGTGCCGGGCGAAGCGGCGGCGGACTACCACTTCACCAGCGCCATCGCCGTGCAGATCGTGAAAGACATGGAACCCGCCCTGCGCGGCATGGTGCTGGGCAGCGAAAAGCCGGAGCCGGGCTGGGATGAGCTGGCGCTCGCCTTTGATAGTGAAGCCGATGTCGCCAGCGGCGCACTGCCCAAGGTCGAAGCCCTGCCGCCGCCAGGAACCCCGCTGGCCGCGCCCGCGGCGGCCACGCCAGCCGCGAAAAAGCCGATTGCCGCCGCGAAGCCGGCGGTGCGCAAGCCCGTTCCCGCCAAGCCGGTGGCCAAACCCACCGCCAAGACGGCAGCCCGCCCCGAGCCGGAACACGCAGAACCGCCGCCCGCTCCGCCACCGCCACAAATGGACAAGCCGGATCCGCCGCCCCCGCCGCGCGCTCCACCGCCTACCCCGAAGACCAGGAAATCCGGCTGGACCTGGCAGGAAGGCGACAACCCCCTGTTCTGAACCGGTTTGGCATCGCCACTGGAACGGTTGTGGGAGCAGGCGGATTCGTCCGGTATCAAGTGGGGATCGGTTTGGCGGTTGGCGGCTATATTTTTCTCGCGCCAGCCGCCAGCCCAGCCACCACCACCAAGGCCAGCACGATGGCCGCACCCGAGGGCAGATCGAACAGGCCGGACGCGATCAGGCCGAGCGCATAGCCGGCTGCCCCGATGGCATAAGCGCGCGCCAGACGTTCTCCGGACGCCAAGGCCGGCACGATCAGGCTGGCGAACACCAGATAGATGCCGACCACCTGCACCGAGGCGGTGATGCTGACGGCAAACAACAGGTAAAAGCCGAGCGGCGAGGCGCGCCAGCCAAGGCCGAACCAGGCCGCCAGCACCAGCGCGGTGACCGCTGCCAGCGGCAGCAATCCGTTCCAGGTGGTCCACAGGATCTGCCCCACCAACAGGTCTTGCAGATGCTCCGCGCCGTGCGGGTCATGGCTCATCAGGATCAGCGCCAGGCAGGCGGCGGCGACAAAGGTGACGCCGATGATTGCCTCCTGTCTGGCGCCAGCGGTCTTTTCCATGTGGCGCAGGAACAAGGCGCCAAGCAAGGCCGCCGTGACGGCGCCGGCTTGAGTGAGCCAAGGACTGTCCTCGCCGCCCAGGCTATGGGCGATCACCACGCCCAGGCCGGCGATCTGGGCGATGGCGAGATCGAGGAAAACGATGCCGCGCCGCAATACCGCCTGGCCGAGCGGCACATGGCTGGCCAGCACCAGCAGTCCCGCCACGAAGGCGGGCAGGAGGATGGCGGGTTCGAGGGAGGCGAGATTCATTTCAGCGCTCCCCTCAGCTTCGCCAGCGTGTCGTCGAACAAGCTGAACAAGTCTTGCGCCGCCACCGAGCCGCCCACGGTGTAGGGCAATTCCACAGCGGCCATGCCGGCACGCTTGGCCAGCCATTCGGAGGGCTTGGGCGACTGATAGGCGGTGCGCAGGATCAGCCGCGCCGGTTGCGCCTTGAGCCGCTGCAGCAGGCTGGAAAGCGAGGACACCGAAGGCTCGATGCCCGGCTTGGGTTCCAGGTCCGCCACCACTTTCAGGCCCAGCCAGTCGGCGAGATAGCTCCAGCTCTTGTGATGCACCACCACCGGCACGCCGCGCAAGCCGGCGGCGTCCTTCTCCCAGCGCGCGATGGCCGCCGCCATGCGTTTCTGGAAGTCCTGGTTGCGTGCGGCATACACGGCGGCATTGGCCGGGTCCAGTTGCGCCAGGCGCGGCGCCAGCGCATTCGCCACTTTCAGCAGATTGCGCGGGTCAGCCTGCAAATGCGGATTGCCACCGGGATGCACATCCCCCTGGGCGCGGTCGGCGCTGCCGGTTTTCTCCAGCAGGCGGACTTGCGCCGCCGCCTCGAAATACCCCGGCTGCCCGGGATGGATGCGGGCATTGCCGGATTCCCGCTGCAACAGCGGCAGCCAGCCGATTTCCAGTTCGGCGCCGGTGCAGACCAGCAGATCGGCGTTGCGCGCGCGGGCGATCAAGGATGGCCGCGCCTCGATGTGATGCGGGTCTTGCCGCGCCGTGGTGGCGGACGTGATGCGCGCCAGGTCGCCGGCCAGTTCCTGGGCCAGTGACGCCCATTCCGGTTCGCAGGCGAGGACGTTGAGGGCGGCTTGAGCGGCATTGGCCGTCAGCAGCAGAGTCAGGAAAATGAATCGGATAAACATGATGTGGATTCCTTTGGATGAATTACGAAGGGTGCACCGTGCGCACCCTCCGCTGTGTCGCCTGGTTCAGAACTTGTGTGCGCCGTGCGGGCCCAGGCTGTAGAGGTATTGAAGGCTGATCTGGCTGTCGTCCGGGTTGCCCTGCATCGAGCGGTCGCGCGCCAGTTGCAGGCGGAATAGCGAGAACTCGCTCGGCGCGTAGTCGGCCATCAGGCTCCACTTGTTCGGGCTGTATGCGGCCGGCAGCAAACGGGCGTTGTTGGCGCCGTAATCCAGGTTGCCCTGGTTCAAGCGGTCGTAACGCAGGCCGGCGCGCCAGTGCGGCATGAACTGGTAAACCCCTTGCGCATACCAGCCGGATTGGCGGGCGCGGTAGGCGCCGGGTGAAGGGGCGCCGGCGCTGTCGTAGACCAGTTCACCCGTTTCATTGCGCTGGAAGTATTCGCTCTGAAATTTGAAGTTGCGTTCCTTCGGGTTGCCGTCCGGCGCCCATTTCCAGATGAAATCCGCGATCCAGGTGTTCGAGCGGCCGCTGAACAGGTTGAGGGTGTCTATGCCGGTGTTATTCAGCAGCAGGCTTTCCCGTTCGCGTGGCCGTGCCGACAGCCAGGACAGGCCGGCGCGCCAGGCATTCGATTCGCCGACATCGCCGCCGACATGGCCGAAGATCGTCCAGGCGCCAGCGCCGTTCTTGTCGCCACCCGCTTCGGAGCCGGGGAAGGCGCTGCCGCGTCCGATTTCCGCACCGAGTTCAACAAAGGTATCCACCGGCGCCAGCCATTTGAGTTGCAGGCCATCCTGCACCAGGTGCTCCCCGAACAGGGTCTGGACCATCAGGTTGTTGTCGGCGAAATCCCAGGCGTGCGGGTGTTGCTCGTTGGCGTAGCCGATACCGGAGATGAAGCGGCCGCCTTTGAGGGTCAGGCCGTGGTCGAGTGCGAGGGTCTGGAACCAGGCTTCCTCCACGATCGCCTGGCCGTCGGCCAGGATCACATTGGCCAGGCCGCGGAAATAGGGGTCGATGTTGGCCGCCAGAATCAACTCGGTGTCGTTCAGGGAAAAGCCGCGCCTGGGCGTGCCAATCCCGGCATCTTGCAAGAAGCCCGTGGGCCGGCGCTCGCCCGCTTTCCTCTGCGCGTAACTGCCTTGCAGGATCAGCGACAGCTCGGGGTTGGCGGCGCTGGCCGGCGGGCTGGTGGCTGGCTCGGGGTTGGCAGTCGGTGGCGCCAGGCGCGCTTCCATTTCCGCCAGGCGGGCTTCATAGGCGGCCTGGATTTCCTTGAGTTTCTGATCGAACTCGGCGCGCAGTTGCGCCAAATCGGCATCCGTGACGGCCGCGGCCGGCAGGGGCAGCGCGCACGCCAAAGCGGCGGCGAGCAGGGGTGGCTTGAACATGGTGAATCCTTGGCAATCAGGTAGGGTGCGCCGTGCGCCAACGCACTCCGTGGCGGTGCGCGTGGGGCTACACGGGGTAGGCCGGAAGAATTACCTGTTGGGACTCGGCGGCGCGCGGCTCTGGTAGGTGGGCCGAAAGGCCGTGGGTGACGCCAGCGGAATCAGGGCGTCGAAGGAAAAGGTTGCCGCAGGCGCGGACCAGGTCGGCGGGGCGCTGGCCGCGCCCGCGCCCAGCGCGGCAAAGGCCAGGCACTGTGCGCACACCGGCTCGTCGCCGCTGGTCTGATCCGGGAAGTGCATGTAGCCATGCGCCAGCGCGCCAGCCTCGGCGAGCAGCAGGAGCAGCGCGAGCAACAAGGCCAGGATGGCCGCCAATCCGCTCCGCCGCATCGAGAAGCGGCGGGGTGACGGCGCGTTATCCAGGGAAAGGCGTGGCGGTGTCATAGGCCAATAGGCCATTCGCGAAAATATTCCGTAGGGTAGGGCGGGATTATCTGTCAAGGGATTATCTGTCAAAGGCCGGCGGGAGGGCGTTTTCGATCATGGCGCGGAAAGTCTCGACCTCTTTGCTCGGGCCGATGACGACCAGGACGTCGTTGAAATCCAGGTGGTGGTCGATGCCGCGGGTGCTGAAGATCAGTTCCTTGCCCCGCTCCAGATCCACCACGCCGAGCAGGATGACGTTCTGCTGCATGTGCCGGCGCAGTTCCGAGAGGTACACGCCATGCAGCCAGGAGCCGGAGGGAATGGTGACTTCGGCGATGTTGAGGTCTTGCAGGCCGAACACCGTTTGTTCCATGAGTTCCACCACTTCCGGGCGTTCGATCAATTCGTGCACGCGGGCGCCGCTGATTTCGTAGGGGTCCACCACCTTGTCGGCGCCGGCGGCGAGCAGTTTGGCGGCGGCTTCCGGCGCCTGGCAGACGGCGACGATACGCAGCGCGGGGTCGAGCGCCCGCGCGGAGATCGCCAGGAACACATTTTCCGAATCCTCTCCGAGCAGGCAGAACACGCCTTCGATATGGCTACCGATGCCCACGGCGCGCAGGGCGGCGTCGTCGGTGTAGTCGATGCGCTCGGCGGCAAGGCCTTCCTGGCGTGCTGCCTCGACCCGCCCGGCATCGCGGTCGAGCATGGCGAAGGGCAGCCGCGCCAGCGACAGGCGCCAGGCCACCTCGATGGCCAGCGGGTTGCAGCCGAACAGGGCGAATCTGGGGGTCATATGTTTTTTCGTCGGCTGGCTTGTTCATGGAACTGTGCCAGGCTGGCCTGATAGCCGATGAGCATGAGGATGTCGCCCGCGCGCAGTTGCAGGCGCGGGCCCGGGTTGAAGTAGAAATGGCGGCCCGCGAGGTCATAGCGGCGGTGGCCGCTTTCGCCAGGGGAGGTGTGCGGGCGGATCACGCCGAACAGCAACAAGTGCTGGGCGGCGAAGTCGATCGCGCCGATGCGCCGCAGCGCCAGCCAGTCGCCCGCGCGCACCGGTAGCGGCTCCAGGAACACCCCGACGGCGCGCGTGACCACATCGTAGAGGGCGTCGAACGCCACCGGCTGGCCGATGAATTCCGCCGCCATGCGCGCCACCACCTCATACGGCCGCACGACGTGGGTGGCGCCCGCCTGGGTGAGCTTCTTCACCGTTTCCGCCTTGTTGGCGCGGGAGATGATGAGAATGTCGGGCGACACCTGGCGCGCGGTGAGGGTGATATAGACGTTGCTCACGTCGTCATGGGTCAGGCAGAGGATGCGCGAGGCCTGGCGGCCGAGGCCGAGATTGGCGAGCAGGGCGCTATCGGTGGCGTCCCCGGCCACCGCCGGAAAGCCGCGCCGGCGCGCGAGTTCAATGCTCTCGACTTGCTTGTCGACGATGACGAAGGGCTCGCGCGCGGCGGCCAGGCGCTCCGCCACCACCTGGCCGATGCGCCCGAAACCGCACACGATGGTGAGGTCGGACTTGCGCTCCACCTCGGCATAGACCCGGTTGTCGCGCAGATCGCGCATCTTCTCCTGGAAGGCCATGACGATGATGGAGGTGGCGAAGGAAATCACGCCGATGCCGGCGAACACCAGCACCATCGCCACCACGCGGCCTTCCGTGGTGGTCGGCACGATGTCGCCGTAGCCGACCGTGGTCAGGGTGACGACTGCCCAGTAGAGGGCGTCCATCAGGGTGAGTACCTGGCTGCCCGGGGCTTGGGCCTCGAACAGATAGATGGCCACCGTGGCGATCAGCACCACCGAGCCGACGAACAGGGACAGGGTGTAAAGCTCGAAGCGCTTTTCCACCAGCACCTCGCCGAAGGCACTCAGGCTGCGCGCATAACGGAACAGCTTGAACAGGCGGAACAGGAGAAACAAGCGCAGGAAACGCAGCGGCCGATAACTGGGCAGGATCGCCAGCAGGTCGATGATGGCCAGGGGTGAACTCATGTAAGCCAATTTTCGCCGCAGCACGGCCCATAGCGCCGCGCCAGTATTGAACGGAAGCCCCATCAGTTCCGCGCGTTCCCAGTGTTCGATGAGGATCGTGTGGCTGTCGTTGTAGAGCCACATACGCAACAGGTACTCGCTAACGAACACCGCCACCACCAAGGCCTCGAACAGATCGGCCCAGGGCCCTAGCGGGTGGCGCACCCCATAGATCAGCAGCATCACGCTGGACAGCACCAGCACCAGCATGAAGGCGTCGAACAGCGCTCGGCGATGCGAGCGCGGATCGGTCAGCAGCTTGCGAAAGAAGCCCTTGAGGCGGCCATGCCGGTCGGACGCTTGCAGCCGATAAGCCAGACGGACCAACAACTGGGCGATAGACATGGCACCGAAAAAGGCTTGAAAAGATTCGGGAATTATCGCGGAAATCGGCGCGCGACAAGATCGCCATGGCGAAATGCTCATAAACCCCCGCCATCGGCCCATAAACAAAGCTTCGCTGACAGCGCGGGGGCGCCTCGGTAAACTCGCGCGCCATCACGCTCATCAAGTCAATCGCTGGACCGCCCCAGGGTTGACTTGGCCTTCTCGGGGGGCTCGGATGCCGCTCCCGAGCCGGGGGCACTACCCATCACCGTTTTCCTTAAATTCTCAAGGAGTTGTCTTATGGCTACCCGTGACACCCTGGCCGCCCGCGCCGCCACTGCTTCCAGCGCCGCCGATCTGTTCGCCCTTGCCCGCGAAGCCTTCGAGGCGCCGGCCGATATGGCCTACGCCAAGGAACTCCTGAGCGGCGCCGCCTTCGCCGGCGACGCCGGCGCGAAAGCCGCGCTCGACAAGGTCGCCGGTGACGCCATGTTCACCAAGGATTTCGTCGCCCTGGCCATTGGCTACCAGGCGCTGGGTGAGGCCGGAAAGGCCAAGGACATGCTCGGCCAGGGTGCCGACTTCGCCATGGACGGCAGCGAGAAAGTGGCCGTGGGCATGGGCCAGTGGCTGGCGCTGGGGGATGCCGCCGCGGCCGGCCGTGCGCTCGCCGGTGCCCTGAAGGAAGTTTCAGCCACCGAAGAACTCTACGGGCTGGCCGCCGTGGTGGCCGAGTTGAACGACGCCACCCTGTTCGGCCAGATCGCCGACAAGATCAAAACCAAGGCCGGCCGCGCCGGTGACTTCGCGCGCCTGGCCAAGATGCTGGCCAGCGGCGGCGATCAATCGAAAGCCGTGGAAATCATCAACGAAGGCGCGGCCAAGTACGGTAACCCGGCCGACCTGATCGTGCTGTCCGGCGCGATGGGCGAAATCGACCCGGCCGCCGCCGGCGCGCTGTACGACAAGGCGCTCGACTCCGCCAAGAATTTCACCGCCCTGATGCAGGTGCTGGCCGCCGCCGCCGGCAACGAAACCTTTACCCAGGCCGTGCTGGCCAAGGGCAGTGCCATCGCCCAGAGCACCGGCGAGTTTCTGCAACTGGTCGAAGCCAACGCCACCCGTGGCAATGCCGCCGGAGTGGCCGACATGCTGACCCGCGCCGAGGATGCCGTGAACAACCTCGACGACATGCGCAAAATTGTCGAGGCGGTGGACAAACACGCCGCCACCGATGTCGAGCGCGCGACCCGCCTGAAGGATCGTCTGGCCAAGCGCGAAGCCAACCAGGCCAAGTATGTCGCCATCCAGAACGAGGAAGAAAAGGCCAAGACGGTCAAGCAGTTCATCGGCCTGGCCGACCGCATCATGGCGGAACTGGATGACGCCTCTTACGCTTCCAAGCTGCTGACCTCCGCCGAAGACCTGATGCGCGGCGAAGGCGCTTTCCACTTCGCCCGTTTCAAGCCCCTGATCCTGGCCGTCGACCGCCTTGGCGACAAGCCCTGGCTGGGCAAGCTGCTGGATGAAAGCGTGGCCGCCGCCGCCGACTTCGTCTGGTTCCGCGAGATCATCATGACCTGCGCTGGCGAACTGAAGGACACCGCGTATGGCAAGGCGCGCGCCTGCGTGTTCGTGGCCGAGCGCGCGCTCGGCGACAACCCCTACGACTACACCAAGATGGCCGAAACCGTGCAGACCGCCCTGGGCGACTCCGCGCTCGCCGCCAAGCTGCTGGGGGATGCCGCCAGCCGCGCCAAGGATCACTACGCGCTGGCCCATATCGCCAAGCTGTACCGCGACATCGGTGACCACACCGCCGCCAATGCCCTGTTCGCCCAGGCCGCTGCCGCCTGTGGCAACGGCGACACCTGCGTGCAACTGGCTAACCGCCTGAAATCCTATGAATTGCCCAAGTCCGAAATCGCTCCGCTGATGAGCGCCTGCGGCGCCAAGCTGGCCTCGGCCGCCGACAAGCTGCGCTGGGCCGAAGGCGTATCCGATCTGCTGCTCGACGGCGCCTGGGCGGAGCAGGCCTTCAACAGCATCGCCGCCAGCTTCGCCAGTGGCGCCGACAAGAAGCGCTTCGAAGTCAGCCGCCAGATGCGCATGGGCTACCGCTACTTCGGCCCCGGCGTAGAAGCGCACTGAGCGAGCTTCGGCTCCCCGCAAAAGTAAGGCGTGTGGTTTTGGCGAGCGTCTCTCCTTTGCGCATGCCGGCGCATCGCGGCTACCGAAGGGTATAAACAGCGACTTGGCAGCCATTTTTTGGCTGTTTCACGTTAATGGACAATCCAGGTTCAAGGCCTTGCCGACCACCTCGGCGACGTCTTTCGCCAGGCCCTCGCAGGCCTTGATCCGCTCCAGCGCGGTGCGCGCGTGGCCCTGGCGCACGGCATCGAACTGGCGCCAGCGGTCGAACGAGCGCGCCAGGCGCGAAGCCACCTGCGGGTTGATCGCCTGTAGTTCGATGATGACGTCGGCCGCCAACTGGTAGCCGCTGCCGTCGAGCGCGTGGAAGTGGCGCGGGTTGGCGGCGCAGAAGCCGCGCACCAGGGCATAGACCTTGTTCGGGTTCTTCAGGTCGAAGGCCGGGTGGCGCAGGAGTTCGCGCACCCGCGCCGTGGTGCCAGGCAGGATGGATGTCGCCTGCACCGACAGCCACTTGTCGACCACCAAGGCTTCGTCGTGCCAGCGTCTGTAGAACGCCGCGAGGGTGGTCTCGCGTTCGGGTAGATCGAGATTGGCGAGGCTGGCCAGCGCCGCGATCACGTCGGTCATGTTGCCTCCCTGCTCGAACTGGGCCAGCAGACGCGGCAACACCGAGGCCCGCAAATAGGCCTCGTCGCTTTCCGCGAGGATGCCGAGGCACAGGTTGCGCAAGGCGCGGCGGCCAGCCTGGGCGCCGTCCGGGGCGTACGGTTCGCTGGGGGCGAGTGCAGCCCAAAGGGTTTCGAAGCGGCCCCGCAGTTGGGTGGCGAGGTGGCGCCGCAGGTTGACCCGGGCGCGGTGGATCGACTCGGGGTCGATGGCCTGGCCGCGGCCAGCCACCTCTTCCGCCAGCACCTGCTCGGCCGGTAATACCAGAGCTTCGGCGGCCAGCCCGGGATCGCCGCCGTTAGCCAGATTCAGGCCGGCGTCGAGGACGCGGCCACAGGTGGCGACGAAGGCCTCGGGTATCCAGGCCGTACCCTCGCCACCGACGGCAATGCCGGCGAGCAGGACGCGGGTGGCGAGGCGCTGGCCAGCCTCCCAGCGGTTGAACGCATCGGAATCGTGCGCCATCAGGTGGGCGAGTTCGGCATCTGTCTGCTCAAGGTCGAGCCGTACCGGCGCGGAAAAATCGCGCAGCAGCGAGACGACGGGCACGGCCGGAACATCCTCGAAGACGAAGGTCTGGCTCATCTCGGTCAGGGAAAGCACGCGCGTGGTACCCCGCGGCGCGGGCTCACCGGCCAGGCGTAGCGGCGCATCCGCACCCTCCGGCAGCACCAGGCCGAGGGCCACCGGAATGTGCAGCGGGCCGGCGTCGGTCTGCACGCCCGCTGCCTGGAGACGTTGCTCGTAGGCGGTGGCGGCGAGGCTTTGCGTGAGGGTCAGCGTGTAGCGTTGCATCGCCTCGTCCCAAATGCCTTCGGCTTGCAGGCGCGGCGTGCCGGCGCGGGCGTACCAGCGGCGGAACTGGGTGAGGTCGACGCCTGAGGCATCCCCCATGGCGGCGACAAAGTCCTCGCAAGTGACGGCCTGGCCGTCGTGGCGCTGAAAATACAGATCCATGCCATTGCGAAACGCCGCGCGCCCAATCAGCGTTTGGATCATGCGCACGACTTCGGCGCCTTTTTGATACACCGTGGCGGTGTAGAAATTGTTGATCTCGGCGTAGGAGGCCGGGCGCACTGGATGCGCCATCGGCCCCGCATCCTCCGGAAACTGGCCGACGCGCAGGCCGCGCACTTCCTGGATGCGGGTGGCCGCGCGCGAATGCGTGTCGGCGCCGAATTCCTGGTCGCGGAAGACGGTGAGGCCCTCCTTCAGCGAGAGCTGGAACCAGTCGCGGCAGGTGACGCGGTTGCCGGTCCAGTTGTGGAAGTATTCGTGGGCGACGACGCGGTCGATAGCCTGGTAGTCGCTGTCGGTCGCGGTGTCGGGGCGGGCCAGCACGTACTTGGTGTTGAAAATGTTGAGGCCCTTGTTCTCCATCGCCCCCATGTTGAAGTCACCCACTGCGACGATCATGTAGTGGTCGAGGTCCATCTCCAGGCCGAAGCGATCCTCGTCCCAGCGCATCGCTTTTTTCAGCGCCGCCATGGCGTGGCCACACTGGTCGAGCTTGCCAGGTTCGACATACACCGCGAGGCGAACCGCGCGGCCGGAGCGGGTGGCGAATTCATCCTCCAGCAGGTCCAGCTTCGCGGCGACCAGCGCGAACAGGTAGCAGGGCTTGGCGAACGGGTCTTGCCAGCGCGCCCAGTGGCGTGAGGCATCGCCTTCGCTGACGCCGGAAGCGACCCGGTTGCCGTTGCACAGCAAACGCGGGAAGCGCTCGCGTTCAGCCTCGATGGTGCAGGTGTAGCGCGCCATCACGTCGGGCCGGTCCGGAAAAAAAGTGATGCGGCGGAATCCCTCGGCCTCGCATTGGGAAAAGTAGCCGTCACGGGAACGGTAGAGGCCGGAGAGCTGGGTGTTGCTGTCCGGCTTGATGCGCACGACGGTTTCCAGCACGAAGGCATCGGGTAGCGGGTCGGAATCCACGCCCACGATGGCCAGCGTGTTATCGGTCAGCGTGTAGCACGAGGGGTCGAGCGCGGCGGCGTCGAGCCTGACCGCCTGCAACGCGAGCTCCTCGCCATTCAGAACGAGGGCGCCGCCGGCCCCCAGCGGATTGCGTTTGCAGGCAATCCTGGCGCGGACTTCGGTGTGGCCAGCATGGATCGCGACATGGAGATCGACCGTGTCGACCAGCCAGGCGGGGGGCGTGTAATCCTTGAGGTAGCGGGTGTTCGGGGTTTCAGTACGCATGAGCCATTCCTGGGAAACTTTTAACCCGGATACGGTGTTGGGAACAAAATCCGCCGGATCAAGCGCCGTTGCCAGCCCGGCCGCGCTTGAAGTCGAGGTGGCCGTCGATGATCGTGTAGCGTACCTGGCCGAGCATCTCCAGGCCCAGATAGGGGCTGTTCTTGCCCAGGCTGGCCAGGCTGGAGGGGCTGACGATCCAGGCCGCATCGGGGTCGAACAGGCACAGGTCGGCGGGCCGGCCGACCGCGATTTGACCGGCATTCACCCCCATGATGGCGGCGGGACGATAGGTGATGAAACCAAGTGCTCGGGCCAGCGACAGGCCGGTCTCACCCGCCCATTTCAGGGTCAGCGGCAGCAGCAGCTCGACCCCGGTGGCGCCCGCTTCGGCTTCCTGGAAGGGCAATTCCTTGGCGTCCTCGTCCACCGGCGCATGGTCGGAACAAATGGCGTCGATCACGCCGTCCTTCAGCGCCTGGCGCAGGGCATCGCGGTCGCGCTGGCTGCGCAGCGGCGGCACCAGATGGCAGTTGGCATTGAAGTCGGCGGTGTCCATCTCGGAAAGATGCACGTGGTGGATGCCCACGTCGCAGGTCACCCGCAAGCCGTCCCTCCTGGCCTGTCGCACCATCTCCACCCCGGCGCGGCTGGATAACCGGCACAGATGCACGCGTGCCCCGGTTTCCCGGACCAGTAGCAGGATGGTGGCCAGCGCCACGGTTTCCGCCGGCACGGGAATCGGATGCAGTCCCAGTCGCGCGGCCACCACGCCGTCATGGGCAACCCCATTGCGCGACAGATGCGGGTCTTGCGGGCGCAACCACACCGGCAGGTCGAAGGTGGCGGCGTATTCCAGGGCGCGCAGCAGCACCTGGGTGTCGATCAGCGGCGCGTCGGCCTGGCTGAAAGCGATGCAGCCGGCTTCATTCAATTCCGCCATCTCGGTGAGGCGCTCACCCTTGAGTTCACGGGTCAGCGCCCCCACCGGATAGACTCGCGGCCCTGGCATGTTGCGGGCGCGGAACTTGAGCATTTCCACCAGGCCCGGCTCGTCCAGGGGCGGATCGGTATCCGGCGGGCAGGCCAGCGAAGTCACCCCGCCCACCGCCGCCGCGTGCATCTCGGACTCCAGCCCGGCGATGTATTCCAGCCCCGGCTCACGCAGGCGCAGGGACAGATCGACTAGGCCGGGACAGACGATCAGCCCGGTCGCGTCGAGCACTTGATTGGCATGGAAATCGGCCGGCGCCTGGCCCAGTGCCTGGATGTGCCCGGCGGCGACGTAGACGTCCTGAATGCTGTCCAGGCCGCTGGAGGGGTCGATGACGCGGCCGTTCTTGAGGTGGATTTTCATGGTTCGATCCCCACCAGAATGAGCGGTACGGCAGGTACTCCGCGTCCTTGTCTGACCACGTTATAAAGCTCGCCTTCGTAATATGGCACGCCGGAACTCATCTGTGCCTGCAACGATTTCATGGGGAGTATTTCGATACCGACATCAATTTGATCGCCAATGTAGAAGGCGAGGTGTTTGACGAAGAGGTCGTAGGCCACGAAAGAATATTTTCCGAATTGAACTTCTACTGCTACGCGGTCTTTCACGAAATCCGTCTGGTTGTAGCTGAAAATTGCTGTGGCCCCAGACGCTTCAATTTCGCGTTTTTGCTCTTCAGGTGGCATGGTCAGTGTCTTTCGTATAAGACGCGCATCTTTAGTAACCCAATAACTCACCCGGCTTTCGTGCCAGTGCTTCTCCCCGAGCAAAGTCTTGAAGGTCCGATTCATCTCGACCGGGCTGAAAAATACTTTGCCCTCTGTACGTTTCTCTTTGGATACCTTGTTTTTACACGCCTGACCATCCACGGCGGCAATCACCTCTTGAATTTCTTGCCACAGCAATGGCTGGTGAACTAGAAGAAATTCCAGGCCGTTGAGATGCGAATAGGTTTCAACGATTTTCATGGTTGTAGCGTGCCCTGTTTTGCATTAAACGGAGCTGCTTCTCCTCCGGATTTTCGTGTGCTTCCCAAGGTGCTTTGGTCAGACTATTACCGGCGGCCAGCGGGTCATATTTCGGGCGTCCCATCGGGCGGACGCGCAGTGTCCCTTCCATAGCGGAGGCGACACGCTCTCGCGCGATAGCGACATAACGTCCGAGTATCTCGGCTCCGGCGCCTCGGCGACCGTGACGCACAGCCGAGGCAATGGTGGTTCCCGTCCCAAGGAAAGGATCGAATACCCAATCTCCTGGATTAGTCATGGAGAGAACCAATCGGTCAGTCAACTCTGTTGGAAACTGGCAGGGATGCTCGGTTTTTTCGACGTGATTGCTTTTAACATTTGGAATATCCCAAACGTCACCCGGATTCTTGCCTAGCG